>CAZWVG010000029.1:23889-35052 GCA_964637355.1 uncultured Gemmatimonadaceae bacterium
CTGCTGTACGATGACGCGTGCGATTTCACGCATGAGCGGGGCCTGCGAAGCGTTGTAGTCAATGTTCGTCTCTTTTCCCATCGGCGTATCCTCGGTCTTGGGTGACGAGTATCAGCGGCATCTCCGCAGCAACTCGGTGCGGTTGTATGTTCGCAACCAATCTTTCTGCTGAGCAATGGTTGGAAACGCCCGAGATCTACCTCCTTCGACCGCTCTCGACCGAATCGACCGCTTTCGACCGAAACAGACTGCTCCCTCGTACGCCGACGATGCAAAACATTACGCTCAGAGCTGACACTGCCAGCAAAGTTCTAGCCGCGCGCCGGATTCGGCATCTGAGCCAGGACGAAGTCGCCTCCCACCTCGAGGTCTCCAAGGCTTGGCTGGCGAGAGTTGAAAACGGCAAGGTGAGTGTTCGCGAACATCTATTTCAGTGCCTCTGCTCGTTGCTACAACTCAACTGGCTGGAACTCGTAGAACCAACACCGACGATCACGAGCGGCAAAAGGGTGAGGAAGAAGCCGGTACCTGCGACAAGCGAGCGCGAAGCGACCGCCAGCGACTCTCTAGTCGACCTGTTCTTCGCTGTACCGATGGACGCGCTAGGTGAAGGCTATGACGGTTCGCGCGCAGACATCCTGACTCTGCTTGATGACATTCGCACGAAGTACCGAGCGACAAAAGTATTTTGTGCTGTCGAGGGTCGCGCGAGTAAAGCGGACTTCGATGACGAAGCAATCGCGCTCAGGAGTAATCTGGCGGTGCTCAAACACTCTGCGGGTGTTTTGGCGATTATTCCGGAACGGGCAGTAACGTCTGTTCTCGTAGAGATTGGCGCTGCCCTTGCCTTCGGAAAACCCGTTGTTGTTCTCTTCAGAAACCGGGCGGATCTTCCATTCCTGATCAGAAATACAGCACTCGATCCACTGCTTACCACCATCAAGTACAACGATGGCGGGCAGTTGAGAACACTACTGTCGGAGGCCATCCGTGTTCTCAAGCCGAAGGATGGCTGGCTCGCTAGCGGTTAACTAGCGCTTTCGAGGTGGTGCAAATCCTTGGTGCCAAGCCGACGAGAATACCTATTTCATTCGTTCATTCTCATGCATGATAAATCGTGGGCTCGCGCGCTCCGCACGAGGAACAGCGGCGTTGAGTCTGCGGTGATAGATTCCCACTAACAGCAGGCCAATTATCGCGTAGCTGTTGACGGGGATTCTGATATCAGAGAGTCACTTCCCTTTCCCCTAAGAAACACGGACATTTGTCCTAACTTCGGGAGGAGTACTTGCGTGCTTCGAGTAAAGAGTGATTTCTCTGGGCTTGAACGTTTGAAGCGAAACGTCGAGCGCATAGCGAAAACGAATCAGGTGTCCTTTGCCGAGCTGTTCTCGCCTGCTTTCATGCGGAAGTACACCTCATACCCGACGATGGAGGTATTCATCGACGCCTCGGGCTATCAAGTCGATTCAATGGACGACTTCGCGGCGATTCCGGACGCTGACTGGGACGAGCACGTCCGAGCGTCTAGCCGCTTTCGTTCCTGGGAGGAGATGATAGGGAAGGCAGGAGAAGAGTGGGCGAGCGCACAAATGAATCGGCGCTAAGCGTCGCTTGTGCGGAGAGTTGCTTTTGTGCTTTACTAGAGCCGTCGCCGCGCATCTCTAACGGTCCCTACCAATTCCGTTGAGCAAATGAAGGAGCCCCCCTACACGCGACGCGGGAAGGGGGGCTTCGCCTTTTCGCGTTGGGTCTCTTGTGAGAGGAGCCGCGCTAATTTCCGGAAGTTCATCCCCTTACGAGGCTCTTTCTAACAGGCGCACGAAACCCTAATGGTCATTCGTGAAAGCCGTTCGAGAATGAGCGCGATCCTAGTCAGCTTCCTTCACGGGCATCGCTCAAAAGGACCAGGACGATACCCCGGCGATCGCGGACTAAGCAGCTCGAGTCGGTCGTTGTTCGCTCGACGATAGACGATGACTTCATCTGGATTTGTTGTACTCCGAAACCGGACCTGACTAGGTCCTGCTGCGGATATTTCCCAGCGCAGGCCGGGACTCTCGCCGTCCGCGCTGGTGTGTACGATACGTGGCTCTTCGACGTCAATCGCCCACGTCCAGGAAGTGCCGGGAGGGCCACACCACTTTCCTGCAAGCCAGTTCGCCCACGAGAAGACAGGGGGATCTCGCAGGGGCCCGACCAGAAGCGTATCGGTGAAGCCTCCGATATTTGCAACGAGCGTTGTGGTTTGCCCCTTCTGCCGTTGAACCAGGAACGAGCGTTGGTATCTAGTCTTCCAGTGCTCTGAATGAACGGTTGCGAGTCGGACATCTCCGAGCTCGAACCTCCCCGCCTTAAGCACGAGCCTACCTCCCATCACTAGAAGATCCAGCGTCCCGGCTGCGACTCCAGGCGGTGGCGCCCACTCTACTGTTGTCGCAAAGCCTAAGTCGCTGACACTCCCGCCATACAGCAGTACACCGCCTTGGCTTCGCATACATTCCGCCCACGCACGCAGGGATTCAGAACTCAGGTGCGTGCGCAAATTCGAGCTGGCTTGCCTTTGATCTATCCGTAGCTGTTCTAGCTGCGCAGCTTGCTCAACGCGCTTCGAGTAGTCGTCGTAGTCCGCAGAGACCTTGATTATCGCATCGAGCACAGGGATGCCAACCGCCGCACCAGCGGAATGTTTCAGCTCCTCGTACTTCGATCGCGAGATCACCAGCGCGTACGATAGCCAATTCCGCGAATCGCGTACTGACTCCTCCCGCGTAGGCACCAGCGCGTCAGCACAGGCCCTTTGCGCGTGGCCTGCCGAGGTGCTGAGCACCATCAGCGCAAGCACGCCAGCAATTTGTCCCCTCATCTCACAACCCTCCAATCGGCGCCCACAACCGTGCGGCAATCGCCGCGAAATGTGCTGTGCGCTTGAGATTGTTCGGCGAAGCCCCCGCAGACAAGGTTGTTCAGGCTCTTGGTATGATCAATTGGGATCCTCGTTTGCAGGCTCTGGTGTTTGGTTGGCCTAGCACGTCTGATGGATCAGGCGGTCCCTTCGTTTGAGTGCCGCTCCTACTTCACGATCGCCTCGTCGTCGCGCCGCGCTGGACGGAGTACTTCGGGACCAAAATGCTAGGAAGAGCAGATCAGCAAATGACCGAACCGGCGATAGAGGTGGCAGTCTGACATGTGTGCTGAGTGCTCCCCTGCCGGTTCTCCACGGCCGCGCCACGCCGGCCGTCCAGGCGCAGCTCGAGGAGTTTGCCGCCAACGTCGCCACGCTCTTCGAGCTCTGGATCCACCGGCGCGAGAGCCCGCACACGCAGCGCGCCTATCGCGATGACGTGATGGCTTTCGTCAAGTTCCGGCGCTGGACCTGGCCCGACGATGCGAGCGCGATGCTCCAGGTCTCGATCCGCCATGTGCTCGACTTCCGCCAGCACCTGCTCGACCAGGACGCGACCCCCAAGACCATCAACCGGCGGATCTCCTCGCTCTCGTCCTTCTACAAGTTCCTGGGCGGTGCGGCCGCCGAGCTCCGGCTGCCGGTCATTGTGCCCAACCCCGCCCACGCGCAGTTCATTCCGCGCGCCTCGAGCGATCCCCGCAAGGAAACCCGCGCGCTCACCGCCACGCGTGCGCGCCAGCTCATGACGCTGCCGGCCGGCGAGAGCGTCCTCGCCTACCGCGATCGCGCCATCCTCAAGACGTACCTCTACACTGGGATCCGCTTGAGCACCGGCTGCCGCTTTCGCGTGAGCGACCTCCACCAGGACGGCGACCAGGCCACGCTCCGACTCCACGAGAAAGGCGACAGGCGCCGCACCATCGGCGTACACTTCGCCGCAGCCGATGCCATCACCGAGTACCTCGCCCACGCCGGCCTCACGTCCGGGCCGCTTTTCGCGCCCGGCGGCATCCACGGGTCGAGGCACTAAGTGCGCGCGCGATGGATGAGGTGACCATGTACCGCACCATCGAGGGGTATCTCCGCCAGCTCCCGGGCGCCTTGCACGACGCGGAGCTCGCAGACGGGACCCTAGGAACTGAGTGCATCTACACGCCGCATACCCTGCGTGCGACGACCGCCACCCTGCTGCTCGAGGCGGGCGTGGACATCACCAAGGTGCAGACCCTGCTCGGGCACCGACATCTGACCACGACGCAGGTCTACGAAAAACGAAGGCGCTCGCATTCAGAGAGCGCCTCGCATGAAGTGCCGATCTAGCTAGTGCTTCGTATCAATCGGTGGATGCGGATCATTCCCGAAGCTATTGCGGTCCTGTATTGACTGCCGGTGTGTAGTGTTCGCGATGGCGGTGCCGCTTGGCTCTCCGCGTCTTTCCAGAGCCAAGGAGTTTGGCTACTGACTGAGAAGGCCGTGGCTCTCCGGAGAGAGCCACGGCCTTCGCTCAACGGACGGCGGTCGACTGCGCCAACTCCTAAGCCCACGAAGGAAACTCACCGTAGTCAGTGGACCTGCGCACGTTCTCTCGTCCTTGGCTAACGCCATCATAGTAGTCTGAGCTCCGACCAGAGTCGTACCACTCCCTGTCGCCGTAGTTCGGATCGCGCGCAGCACGTCCAGAATCCCGATCATTCGACTCGCGCTCTTGGCCGATCCTCACGCCATGACCGTAGTCAGTCCGGCCTTCGCTCCTGCATCGTTCGCACATACAGCCCTCCGCGTAGGGGATGATGGTTGGGAACTACGATGCCGACATGGCGACCCGGACTCGACCATGTTGAGTTCTATACGCGCCAACTTTACGGAAGTTCACTCTTGCCCGCGGACGAGATGCCCTCGGCCATTGACACGCCCGAAGGAGCTTCTCATCGTTTGTGACCCGAACTACTCCGCAAAGCAGCGATGCTCGCATGCTATCGACGGGCAAGATTGCCCCACCGGTAACGGCCATGCGCGCATCGCTGCATTTCATTTGCTTCCAACGGCTTGGTGCTGCACACCACGCGTGATGTCGTCGAGTACCTAGCACCTCGATCTCAGGGTAAAGCAGCAAGGAGAGCTTCGGCATGATCCAACCAAGTAATCGGCGTGCCCTGAGAGAAGTGGCGCATCAACGCAAGTGCGCTCTTCGGATAGCGGGTCGGCCTGTTGTTTAGCAGTCGATAGAACAGCGTTTCGCGATCGACCAGGCCGCCGTGGATGAAGTGATCCTTTGCCTTCAAGTGAATGGTGCTGTCGCGCACCCTGTTGAGGATCACGAAGTCCTGCCACAGCGTCGAAGACTTGTCGAGAGCGATACCAGTGATCTCTGGAAGCACCTGCACGACCTTTTCATTCGTGGACGCGGCGCGCTGCAATTCAGTGGCATCGAACGCTTTCGGCCCCTCATTCCGCTGCAGGCTGATCGTTGCACCTTCCGCCAACTCCTCGGTAATTCGGGCGTTTGCGTACGTCTCGATTGCCTGGTATGAAAAGGTCGCCGCAATCATGCATTGCTCGAAGAAGTCGAAGAGAGATGGCATCGACTTCAGGTCAAGCTCTCTATCCTTCCGGCCAGCGGCCTTGGGTCGGAAGATGACGTTTTTCCGCACGGTCGTAGCCGCTCGAGCGGCATGAATTGCGATGTTGAGAGACAGGCGATACGGACTTACAACCGGGACAGCAACCGCGCCTTCCTCTGGCGTTCTAGTGGTCGCGAGGTGAATCACCAGGTCGCCGGGCTTCATTAGTGCCCCGTCCCCCTCTACTACATCGCCGACGCGCGCCGCAAAGTAGATGCGCCAGTCAGGTACTTCGTTCGCTTGCATCCATAGGCCTTTGTGTGTAATCCCACGCAAGCCAGTCCCGGCACGCGGCCGGCACGGCACCCCTATCGCCGACGACACACCTAGGATATGCGAAGGCGCTCTCAAAGAGAGAGCGCCTCACATGATGTCCGCTGTGCCAAGCTTGCGCGGCTCCTATCGCACGGGAGCTGGCGTTCGGAACCTAGGTTGCTGTCCCATTAAGCATTGTAAAAGGAGAACAGGACAGCCGAAACAATGGGCATCACGCCATGCAAAAAGGTGCAGGCTTCCAGAGTTCACGACATTGTGGTCGACGCTCTGCGTGCAACAAATGATGCGCTTGTTCTTGTTGGTGAAGTGCAAGCGACAACTCCAAATAAAACTGTTCTTGCTGTGAGAAAGAATGGTCACGTTCACCCATTAGATGACCTTCTTCTTGCCCGCCATAGCAATCGGCGCGACGTACTTGATCGACTTGATCAACTCGAAAGATATCGGCAGTAAGGAAGCCGTAGATGTTGCTGTCATCTGTTCTCTCAAGAATATCTAGCGCACGGCTTCCCCTTGGGCATCCTGTTGTGGATGATAGTGAGCTGCTGCTGCGGTGCGCTGTCTTCAGCAGATGTCGTCCAACTGCGCTACGCGCGATGAGACGCAGTGGAAGACCCGTCTGCTTTGAGATGAAGCCCAAGAGCTCGTTTACGCAGGCACCATGCAGCAACGACTGCTCAACGCCCACCACGCGGAGAACTTTTCCCGCCAGGGTTCGGTCGATCTGTTGGTGCAACCGCCTCTGTTGCAGCAGGCCAAACGCCTTCCGTACGGGGATGGCAAAGGATTCTGCTACCTCACGGCCCAAATGTGCGAACAGGCTCCCCTGTACGGAAAGCCTGATGTCCTCGGCAATCGAGCTTCTGCTCAGAAGCGCAGCGACAGCACCATCGATGAAGGCGGTCAGCCGTGCACGTGGGACGAGGAGATGCTGTGCGAAGACGTCCCTCAGGTACGGCAGATGCTCGCAGGCACTTTCCGCCTGGAGAGCGACGCGGCGCAGCAAGAAGCTCTCGCCAAGCGCCTCTGCCGCAGCCCACCGGAACATCGAGGGCTCTTCACGCGAGAAACAAGGGTCGGAGACGATGACATACGGACCATGTTCAACGTGCTTCCGGATCGCGTGTGAAATGCCCACGAAGGGGATTGGCCTTTCCAACTCTACGAGTTCGGTCGACAGCAGCTCCAGCGACCTACAGATACGCTGCGCAAGGCTGACCGGCGCATCACCGTTCACGAAGTACTTTCGAAGCCCCCGCGACTCCCAGTCCATCGGCGCAATCGCCTCTTCAAGAGGAAACGCCCCGGAAGTCCATTGCGGCACGAGAGCCTGAGCGACGCAGTGGCTGAGCTCCACCACCATCGCTTCGTCAGTGTCCAGTGAACGGCGGGTTTGCATAGGTCTAGCCCGTTTGAGAACGTCTACCGCGGCGAGAGGCACCGCGTGGCTGCGCCAACACGAGTTGGTTGTTGCGAAGGAGCTGCAGGACTTGGGGCATCTGCCGCATTGCGTCAGAATTTTCCCGGAGATCGGTCGGGATTTGCCCACGTGCGAGAGCCGCTGTATCAAAAAGAACCTGCCGGTCTTCGCTGTCTGCCGCTAAGCCGAGCCCCTCGGCGATGCGCGACAAGTTCTCATCCGTGGGTACCGCCGGACGATTGAGGCTCTCAAAGCGCGCATAGTTGGATGGATCCATCTCCACTAGCGCGGCGAACTCTCGCAAACCGAGCCCCCGCGCGTTGCGCAGCTCCCGAAGAACCTCCTGGAAAAAAGTCACCGCGTGTGGCAAGGCTAATATCTCCGGATAAGTCAAACGATGAGTGTTCGGCAAGACGCGGAATACCCGCCTTGGAATAGCTATGGTGTGGTGTGGTATTTGTCAATACCACAGCACGCCCGTCGCACATCCGTCCCCCAAGTATTGGCTTCGCCAGCGAACGGCCCCAGGAGAGCTTCCTCGAGATTCTGACTGCGTCGATTCATTGTCATTCTACTGACACGCGTCACAAAAGCTTGGCTCTACTGCATGCGGATGCCCCAGAACGTCTTCTCTTTTCAGGTCGTGTGCGTAGATGTGTGGGGTTCGGAGGCGGGGCCGGTGTCGTGGTAGAAGACGAAACGGCCACCGTCCATGTTCTGGGTGACACTGCTCACCGGTGGGGTTGGCGCCCCACGCAGCCCAGAAGGTGTCCGATGACCGTCTCGAAGGCACCGCTCTCCGATGGTAGTCCGAAGTCCTTGTGGCAGCAATCCGGTGCTCGCCCCGCCGCGTCTTCCGCGGGGGCGATGCCCACTCCCCCGCTCGAGGTGTTGCGCTACCAGCGCCATGAGCAAGCGCTCGTGAGTATGCTCGCCGAGTGCTATCTGCAGGGCGTCGCGGCGAACGGGTCTCGGGAGTACTTGGGCGTGTGGCTCGGCACCGCCGAAAGCGGCCCGGCCTGGAGTACCGTGTTCAAGGATCTCCACCAGCGCGGTCTGACGGGCGTGCAGTACGTCGTCAGTGACGAGCATACCGGGCTCAAAGCCGCCGTGCAGCGCTTCTTCCCCGCGGCCGTGCATCAGCGCTGTCAGGTGCATTATCTCCGCAACGCGCTCACCAGGGTCAGCACGCCCACATGGCAGGCGATGCTCCTCGCGGCGCTCCGCGATGTGTGGGCGGCGCCGACGCGCCCCGAGGCCACGGCGCGGGCGCAGCAGCTGGTCGCCACGCTCCGCCACCCCCTCCCGTCGGTCGCCGCTTGGCTGGACGAGACCCTCGACGACACCCTCGGCTTCTACGCGCTCGGCGAGGCCGAAGCCCGGCGGCGCCTGCGCACCACCAACGCCCTGGAACGCGAACACGAAGAAATCCGCCGCCGCACGCGCGTGATCCGCATCCTCCCGAACGAGGCCAGCTACCTCCGGCTGGCGACGGCCCTCGCCGCCGACCGCAGTGACAGCTGGGCCAAACGCCACTACATCATCCCCGCCTCGCCCACCATCAACGTGCGCCATGCCCTCTGCGGCCGGAACGTCGCCTAACGCGTAACGTCTCTCCATCCAGAAGGCGAACTACACACTTCTTGGTACTTGACCTCTTTTCATCCGTGGGCGAGTGCGCAGATGCCTTCCAACCACCACGCCGTCGCTGTACTTCTGCCCACTGTGGTGTGGTGGGGTTGACAACCACACTACGCACCGATAATTAGCGGGCGTCCCAAGGAGGCTCGACCCTGCCTACCGTTCATGCGGTGAGGAGACACAATGCAGAAGCGCCCTCGCAAGACCCCCACTCCGCAGCCCCCCCGTTCGCGGCGCACGCGCCCGGATCATCTCATTCACCTCATCGCGGCCGTCGTGTATCTCTTGGCTGCCATTCTCTTCGTCGCGGCCAAGCTCTGGGCCCACTAGCCATTGGCTACGACCGAGGCTCCTCCCAACGTAGAAGCCGGCAGAACGCCGGCCTCTACGTTGGCCGCGCTTGCGTGCGATTAGAACGCACCCTTCGGCGAGGGGGCGGCTAGTACGTGCTGCTTTCTGCGTTAAGGTAAGGCGGCACCGTGTCGACTATGGGATGTTGATCCGGCGGTTCTATCACCGGTACCGCGACGCAGAGGCCCGTTGTCTCCGTGATGGCATGGGGCCTCTTCCGGCGTCTCGCTGGGCTCGTGCCCTTAACCGACCCTCTGGTCCCGTTCTCGGGGCGCAGGTCAAGGGCCAATAGTTACTCCGTTTCTTGCACACCTAGGGCCAGCGATTCGCACGCCTAGGGCCAGTGAAAATGCACGCCTGGGGCCAGTAGCGGCTCGTAGTGATGCTCGCCTTGTGAATACTTTCGTGCACGCTCAGGGCCAGCGCTTAATCGCGTCTCAGTGTCCGTGGATCGATCGAGATATTCGGCGTCGAGCGACGGAATGTGCTCCCGTTTCTCTGTGCGGAGATCAGCCTTCTCTATCTCTGCCATGCAGAAGGCCCTGCGCTCGCCCTGCGCCAGCCCGCCCGACCGGAGCTGGCGATAGGGCGCCAGGCGCTGCTCGACGTCAGCAGGGCGCTCTGAGGCCATTTGTTCGAGCTGGCTGACGTGGATCATGTGAACCATCTCACGCCCGTTCTCGTCCTCATACAGCGCAAAGGCGTAACCGAACAGAATCAGGCCGTCGAGCGTCCGCCGGATATCTGACGACCAGCTTCTAAACGCCCTAGGGCTGCCGCTCTTGTTGTGTAGCTCCTTGAGGCTGACGGTAAGGCCCGCCGCCTGCGCCCCGAGGGCGCGCGGATCACGCCGAGTGGTACTTCGCCTGCAACCAGCTCATGGCCGCGTCGGAGATTCCCTGCGGCACCTCGTGCCCCCCCGTGAACTCCTGATAGTCGACCGAGTACCCTCGGCTCCGGAGCTTGGCGACGATCGGGCGGCTGGCGACGTCGATCGGGAGTACTGTGTCCTGAATCCCGTGCGACTCGAAGATCTGCGGCTTGCCGCGCGCAGTGGAGTCGGTGAGGAAGCCCGGCGAGAACGCGATGAGCTGGCTGAACAGGTCGCCATTCGCCACGCCGAGCGAGAGTGCGTACGACGCGCCGTCGGAGAAGCCGGCCAGTGCGATCTGCTGCGGATTGATCGCGCACGCCGCGAAGGTGCGCAGGAGCGCCGCATTGATGAACGCCACGTCGGGGC
The DNA here is from genome assembly GCA_964637355.1 of uncultured Gemmatimonadaceae bacterium. Lineage (GTDB taxonomy): Bacteria > Gemmatimonadota > Gemmatimonadetes > Gemmatimonadales > Gemmatimonadaceae > SCN-70-22. Next base: position 34,347 of record CAZWVG010000029.1, read on the forward strand.
CAAACGCGCCGAAGCGCACGTCCCACGACGCCGCGCGTGAATCGGGGGCGAGCATGACGAACTTGTTGGCGTTGGCCCGGTCGCCGTACGAGCCGAACCAGTTCGACGCCGTTCCACCGGCGCCGTGCAGGAGCACGACCAGCGGGAGCGGCGTCGCGGGATCGTAGCCGGTGGGGACGTAGAGGAGCCCGTCGCGCCCACTACTGATCCCGAGTGCATGCAGCCCCGGCGGGAGCGACGTCGTCGGGGGCGTCACGCGCGCCGTCAGGTGCTCGGACCCGTCGCTCGCCGCGCCGGACGAGTCTTTGCAGCTGGCGATGAGGGCGACCGACGCGCCGGCGGTGGCGAGGAAAGTTCGGCGATTCATGCGCTCCATGCTTGCACCTGTCTGGCGCCGTGTCGAGGGCGCCGGGACGAGTGCGTCCAGCGTGGGACGAACCGCCGACACCGAGAGGTGGAAAGCGTCGCGGGGAGCGTCGGGTTCCCCTCCATCTCCGCCGTTAGGCCGCGCTCCCCTCGACGGGCTCGGCCGCGCTTCGAGCGCCCCCCGTACCGCGATACCAGTACGCGACCCCCAGCAGGAAGATCCCCGCGAGGAGATAGCCCCCCACGCGCCACCCGATCGACAGCGACGACGTCTCCACCATCGCCTTGATCGCCGCAAAGACCGACAGCGCGAGCCCGAGCTGCCGGAGCAGCGGAATGG
>CAZWVG010000030.1:0-34785 GCA_964637355.1 uncultured Gemmatimonadaceae bacterium
ACGACGTGGAGCTCCTGCTGGCGTACCCGTGGCCCGGGAACGTGCGCGAACTGGCGGCGGTGATCGAGCGCGCCGTCATCCTCGGCGACGGGCGACACTTGCGCCTGGCGGCAGCGCTCGGCCCGGCACCGGCCCCGTCCCAACACGGCGCGAGCGACGATGTGCTCGACACCGTCTCCATCCTCCCGCTCGAGCAGGCGATGGCGCGTCACATCGAGCGTGCGCTCCGCGCCACGGGCGGGCGCATCGAGGGCGCCGGTGGCGCCGCGACGCTCCTGCACATCAATCCGCACACGCTGCGCGCCCGCATGCGCAAGATGGGGATCGACTGGGCGCGCTTTCGCGACGATCCGCTGCCGGGGGACGTCGTCGGAGCGCCGCTCCGCGCCACCACGCGCTAGCCGGCGGCAGGCGCGGAGTGCCGTCGCTCGACCCGCCGGGCCATCTTTGGCGGCATGATCCCGTCTGCCCCGCTCGTGCGCTTCGCGATCCGGTTGCTCGGCGTCGTCCCCCCCGCACCGGTGCGATGGGTGGCGCGGCGCGCGGGATCGCTCGCCTACGTCTTCGCTGCCGGTCGTCGCGCGACGCTGCTCGACAACCGCGCGGCGCTCGCGCCTAACGAATCTCCCGCGGCACGACGCCGGGGGGTGCGGCGCACCTTCCAGAACCTCCTGGATGCGGCGGTGGAACTCTGGCGAGTCCCCACGATGTCGCGTGCCGACTTCGCGGCGCTCATCTCCGTCGAAGGACTCGAGAATCTCGATGCCGCGCTCGCGCTCGGGCGCGGTGTCGTGGCCGTGACGCCGCACCTCGGCCCGTACGAACTCGGCGGCGCCTGGCTCGCCGTCCTGGGGTACCCGGTGCACGCGATGGTGGAGGATCTCGACCCCGACGTGAGCGCCGCGCTCGAGCTGTATCGCAAGGCGACCGGGATGCAACTCGTCTCGCGCAACGCGAGCCTCCGTGTCTCGCTTCGCCTTCTCCGCGACCGGCAGATCCTGCTCCTCGTCGCCGACCGCGTAGTCGGCGAAGGCGGGGAGGGCATCGTCGTTCCGTTCGGCGCCGGCGAGCGAAAGGTCCCCACCGGTCCAGCCGCGCTCGCGCTCGCCACCGGTGCGCCGATCATCGTCGGCTACATCACGCGAAGTCCCGATCGCGCGACGCGCTATCTTGTCCGCTTGGAACCACCGATCGTGCCGAGCGGTACCGGCGATGCGCACCGGGATCGTGAGGTACTCACGCGCCAGGTCGCCGATCGGCTTGCACAGGCGGTGCAGGCGCACTCCGAGGAGTGGTTCGTCTTTCAGCCCGAGTGGATCCGACGTGACGCTGCGCCCTGAGTCAGACGCCATCGCGGTGGATCCCCAGGCCACCCCGGCATCGCCCCCAGTTGGCGGAGCGACGGGGAGATCGAACGGGGCTCGAACGCCGGCCGAGGGTGACGCACACCGCGCGTCGTCGAACGGTGCTCCCCCGACGATGGCGACAGTCCTCCGAAAGCCGCGGTTCGCCTTCCTTGTTGTCGGACAGACAATCTCGCAGCTGGGCGACAAGCTTCATCACATGGCGCTGATCGCCTTGGTCGGAGCCGGCGCGTCGACGAATACCGGCGGCTTCGAGCTGGCGAAGCTATCGGTCGTCTTCACCGCACCGGTCATCCTCTTTGGCCCACTTGCTGGCGCGCTCGTCGACCGGCTCGACAAGCGTGCGACGATGATCGCGTGCGACGCACTGCGCACCGTGCTCGTGGCCGCCATTCCCTGGCTCTTCCTGACGACGGGGCATCTCTGGCCCGTGTACGTGGTGGCCTTTCTCGTCTTCCTGCTCGGCGTCTTCTTCAACGCCGCCAAGATGGCGCTCATTCCCGAACTCGTTCCGCACGGCGAGCTCCTCCCGGCGAACGCAGCGCTGACATTCATCGGGCGCTTCGCGACGGTGATCGGGATCGTGGGAGGCGGGGTGATCATCGGGCTTGGCGTGTGGCATCGCTTCGGTTGGAGCGACTATGCGGCAGGCTTCTATCTCGATGCCGCGTCGTATTTTATCTCCGTCGTAACCCTGCTCGGGATCGTGATGGCGTCGCGCGGGCCCCTCAAGGCGCGCGCGCCGAGGACCGGGGAGGATCCCGTCCTCGTGAAACGCACCCTCGGGAGCCTCGTAGGGGACGTCGTCCGAACGCTCGGGGTGATCCGGCGCGACCGGATGATGCGCTTCGTCTTCGGTTCGCTGGTGGCGCTCTCGCTCTTCGCCAGCACTGTTTATGTCGCGATGACGTATTCGGTGCAGACCGTGATGGGGCGCGGAACGCGAGGAGTGGGGTATCTGGGTGGGATTCTGGGGGCGGGGATGATCCTGGGGTCGCTGGTGGTCGGGACGATCGGCCATCGATGGGACAAGCGACGGACTATCCTGATCGGGAACTCGGTGATCGGTTTCCTGATGATTGTGGGCGGGACGTTCTTCTCGTTTGCGGTCTTTGCGCCGGTGGCACTCCTGGGAGGAGCGTTGCTCGCGGCGGTCATGGTTTCGCAGGATACGATGTTGCACGAGAATGCCCCGTCCGATGCCCGGGCGCTGATATTTTCCACGAAGGACCTCATACTGGGAGGCGTCTTCATGCTTTCGGCGCTTGCGGTCGGCGGGACGATCTACCTGCTGGGTCGCCTCGGCGTGACGGACCCCTACCGCTGGACGCTGTCCGGCGTTGGGCTTGTCATCGTAGCGTCAGGTGTCACAGGCCTCCTTTCCCGCATAGTCGACACGCGGCAGCACCGTGGTGCCTGATCCTTCGCGCCGCCCGGCGCCACCCTGGTCGCAGTCTCCCCCCATCTCCCCCCGCATGCGGATCATACAGGTCTCACCCTACAGCTGGGACGCCCCCGGCGGCGTGCAGATCCATATCCGACAGCTGACCCGTCACCTGCAAGAGCGCGGGCACGAAGTGCTCGTCCTTGCACCTGGCGATACCCCGGGCGTGTACGGACACGTGCACATCGTCGGGCGCACGATCTCGATCTTTTCCAACGGTTCCGAAGCGCGCATTTCCGTCTCGCCGCGCACGCTGCGCAACCTTGCGCGCGAGATGCGGGCGTTCATGCCCGACGTGGTGCACGTGCACGAGCCGTTCTGCCCCGCGATCGGGATCAAGGCGGTGCTGTCGTCGCCGGCGCCGGTGGTCGGGACGTTTCACTCGTATTTCTCGCGCGACACCGTCGACGGGCGGATCTACACCGCGGCAGCGCCATGGCTGCGTCCGATCTGGCGCCGCGTCGATCGCCGCGTGGCCGTGAGCCAGGCGGCGCGACACTCGGCCAAGGGACGCCTCGGGAAGGGGGACGTGAAGATCCTTCCCAATGGGGTCGAGGTGGATCGATTCGCGACCGCCGCCCCGGCGCGCGACGTTCCCGCCGGGCGCAAGCTCCTCTTCGTCGGACGGCTGGAGCCGCGCAAGGGACTCCCCTTCGCCATGCGCGCCTTCACGCAGCTCGCCACCCGCTATCCCGATCTCTCGCTGATCGTCGTTGGTGACGGTCCGGAGCGCGACGCGATGGCGATGGTCCCCGAGCCGCTGCGCGCGCGCGTGCACATGATGGGGAAGGTCTCTTACGAGGCGCTCCCCACCTACCACCGCGCAGCCGACATCTTCATTTCGCCGGCCACGGGTGCCGAGTCGTTCGGGATCGTCCTCGTCGAGGCGATGGCGGCCGGGCTCCCGATCGTGGCGAGCAACATCCCGGGGTATCGCGAGGTGGCGCGCGACGGGCGCGAGGCGGTGCTGGTCACGCCATCGGATGCCGACGCGCTCGCCAGCGGAATCGCGCAGCTTCTCGACAATCCTTCGCTCGCCGCGCAGCTGGGCGCCAACGGTGCGCAGCGGGCGCAGGGCTACGCATGGGAGCACATCATCGACGAACTCGAGCAGATGTACGAGTCGCTGGCCGGTGTGCCGCGTCGCGAGCCGGTCCTTTCGGGAGTGTAGAAAGACGAGAAGACGAGAAGACGAGAACGTGCGTTACCCCTGAAGCCGGACTGGCGCGTGCGCCGGTCCGGCTTCTTGCGGCCCCTGCTGTTTCCCCTAGGATTATCGTGCAGGGCGGCACTCGGCCGCCCGCTGGCTTTCAGCCGATCACGAGGGGACGATGAGTGAATCTCTTGCGATGATGTTGCGGCGTCTGGGGGAGACTGCCGATGGCGCGCGCGACCAGGCGCCGAAGCTTGTGTCGCACATCGATTCCGGTACGCTCACGCTCGACGTCGTGACGACGGCGCAATTTCAGGACGACAGGAAGCCAGGTGGCGCTCACAAGTACACGGAGATCCTGAGCGACGGCGCGACGAGCAACACGGTCCCCTTCGCCGCCTTCGACGAGATCGTGTTTCGCAAGAACGGCACGGACATCGCCTGCGTCACCGCACCGACCGACTCGCTCTTCTGGACCGACTCCTCGTTCGAAAAGTTCGTGTACGGCTACTACGAGCAGCTGCGCATCTTTTCCGAGGACTACCTCACGAACTTGAAGCGCGATCTGCGCGACCCGTTGATGCGACCGTTCATCATCGCGGTCAAGCACGATTCGCCGTCGCATTCCGCTCCCCTTGCTCCAGGTGCGACCTGTGCGCCACCGCCTGGGAATCCTTCGGGGGGGCTGTACTACTGCGCACCGAGCTTCGCCCAGTTCAACGATGGCTATCCGTGGGTGACGCCCGAGCAATTCCGCTCGATCTTCCGCGAGAACCGGGCGAGCCTGGAACAGGACTGATGCAAGGTTTGCGGCGCCGCGGCCGGTGCGGCGCCGCCGATCGTTCGGTCGGTTGCCGCGTCGCCTAACGCGCTGGGCACCGCGTGTCGGCGGTGAGCGGGAGCCCCGCCGCACGCAGGACGTCGTCGCGCACCCCCATCTGACGCCAGCGCGGATCCCGCCGAAAGTTGGCCACTTCGTCGCTCCTCGTGCGCAGCCAGTCCACGAGCGTTGCCCGCGCCTCGCTGCGCTCGCCGATCTCCCAAAGCAGGATTGCCTCTTCGGGGCGAAAGTCGTAGCGCAGCGCCTGCGAACCGCTCGCCTCGACCTCGGCGCGCAGTCGCGCGAGGGTCGCGCGTGCCGAGCGCAGGTCGCCGCTGCGAGCCTCCACGATACCCGCCACGGCGGTGCGATACAGCACGCGATACTCGTTGCCCATGGCGCGCGCCTTCTCGCGAGGGTCGAGGGCTTCGGCCTGTTGCGCCAGCCTCCTCGCGCGCGATGCGTCGGGGGGCGACTGCGTGTCGAAGAGCATCAGCGTGAGCTGGCACTCCAGGAACTTGTAATCAGCCGGCCACAGGTCACGCCCGGTCAGGCACACGCGTCGCGCGGCTGCATAGTTGCCCAGCTCCAACTGTGCAAAGAAGATGTTCACCAGCGACGCACGCGCTCCCTCGAGGTAGGCGTCGTGGTCCATCGCGTGATCGGCGGCGAGCCGCGCTTCGGCCGTGCGCCCCATCGACCAGAGCAGCCAGCTCAGCGCCCCCCACGATCGGTACAGCGCGTCGTCACCGGCGACGGCCCGGCGCAGATCCCCCTCTGCTTCACATTCGAGCCGATCGCCGAACTGAAGGTCGGCCTCCTGGTCGGCGGAGACGGCGATGCGTGCATGCCCGCGCAGCTCGAACGCACGAGGTTCGTCGGGGGCGCGGGCAAACGCCGAGTCGGCGTATGCCAGCGTGCGCGTCAACATGGATTTTCGCGTCGACGCATCACGCTCGCTCATCGCGAGCGCCACCCATCCTCGCTCGATCCAGAGTCGGGGATGGCGCGGATAGCGATCCAGAAGTACACCGAGCAACGAGTCGGCCCGCTGCAGCGACTCGACGGCGTTGCGCTGTTCGACGATTCCAGGGAGGGCAGCGAGCGACTCGGCATCGGCGCGCTCGCGACGGATGGCGCGCACTGTAGCCCCTGCCTCGTCGTCGGCGTTCGCCGGGAGCAGTGCCACTCCTTCCGCGCGTTCGCCGAGCCGCTGCCGCAGTACGAGCGACACGCGGGTGGCGAGCCGGCGCAGCGATTCCACGTCCACGGCATTCGGCGCCATGAGCGTGAGCGCGAGGAGCGTACTGCGCGAGGTCTGGTCGCCAATCTCGAGGGCGAGTGCGAGCGAGTCGCCGGCACGATCGATCGTTCCTTCGACGCGCGTTCCCACTCCCTGCGCCGACAACATCGAATCGCAGCCGAATGCTTCGCGCGCGCGGCACGCCTCCATGGCGCTCGGTGAGATCACTCGCAGCGCGTTCGCGCGCGACAGTTCGCGCACGACTTCGCCTTCGAGCCGTCGCACGACGTCACGGAGTCCGGTCGAATCGTCCGCTGCAACGAAGTCGAGTGCAATGACGCGCGCGTCCGCACGCGGCGCGGACGGCCCGCGTCCTGCAGCGCCCCATTTGGCCCACGCCACGGCGACGAGCGCCAGCACGACGAGAAGCGACGCGATCGACGCCTGCTGCAGCCGACGGCGCGATCCCCGCTCACTGCCAACGCCGACGCTGTCGCTCGCCCCCGATACCGACCGCCGTGCGGATCCCGCCGACGCGATGCCGCCGAAACTCGCCGCATCGTCGTAGGCGCGCCGTGCGCCGCTCGGGGTGGCCGGCTCCGCGGTAGCGTCGCCCTCCTTCATCCCGCGAACCAGGGCCTCCGCCAGTTCGTCCGCGCTTCGCCAACGATCGGCGGGATTGGGCTGCAAGCCCGTCGCGATCACCTGCTCCAACCAGCGCGGTGCCTGCGGACGGTGGCGGCGCAGCGACTCCGGTGCACTGGAGACCTTCATGGAGCGCATGCGCGCGACATCGGGGCTGTGATACGGATGGAGTCCCGTGAGCGCTTCGAACATCACGCACGACAAACTCCAGACATCGGTGCGACTGTCGATCGCCGGATCGGCGGTCTCCTGCTCGGGGCTCATGTACCGCTGCGTCCCCAGCACGTAGCCGCTGCTCGTGTTCGTGTCGTCGGGAAGCGGCGTGAGCGCCTTGGCCACACCGAAGTCGGTGAGGTACGGGTGGGATCCGGCGACCAGGATGTTCTCCGGCTTCACGTCCCGATGGAGCACACCACGCTCGTGGGCGTAGCTCAGGGCCCGGCTCACCCCGAGCGCGATGGGGAGGAGTTCGTCGATCGGAAGGCCCGCCCGATCGCGCTGCATCCGGTCGCGCAGGCTTTCCGCATTCTCCAGGTACTGCATCACGTAGAACAGGCGCTCGCCCCAGATTCCCGAATCGAGGACCGGGAGGATGTTCTCGTGCCCGAAGTTGGCGAGCAGGCGAATCTCGCGGCGGAAGCGTTCGGCGAGTCGTGACTCGCTCAGCTCCTCGTGCAGCACCTTGATGGCGACCCGCTCGCCGCGCTGCGTGTCCGTCGCCAGATACACGACTGCCGCGCCGCCCCGCCCGAGCTCGCGCACGATGGCGTAGCGTCCGCCAACCAGTTCGGGGTTCTCCGGCTCGGTCATCCGCACCGCACTCGCGTGGCAGCGTGTGCGGACAGTATACCCGTCGGTCGCTAAACGTCGCCAGACGGCGTGATCCGCGGGCTGGGGTGCTCCGGCGCTCGCGGGCCCAGTACTGAGTTTAGAGAAGACGAGAAGACGAGAAGGCGGGGAGGGCGGCGAGGAACCCTTGCAGCCTCTCCGTCATCGCGTCCCACGTCCACTCCGTGTGGACCCATTCGGCGCCCGCTTCTCCCATTTGTCGCGCCCGCGTCGGATCCGACAGTATTTCTGCCAGGGCGTCGGCGATTGCGGCTGGCGACTCGGGGTCGACGACCAGGCCGGTCACGCCATCCTTGACCGCCTCCGGCGCACCGCCCGAGCGACCGGCGACGACGGGGCGTCCCACCGCCGCCCCCTGCAGGAAGACCGCGCCTAACGCTTCGATGTCGAGACCGCCCAGGCGCGAGCGGCACGGCATCGCGAAGACGTCGCCGGTGCGGAAGTGGGCCGGGAGCTCCTTGTACGGCACCGCGCCGGTGAAGACCACGCGATCGGCGACGCCGGTGCTCCGCGCGAGCGACTTGAGCGTCGCATCGTACGGTCCGCTCCCTACGATCATCAGGCGTACACCGGGAACGGCGAGGGCGAGGCGCGGGAGCGCCCGGATCAGCATGTCCTGCCCCTTGCGTGCGACCAACCGCGAAACGCAGCAGACGACCGGCGCGTCGCCGAGCCCATGCCGCTCGCGCACGAATCCGTCCGACACGCCGGGATGGAAGGCGCCAGTATCGATCCCCGACGGCAGGAGCTGCATGCGCCCGTTCCAGCCAAACGCCGGCTCCAGCTTGCGCCGAGCCCACTCGCTCACCGCCGTGAGGAGCGAGGCGCGCGACCCGATGTGTCGGAGCAACCCGGGGACGAGCGCACCGGTCAGTTCGAGCCCGTGCGAAAAGCCGCCGTAGGGGATCGACAACTTGCGGCTGACGGCGGGCCCCATGTGGCCGAGCGGCCAGAGTGCGCCGAAGAGGACGACGTCGGGACGGTCGCTCCGCAGCACATCGTGCAGCTGGCGACGAACCCCGGGGGTGGGGAGCATCATCTCCGTGTCGAGACGAATCACCGGCTGCGGAAAGTTGCGGTCGAACTCCTGTGCCCCGGGGTACGTGGACGAAAAGACCGTCACCGTCCCCGCCGGGAAGCGACGGACCAGCTGTGCGACGTAGTCGTTGATTCCCCCGATGCGCGGGGGAAAATCGTTGGTGACGACGGTGACGCGCACGTTAGGCGTCAGCAGGCGAGTACGGCATTCACGTAGGCGCTGTCGCCCGTCACGTCCCGCTCGACGACCGAGAGCAGCCAGGCGGGAAATTCCGCGGTGATGTCGGCCGACGGCAGCTCGATCTCGGCGAGGACCAGCGCGCGATCGGTGAACTCGTCGACCTCCCAGTACAGAGACCCTTCGGCGACCACGTGGCGGCGCTTGGAAACGCGTCGCCCTTCGGTGAGCGGCCAGAGCGCGTCGAACACCTCGCGCGTGCACTCCTCTTCGAGTTCGGTGCGCACCATTCCCGTCCCCGATTTCACGGTGCGATAGAAGCGTTCGGTGTCGCCGGTGCGCACGCGGCGCAACCGCTCGATGAGGCGCGTCCCCGGGAGGTAGCCCTGCACGATCTCCTTGACCTTCGCCTCGGGCATGTGATGCGGCATCTCGCGCAGGAGGTACTTCCGCTCGATTTCCACCCCGCTCCGCGCGCGCGCGTCGAGTTCGAGCGCGATCGCCTCCACGCCGTCGAACAGCGGCGCGAGCGCATCGCCGCTCCAGTCGCGCGCGATGTCGCCGTGCAGCGAGAGTGCCCGCTCCTGCAGGTGGGCATGGATCGCGACGAGCCCCGGTCGCGGACTGCGCCGGTGCGAACGCTTCGGCTTTTCTCCTTCAGGGGGTGGCGCGACCTCGAGGAGTTCGGCCGACTCCTCGCGCGTCACGCGCTCCACTGCCGACGCCAGCACCCCCTGCCAGACGTGCGCGTCGTGGAAGTCGCCAAGGAGGTCCTGCAGCTGCTTGAGCCGCGCGAGCGTCGCGGCGCCTTCGGTCACATGCGGGACGATCGGTTCTAGGACGTAGCGCAACCGCTTGCCGGCGATGCGCGCGCGATGCGCGGCCTCGTCGTCGTGCACGCTCCGCACGCCGTCCAGCCGGCGTCGCAGTGTCGCCGACAGCGAGCGCACCAGCACCGACATGGCCGCGGCAAACGTGGCCTCGCGCGAGCCCTCGTGCACGTGCATGCGCACGCGATAGGTGACGAGGCGCTCCTCGAGCAGCTCGCGCGCACGCTCGAAGTCGCGCGCGACCTCGCCCTGCACTTCCGCATCGGCGGCCGCCTTGTCGTCGCGAAGCGTGCGCACGAGCCACGCCGCCCCCACGCGCTGGCGGGCCGTCAGTACCGTCTTCTCGTCTTCGAGCCAGCCGATGAGCACCTCGGCGTCGCGCCCATGATTCGTCGCCTCGGCGAGGCGTGCGAGCCACTTGTGCACGCGCTTGGGAGCGTCGCGCCCAAGGATGTCGTCGTGGACGCGCAGCCAGCTGCGCAGCCGGCGCACTGCCACCCGAAAGTCGTGAAGCGCTTCGGGATCGTCGGGTTGCGACAGCCGTTCGCGATGCGCCGCCGCGTCGGCGAGCAGCGCGAGCGCCACCACGCGCACCGCCCGCACCTCGGTTTCGTCGAGGATCGTCGCGGGAAAGGCGGCCACGCGACTACTCCGCGAGGGTGCGCAGCTGCGCCGGGGTCACGAACCAATGCAGCCTCCCCTTCCCCGCCGCCGGCTTCCCCTCGAATTCGATGAGCGCCACGCCCCCCTTCTTGAACACGGAGCCTACCGACTCGTTGCCGGCAAGACACCAGCTCACGAGGAGCCCGATGTGCGGATCGTGCCCCACCACGGCCACCGTTGCATCTGGCGACTGCTTCCCGAGCCAGGTGAGCACTTCGCGCGGGTGACGGTCCGGGCGCATCGCCTCGAGCGTCTCGATCTCGCGCAGCTGGAAGGCGTCGGCGACGATGCGGGCGGTCTGCTGCGCCCGGACGAGCGGCGAGGCCGCCAGCACCTCGATGTGCGTCGCCGTGCGCCGCAGCCCCTCGGCGTTCTTCCGCATCCGCCGCTTCCCGAACGCCGTCAGCGGACGCTCGTCGTCGTTGGAGCTGGTGCGCGCGAACTCATCGCGATCCTCGGCGATCGCGTGACGGATGACGAGCAGGAACATGGACGGTCTCCTCGAGCTACGGCTTGGACGGGGGAGCGGGGTGCGCGGACGACGCCGGCGGCTTGAGTGTGTACAGGATGAAGTCGCCGCGGGCGGCATCAGTCGCGGGATTGGCGCGATCGAGCGAGTCCACCGGGATGGCGCTGAGGATCGTACGCGCAACGCCGGGGCGACGCCGCACCACGCGGGCCGCGGTGCCGAGCCCGTAGTCGGAGTGGAAGGCCCCGTCGACGTGGAAGACGACCGCGCCATCGCCGGCGCGCGCGAGCGCGGCCACGATCGACTCGGCCATCGTCTCGTCCTTGATGCACTGCGCCTCGTAGAAGCGGTCGGTCATCGCCCGCATGGCCGCCGAGTCGGCAGCGCTCGCCGGCCCCTCGCCGGCGCTGTGCCCCTTCATCTGCTCCGCAAAGTTTGTGTAGTACGCGTCGCGCGGGCAGCTGATGTCGCGCGCCACCAGCGCGCGGTCCCCCGCCGACATCGTGTCGAGCACGGCGAGCCCCTTGCGGCTGACGGCACTCGCGAGGCGGCGCGGGACGTTCGACGCGACGACCGCCCATCCGCGCGCACGGGCGAGCTCCACCATCGCGCGATAGTCCGTGGTGTAGCGCTCCCACGGGCGCGACCGCGTGAGGAAGTCGGACTCGCTGATGCGCCCCGCCAGGTAGTCGTCGAGCACGCCCTGGACGTCGCGCTCGAACATCTCGAGCGACAGCACGACCGGGCGCGCGCCGTTGCCAAGCGCGGCGAGCACCGAGAGTTCGGCGCGATGCGTCCCCGGATCGTCGTGCTGCTCACCGAGGAAGACCACGTCGGCGCGCGAGGCGCGCGCCATCATCGTCGCGAACGACACATCCTCCCGGCCCGACGAGGAGTAGATCCGGCTCTCCAAGGCGCGAGTGGGGGCCATCGACGGCGCGGGGGGGCGGGCACAGGCGCCCAGGAGCGCGGCAACGAGAACCGGGGCGAGTCGGCCAACAGGAATGGCGCTGATACGCATGGCGCGAGTGGACGTGTGAGTCGGACGGATGCGATCGTCGTTCGAGCGCCCTGCGAGTCTCGCGAGTGAGGAGCCCGAGGTCAATCGGCTAATGCCCCCCGCGGAGCAGGGCAGTCGCCGCGATTCCGGCGGCGACGTAGAGGAATCGCTGCCCGAAGTCGCCCGCAACGCTCCGCCCGCGCTGGGCCACCAGGATGGCACCGGCAAGGTAGATGAAATTTCCCGCTGCGAACGGGACCAGGAGCACACCGAGCCGCTGCGCCTCACTCCCGACCACCAGGGCGAAGACCGCGCCGAGGAGCGCCAGCACTCCCGTCCCCGCATTCACCAGGATGGCTCGCCGCGGCGACATCCCGGCCTCGACGCAGAGCGCGTACGTCCCCAGCTCGCGCGGCAGTTCGTGCAGCGCGATCGCCGCGCCGGCGAACATCCCGAGCGAGGGATTCGTCACAAAGGCCGTCGCGATCAACGCCCCGTCGATCGTGTTGTGCAGCGCGTCGCTGGCAATCCCGAGCGGCATGAGATGAGCCACGTGCCCGTGCGGCGCGTGCTCGCCGTGCACCGTCGAGGGACGCTCGAGCGAGTGGATGACCCGCTCCAGTGCGCCGAGCGCGAGCGCGCCGAGCAGTACGAGGAAGGCGACATGACTCGGTGACGCGTCGCCGAGTGCGTCGGGAATGAGGTGGAAGCTCGCCGCACCGAGGAGCGCACCCGACGCGACGAGGATGAGCCGGGGGAGGAGCGAAGTCGTCACCGCGGGGCGCGTCGCGAGCCACCAGGTGGCCAGGAGCGGAATGGCGCTCGCGATGACGACGGCGAGGAGCGTCGCCCCCCAGATCGATTGCGACGAGGTCACGAGACGCACCCCGCGCACCGTCCGTAGAGCACGACTTCGTGGGATTCGACCGCGAATCCCTGCGGCGCGAGCTTGGCGAGGTCGCCGGGGCACCCCTCGACCTCGAAGACGCGCCCGCAGCTACGGCAGCTGAAGTGATGGTGATGATGCTGGTGCGCGAGTTCGTATCGCGGTGTATCACCCGGGAGTTCGACCATGACGACATCGCCCGAGTGGATCAGCCACTTGAGTGCGCGGTACACCGTCGCGAGCCCGATACCCGGGGCGCCGCGGTCCGCAGCGTCCTGAATCTCCTGCGCACGCATCGGCGCCCCCGACACCTCGAGCACGTGTCGGACCGCCTGTCGCTGCCGGGTACTGCGTTCGCTGGCCATTGGATCGGTAATGATAATGCATTCTCAGTTGATTGGGAGACTCCCCTCGGGTGACGCAGGCGCTAGCGTTCGCCCATGCGACATCGGAGGCGCGAGGAGAGCGGCGTGAAGTGGCGGCGAATCGTTCGCTCGGCGGGCGCGGCGGCGGCGCTGGCGTGCGTCGTGGCGGGATGCCGGCGCCCCGAGATCGATGCTCCGCCCCCCGATACGCTGGGGGAGATCAACGAGGAAGTGCTCGAGATTCCGCCGTCGATCGTGCAGTCGGAGATTCGCTACGATCTCGAGCCGGCACTGGCGGCGCTGGAGAAGGCCGTCCCGCGGAATTTCGGCGACATCGACGAGCGTCTCGAGGTGCAATCCAACAAGCGCATGCACGTCGCGTTCGAGGCGACGCGCTCTCCCTTCACCATCTCGCTCGACTCGCAGCGGGTGAGCGTCTCGAGCGTGGTGGAGTACGAGGGGCGCGGCTGGTACAAGCCGGTGATCGGCCCTGAGATCAGCGCCGCCTGCGGGACCGGCGAGGGGGTCGAGCGGCCGCGCGCGCGCATCCGGCTCCAGACCGACTTGCGCCTGACGGACGCCTGGGCGCTCGACGCGACCACGAAGGTCGCGCGCGTCACCCCCTACAGCACCGAAGCGCGCGACAAGTGCACCGTCACCGTCTTTCACATCGACGTGACCGATCGCGTGATGAAGTCCACGCGGGACAAGTTGGCGCAGCAGGTGCGCACGCTCGATCGTGCGCTGGCGCAGGTGCAGACGCGCGAGCGCTTCGAGCGCTGGTGGCGCGACATCTCGCGCCCCATCAAGCTCACCGACTCGATCTACCTGACGATCAATCCCCGCAAGGTGCAGTTGGGGGGCGTGACGACCGATAGCGGCGAGGCGATCGCCCACGTGCGCCTCGAGGCGACGCCGCGCATCCGCACGGGGAGCCGCCCGAACGACTTCGAACTCTTCACGCCGCTCCCGCCGCTGCAGCATGGCGCACTCACCGGCGAGGGGATGCGCGTCTCGCTCCAGGGGGAGTTCGGCTACGACATCGCCACGGGATTGCTGCGCAAGGCGCTGATCGGGCGGTCGCTGAGCTGGGAGAAGCGCACCATCACCATCCGCGACGTGACCGTGGCGGGGATCGGCGGGGGGAAGGTCGCGTTAGGCGTGCGCTTCGGCGGCGCGGCGCGCGGGTTGATCTACCTCACCGGGACGCCGAGCTACGACAACCTCGAAGACCAGATCCTCATCCCCGACCTGGGGTACGACCTCCACACCAACTCGCTCCTCGTGAAGGGGCTCGCCTTCCTCGGCGACGACCAGATTCGCGACGCGCTGCGGCAGTACGCGCGCTTCCCGATCACCGGGCACCTCGACAAGCTTCGCACGTTGGCCGTGAAGGGAATGAATCGCGAGCTCACGAAGGGGGTCGAGCTGGTCGCGTCGCTCGAGCCCGTGGAGCATGTGACGGTGCACGCGACGCGGGCGGCGCTGATCCTGAATGCGAGCGCGCGCGGGTCGCTGGCGCTCGACATCGACAAGCCGGTGAAGGTGCGGAAGGGGGCGTTGGCGGGAAACTAGGCACGCGCCCGGGGCAACCCCGGGCGCGTGCGACGTAGCGCAATGCGCTACGGTGTGTCGTCCGTCAGCTCAGGGCGCACAGCCCGTTCGTGAGCTTCTTCCAGTTGCGCTGGATCAGGAAGTTCTTGCCGCCGAGCGTCATGTTGGCCTTGGAGCCGTTCCCGGTCGTGAACTGCGTTCCGAACGTCCAGGCGCACTTGTCGGCATTCTCCCGCCCCTGATTGTCGTACCACGCGTTGAGCTGCGGGTCGGTCGCGGCCTCCTCGAGCTCATGCGCCAGCGTGTTCACCTCGGCGTCGGCGGCGGGATCGTTGTTAGGCGTGAGCGTGCCCTGCGCCGAGCAGCCGTTGAGGAAGTCGCGGTTGTAGGGCTGCGCGGCATACTTCACCGCACCACTTCCCGCACGGTTGTAGTAGGTGTGATACGCGCAGTATTGCGACCCGAAGCCGCCACCGAGGTTGACCCCCGTCCCGGTGAAGACGGCGTAGATGGTGCCGTTGTTGTAGGTGAGCTTGCCGGTGGAGAAGCCCGTATTGAGCAGCGCGATGATGGCGTTGTCGTTGGGTGCCGACCCCGGCGCCGGCACGTTCACGTTGGCAGCCCAGTAACCGGTGTATGCGAGGCTCTTGGCGACTCGGCCGCCGGCAGAATTGGTGTAGGTATTGTTGATGGCCCAGTACGGCGAGGCGCCCAGGTTGCGCAGGAAGTGCCCGACGAGGGAGCCGTCGGCAGAGCCGGCACCGGTGGTGCCGGGGGCCGGGCCGCCAGCGTAGATGGTCGAGTTCGACCAGTAGATCGCCACGACCTTCGGGTTCACGATGATCGGACCGCCGTGATACGAGATCCCGGCGGCGAACGGCCCCACCGCGTCTTCGCCCTGGTTCTGCACGTCGGTGCGCAGGCGGTGGATGCGCTGCGGCATGGTTCCCTGATCGGCGAGGGAGAACGCCGCGTCGGGGGTTAGGGTGGGAGCGGTCACCGGCGAGTCGGTGCACGCCGCGACGACCAGGGCCGTGGCGACGAGTGCGGAGGTGCTGCGGAGTCGCATACAGTACTCCTAAAAGGGGGATGCCGCTGGTGATGTCGACGACGCGTGCGCGACCCAGTGGATATCGCGCGCCGCACGAATCAAGCGGTCTCTGTTTCGGAGCACTAGTCTGTGGCGCGCAGTCGACGCAGTTACAAAGGCGTTGCAAAGAGCGGGTGCGTCGCGCCGGGAACGCGGGCGGTCGCCGCACGCACCGCGGTCACGCGATTGCACCAGGCCGCCAGCGGCAACCGTCCTGCGGGCAAGCCGGGCAAGAGCACAGGGGTCGCTGGCGCTCGTCATGGACAAGCCGCTCAAGGGGTGGTGGAAGGGGGCGCGTGCAAAGCGGTAGGGGGCGCGTCACGGCCGAAGGCGCGCGGGCGCGACGACGCGCGGGGTAGCCTCTCGTCAGTCGCGCGCTAACGTACCCGGCACGAGACCTGCGACACGTTCCCCACCGCAGATTATCCCGAGGCAAGGACTCACACGCGAGCGCATGTCCTCGAATCCGCGCGACAGCACTTCACCGGATCCTGCCGCCATCAGCGACGCCCTTGCGCGCGTCGTGGCTACCGCCTTTCCCGGCTCTCCGCAGCTGGCGCGCTTTCTGACGTTTGTCGTGTCCGAGGCGTTGGCCGGGCGAGGCGACCAGCTCAAGGAACACACGATCGCGGTGGGAGCCTTTGCGCAACCCGTGACCTTCGACCCGTCGACGGATTCGCGCGTCCGAGTCGCGGCGCGACAGCTGCGATTCAAGCTCGCCGAGTATTACGGGGGAGCGGGAGCGGACGACGCCTTGGTCATCGAGCTTCCGAAGGGGCGCTATGTCCCGGTCTTCTCCACGCGGGCGCCTTCGGCCTCGCCGGTCGATGCATCGCGACCAGCCGACGACGACGATCAGGAGATGGGCCGGCAGGGCACCGCCTGGCCGCGGTGGGGTTACGTCGGCGCCGCGGTCGCAGCGGTGTTCACGTTAGGCTGGGCCGCGATCGGCCGTTCGACCCCGGGAACACCGGCTCGCACGACGGCGCCCCACGAGGTCGCCGCGCTCTCTCCGCCGCCAGGCGCCGATCCGGCGGCCAACGTTGTGGTGGTCCTCCCGTTCGCCAACGTGACCGGTCGCGCAGGGGACGAGTACATCGGCGACGGGCTCACCGAGGAGATCATGTCCCGGCTGGCCACCGACTCGCTCACACGCGTAGTCGCGCGAACGTCGGCGTGGAGCTACAAGGGAAAACAGGTCGACGTTCGCGAGCTCGCGAGATCGCTCGGCGCGAACTTCGTCATCGAAGGGAGTGTCCGGCGGTCGGCGAACCGCTATCGCGTGTCGGTGGATCTCGTCTCGTCGCGGGACGGCCTGCGCCTCTGGTCGCGCCCGTTCGAGGTCGACCGGCAACGTGTCTTTGGGTTGTACGACGCGATCGCCGACTCCGTGCACGAGGAGCTGCGTCGGCGCCTGGCCGCCTCGCCAGGCCAGCTCCTCGCGCGTCGCGCGCCGCGCGATCCGATGGTGCACGATCTCTATCTCGAGGCGCGTTTCTTCTGGAACCAGCGCACGACGTCGTCGATGCAGCGCGCGGTGTCGAAACTGCGCGAGGCGATCAGACGCGATTCGTCGTTTGCGCCGGCCTGGGCGGCACTGAGCGGCGTCTACGCCACGATGGAGGTCAACCAGCACACCGACCCGGGGGTGTCAGCTCCCAAGGCGCTGGACGCGGCTCATCGAGCGCTCGCGCTCGATCCGTCACTCGGTGAGGCGTGGACAGCCATCGGTCTGGTCGAGAGCTTCAGCCGGTGGAAGTGGAACGAGGCAGACAGCGCCTTCCGGCGAGGGATTGCCCTCTCACCCAGCAATGCGACGGCGCGATCGTGGTTTTCCAACGCCTTGCTCGCGCGGGGGCGCGTCGACGAAGCGCTCGAGCAGCTCAGCCGCGCGCGAGCGCTCGATCCCCTTTCGATGCCGATCGCCTACGGAATCGCGCAGGCGAACTATTACGCGCAGCGATGGGACGAGGGCCTGCGCTCCGTCGAGCGGGTGATGGAGCTGAGTCCCGGCTTCTCCTTCGGCCTCCTGCTCAAGGGAAAGCTGCTCAAGGGCGCTGGGCGAGTCGAGGAAGCGCGCGCGATCTTCGCGCAGCTCAACGATTCGCTCGAGCTGGCGCTGCTCCTGCCGCGCGACCAGCGAGCACGCGAGGTCCTGCGCCTCCTTGACAAACTGTCTGCTGCGGATCGCCGAAAGTCACAGTTCTGGATCGCAACGATGTACGCACAAGTCGGCGAGGCCGACTCGGCATTCGCGTGGATCGATCGCGCGTACGCAGCGCATCAGTCGGACCTGGTTTCCATCAGGACCGATCCGATGCTGGAGCCCGTGAGGGCGGATCCGCGATATCGCACGATGCTGGCGAAACTCGGACTCGCCGATGTCGCCAGGCCCGAGGTGGTCTCCGAAGGCACGGCGCGCTGACCCAAGCGTCGACCAACAACCGATCCACTGCTCGTTGACGCCGCCAAGCGCCTTGGAGACTCCTTCCACGCGGGCGATGAACGCCAGTGGGCTACGGAAGTTGCTGGCAGGGGGGGTCGGTCCGTCCCGGCACGCAGTTGCATCCGAACACGTTTCCGCTGGGGAGCGTCGTGACCGAGAAGCCGTTTTCCATGCGGAGCGGCGGTTGGAGGGCGGCGCTGTCGATCGGCGGGATCTGCACCTGGCAATTCAAGTTAGTCCCGCAGGACGCCGCGTAGCCGTCCCAGCGCATGAATCCGGAGCGAAGCACTGCGGGGGAGCGATCTTCCTTGAAGTCGGGATGCGCGCGCACCGTGATCGTGGTTCCCTGCTTGGCGTAGAGGTAGCTGTCGTCGTGTTCCGTCTGTAGGGTCGACGCGATGACTCCGCTGGTGAAGGCATTGCGGGTGGTGAGGTCCGGAGGGGCGTCCGGAACGGTAGCGCCGAAGCCGAGGAGGCCAGGCCCGGTGAGCTGATACTTCCGATTCGCACAACCGAGCACGCGAATTCCGATCCCGGCCTGTCGTCGAAAGTTGGCGGTCACGGTTCGATCGCGATCCGCAGTCAGAAGTGCCACGCCGGGTTCGGGAGTGGCCGAGAAGTCACCCTCCCAGCTACTGAATTCGTAGAAGTTGTCCGGCGCCCGGGTGAGGATCGGGGTGGGGGCGATGACCGGCGTGAAACCGTTGGTGTTGAACTCGATCGCGAAGATCGTGACGGTCTTCCCGCGCGGGACCTGCAGTGTCACGGTCGCGCGCGCGACTCCTGGCGCGTATCGCAGCGCAGGCGCGTTTTCGTTGAGATTCCCCGCCATTGCGGCGCGGGTGAGCGGAGCGTCGCCGACGTACGCGTACAGCTGCCCCGCATCAGCCTGATCGCTGTTATTGGAGATCAGGGTGAGGGTGACGTTGGCGGGCGGGGTCGGGGTCGGCGGTGGCGTGGTGGGAGGCTGTGTGCTACCGCCGGACGAGCCGCCGCCACATGCGGCCAGGCACGAGATCAGGAGAACGCGACGCCGTATCCTCATGCGAACGAGGGTTGGCCTCGTGCGCTTCGCGGTCAACGTAGCTAACCGTTAGCCGCTGGTGCGTTGCCCTCTCGGAGCGCGGCGGTACCAACGGAGAGCGCCCTCGGTTCGCGAAGAGCCGAGGGCGCTGCGAGTACATGAAACTGGGGCGGCTGGATTCGAACCAGCGACCTCCTGATTAACAGTGAGCGCCTGACACTTCCCGCCCGGTGCACGCCTGCCCGCACGCCTCCACTAGCGTGCGACACCACAACGAGTTAGCCTCGCATCTCATGCCGCGCGATGCCGCGTGATGCACGCTCATTCGCAACTTTTTGCTTCCACCACGCTTCCACGGGCTTCGGAACACCCCCCATGCCTAACGATGATCCGGACGTCCGGCGCCGGGGATCCGCGGCTCGGTTTCACGTCCCGCTCAAGCTGACCGAGCGCGCGATCGAGGCCCTGCCGGCCTCGCCAGGGGCCGACTACGTGGTGATGGACCTCGGCTCCCCCGGCTTCGGCGTTCGGGTCTCCTGGCGCGGCACAGCGCCACGGAAGGCCTACTTCTTCGGGTACCGGCTGCGGGCGAGCGGCGCCTCGCGCCGGGTCACCATCGGCGCCGTCGGCGTCATCACGCTCAAGGATGCGCGGACGCAGGCGGCCGCCCTCGCCCGATCGGTCGCCCTGGGGGAGGATCCGTCGGGGGAACGGCGCCGGCGCCGCGAGCAGGCCATCACGGTGGAGCACGTCGGCGTCACCTATCTCGAGAACGTGCACGCGCGCCAGAAGCCGAACACCGCGGCGGAGTACGAACGGCTGTGGAACAAGCACGTCGTCCCTGCCCTCGGGCGGCGCCCGGTCGCCGAGGTGGACGTGAGCGAGATTCGGCGCCTGCACAACTCCCTCGCCGCGACGCCGTACCTGGCGAACCGCCTGCTCGCGGTGATCAGCGCCTTCTTCACCTTCGCGCGCCGGGAAGGATGGCGGCCGGACAACCCTGCCCGCGACGAAAGCCTCGAGCGCTATCCGGAGGCCTCCCGCGAGCGCTTCCTCTCGCCGGCCGAAGTCACGAAGCTGGGCGAGGCCCTCACCACCGCCGAGACGGTGGGCCTGCCGCCGGCACCGGAGCATCGGAAGCCGGCGCCGACGAAGCGACCACAGAACCGGCCGAAGGGCGCCGACGTGCCGAACCCGGCGAACCCGCACGCCGTCGCGGCGCTCCGGCTCCTGCTCCTCACCGGCTGCAGGGAGAGCGAGATCCGGACACTGCGCTGGGATGCGGTCGACCTCGAGCGCGGCTTCCTGCGCCTGGCGGATACGAAGACCGGGAAGAGCGTGCGCCCACTCGGCGCCGCGGCTGCGGAGCTCCTCAGCAGCGTGCGAAAGGTCCACCGCTCGCCCTATGTCTTCCCGGGCCTCCGGCCCTCGGTCCCGCTCCGCAGCGTCAAGCGACTCTGGCACGCGGTGCGGTATGCCGCCGGCCTGCCCGACGTGCGGCTGCACGATCTCCGGCACTCCTTCGCATCATTCTCTGCGATCGGCGGCGACTCGCTCCTGGTCACGCGCGCCCTGCTCGGGCATCGCACCGTCGCCTCGACGTCGCGCTATGCGCACCTGAGTGATGATCCCGTGCGCTCGGCTGCCGATCGCGTCGCCGGCGACCTCGCGGCCCTGCTCGGCGGTCAGCAGACGACCGTCACACCACTCCGGAAGGGGAGAAACTGAGCAAAGGGAAACTTCCCACCCAATTGGGGAGTCTGATTAGTATCTGGCGGCGCCTCTAGACGTCGCGTAGCGCGATCGACACTTTCGCCGCGCACGGGAGTTGCCAGCACATCGCGTCAGTCGCACCGCGCGGCCGCTAGGAGCTCGGCTGCGGAGTGTGCACACGCGCATGCTTCGGTTCGAATGGTCGAATTCCCTCATTGCGAGACGCTGCTGATGCCCGCTGTTCTGGACGCCACTGATCGCCTCGTTCGACGGGTTGTGAGTGCCGAAGCGCAGCTTCGGCCCGAGTACCTCCGATTTGACACCAGAGAAGTCGAGCAGCTCTGCGACGGCGTAGAGCTCGCGGACCTGCTGGGACGCGTATCGGCGCTCCTCCGCGCGATGCTCGCGGCAGCGTGCGCTATCGAGGTTCTCGAGCCATACCGGCTCGGGGGGGAAGAGCCGCCGGAGGCGACTGAGCTCACGAGTCGCATTGCGACGAAGTGCGGCTTCGACCCGCTCGAGGCCGCGCGTGAGGCGCTCCGGCTCATTCCGACGCCTGCCCCGTCGCAGACTGGGATCCCGTCGCTCGCATTCGTTCTGCGGGAGGTGCGAAGCGCGCTGACCAGCTGTCCGATTGCCGACATCGAATCGATGGCGAGGGAGCACGACCTCGCGGCGCGTGCACACGAGTGCCGGCTGGCTTACGACGGACTGCGCGCGTTTGTGCGTCGCGTAGATCCGGAGCTGCAGGCGCGCGTGCGGATCGTGGGGGAAGTCTACCAACTCGGCGCCATGTCGACGGAGCAGGTGGCGATCGTGCTCGAGTGCTCGCCGGCGGACGCCGCGGCCGAGCTGGAGGCGCATGGCTACGCGCGTCCGCTCGAAGTGATTCGGCTCGAGGAACCGCGACGCGCGCAGCTGCTGGCCGCGATTCGTCGGCAGCGGCAGAACGACCCGCGAGCCTGGCGTTCGCCAACCGAGGACGAAACCGCACGCCACGCGATCGCATCGGAACGGATCGAAGGCATCGACGCGCGCCGCTGGCTCTGAGTGACGCCCGGGTTCGCCCCTGACACGCGCGAGTACTCAGAAGACGAGGAACGCGCGCTGTACGCGAACCTGCGCCGCACGGCACGTGCGGTGCATCAAGGCGACCACCTCGACGCGCCGCTGGACGTCGCCCTGCTGTGCGCGCTGCACCGCGGCATCTTCGGCGGGATTCGCAGCCACGCGGGACGATGCAGAGGCCCGGGTGAGGGACAGGAGTATCTCATCTTCGGCCCGCATCGCTCTCACCACCGGGACGAAGTTGCGGCGGCGCTCGCACGCATCTTCGCGCATGCGGCACGGGGCCTACGAAGCGTGCTTGCGCAGCCGGATGCGGCGACCTTCGAGCTCGACGCGATCGTCCTGGCGGCGCGCGTGCACGCGGACGTCATCCGGGTGCATCCGTTCGAGGACGGCAATGGGCGGAGCTGTCGACTCCTGCTCGACTGGATTCTGCTGCGCCTGCGAGTGAGGCCCGCGCCGCCAGAGGCGCCGAAAGAAGAGTACATCGCGTGCCTGAATCACTACTTCGTGCACGGCGATCTCCAACCGCTCGTCGACTTCTACGTTCGACTCCTCGGCGAGGGTTCCGAATCGCGGGAGTAAACGTCAGCGAGCATGCCTACTTTCCCTCGCAGGGGAACGCGTCCATGAGCGCTCTCAGGACGGCTGTTCGTCCTGGCAAATGCATCTGCTCCGGATGGCCCTCGATCCATTTGACCACGACGCGCCGCACCTGATCGTTGCTCAGACCTTCGTCCGGCGTGCAGATGCTGGCAGGCGATCCCGCGTCGAACTTCTTGATGGATGCGACGATCTCGGCGTCGCTCTTCCCTGCTTTCACGAGTTGCTCAAGCAGCTGCTCGCGAAGTTGCGGCTTGAGCTTGATGAGGTCGTTCACGAGGCGCAGCATGTCGTGAGCGCCCTGTAGGTACCCCAAGCAGTGCAGTAGCTTGGCCTGCCTTGTCGCCGCATTCTGCTCCTGCTGGCCGGAGCAGTTCCACAGCAGGTCTTCGGCCTTGTCCTGTGCGCTCAGAGAAATCGGCGTGCCGACCAACAGCACGAACGCCGCAAGAGATTTCCCTATCGTCGAGGCGCGACGACGCCAAGAAGAAACGGCGCTAGTGGGTCGCATGGGCGATACGAATGGGGATGTCGAGCTCCCTCACGCGCAGATGCCGACATACTCCGCCGAGATCCGGGAACATAGTCATCGGTCCGAAACCGGCGTGCAATAGCGATTCCGCCATGAACAGACGCGCGTCAGACGGGATTCGGATCCGATCCACGAGGGTGTCGTCGATTGGGATCCATGGTTCCGGATGAACCGAAAAGATCGCGCTCTGCGCACCGACGCGACGATCGCGCTTCGGAGGAAGATAGGCGACGACCCTATCGATCAAGAGCGGATCCTCGCGTGTGGCACGCGCACCAAAAATGCGCCGCACGTCTCCCGCTTTCCAAACGTAGACCAACGCGTCGGCACTGCGCCAATGCTGGAGATCCGCGTCGAGCACTTCCAAGGCGAAGAAGAGTGCAACGAATGGAAACGTCGTCCAGTCGAGCAAGCGCGTCGGCAATCCGTGGTGCTGACCGAGAGCAAGCCACTCCCAATCTGAGTCGGGCGGAAATGAGAGGTGGGCGACACCCTCACGCTTGAAGGAGTCAAGCAGAGCGCGCTCAGTCCGCAGTAGATGCTCGCGTCCAACCTTTCCCTCGGTGAAGTGCCTCAGGTATCTCCCTACCGATGGGATCAGCTCGAACCGTTCGTCGGGAACTCCGCGGAAATAGGACGCATCAGGATCGAAACGCTCAGTTGCTGCTACGAACTCCGAGAGCGTGCTAACGCTGATTTCCATACGCAGCTACTTGGCCCGGCGCCGCTTCGGCGCGTCGCGCTCGAGGAGCTCGCCCGGCCCGACGTCCAGGACGTCACATAGAGCCTCAAGCAGCTCTGCGCTGAACAGTTTCACCCTGCCCTCAGCTCTCGCGAGTCGGTGCGCGGCGCTCAAGCTGATCCGGTTACCCGACTTCATCGACAGCGAGTAAGGAGTCAAGCCTCGCTGCTCGAGCAGCTCAGGGATTCTGACGCGCATTTCCATAGGGACTGAGACTACCGCAAAAGACGAATAGTGTCAACTGTGGAGTGTCACCATTGACACCATCCCACTTCTGACACTATGCTCGTCTGCACGAGAAACGGGGCGCCGGTCGATCACCTGGCAGTGAACCGGACGCCCCGCCCACGAGCCCGAAGGCGCGCGCTCCCAATATGGGACCGTCGCCTGACGGGCGCCACCGGAGGTGCGCCCATGATGGAACGCGTCCCAGTTCCGCCCCCTGCTGCGCCGGCGCCGAAGCGCTGGCTCCTCGCCATCGGTCGCCGGCGTGGCGATCGCACGGACATCGCCGTCCGTCGTCCCCCTGATCCCGATCCGCCGGCGCCCGGGGGAGGAAAGGCGGCATGATGTACAACGACGACGAGATCCGCCGGATCCTGGACGGCGCCACGGCGCCCGATCCCACGCTGCCGATCGAGGATCCTGAGGTCCTGGCCGAAACGGTCGTGCGCGTGGACCTCGGCGCCTTCCTCGGAATGCTCGAGCTCTACGTCGGCGATCGTCCAGACCTCGCGCTCGCAGGCGAGGAGCCGCAGGTGTGCTTCCTGTTCCCGGACGGAGGCAATCGAGAGCCGAGCGAGAGTCAGAAGGTGGCGCTCGAGATCCGCGTCTGTGACCTCGAGCTCTATCTCAGTGCGATGCAGAAGGCGCTCGAGCGCGCGCGACGTATGGGGGTGCTGCCGTCGCAGGCGCCAAGGGGAGGGAAGACGGCATGAGTGCGAACCGTGCTCGCAGACGCCCGCGCCTCGCACTGGTGGAGGGGTCCACCGCACCGGCCCCACCGGTGGAGGCGCCACCGGAGACGCCAGCGCACTACGTCATGCGGAGTCACGGCATCGGCGGTGCGCAGCGCCTCGTGCTGCTCGACGGGGATCCGCACGCGCCGTTCAAGGACCGGCGCGCCGTCGCCACCCTCGAGTACTCCTATGGCAGCGCACCGCCTGCATGGGTGGACGAGTTCGTCGACGGGATCCTCGAGGCTTTCCGGCAGCACGGCGCACGCGTGTGGGACCTCGAGCGCCGTACGGTCGTGGCCGTCCAGCGCGGGCACCTGGAGCTGCTGCCGTGACGACCGCGCCGAGAGTGGGCGTGCCTAACGACAGGCAGCGAGGCGGAAACGAAAGCCGCCTCGCAGCGCCTCCCCAGGCGTGCGCACGTCGTCGGCGACTACTTCGCACGGCGCTTCTTCCCAGGTATCGCGCCCTCGGCTACCGATGCGTCGTCCGCCGGCACCCGCGTGGCATTGAGCAACGGCTGCCGCAGCTGCACGAGCTTCGCCTGCACCGCAGACGACTGCAGCTGCTCGCGCGCCCTCGTTTCGCCCCACTGCGCGACGAACGACTCCAGCTCGCCGGCGATCGCCTCGTCGAACAGGCGGCGCGCCTCCGCCTGCTGCCCATAGATCCGAGCGACCGGCGCTGGTCGCTTCTCCCCATCTCCGATTCGTGCGTCGGTGCGGAGCGCATCGCGGAGCTCGAGGAGCCAACTGCCCAATGCAACGACCCCCCGCGCTGCCGATGCGCTCACGCCCAGCGCGGCGACGCGCGCCGCGGTCGCCGGCATCTCGCCATCATCTCGAAGACAAGGCGGCAGCGGTCCGGATCCATCGAGCAGCCAACCCACCGTCGTGCCGAAGTGGTCGGCGATCGCCTGCAGCGTCTTCGAGCGCGGATTCGTCGTGGTGCCGACGATGATCGTGTGAAGGGTCGGCTGCGGGATGCCGATCACCTCGGCGGCGCGAGCCGCACCGTCCGGATACTTGCGCTCCACCAGCGCGCGCACCCGGTGACGTAGTTCCTCAACCATGGCCTTGACGGGATTATGATAGACGAATTAATCTCTCGGTCGTGTAGCAAGTCCTGCCAGAACCTATTAATTGTCCGTTTCGCCGTCAAGGAGGCGCCATGCTCCCGACTTCCCCCTGGGTTCCAATCGTGCAGCTCTGCGTCGAGCTCCGGATGCCCTACACCGCCGTCTATCGTGACGTCCTCGCCAGCAAGATTCCGGCGGAGCGTCATGGGCACCGTTGGTTCGTGCGTCGCGAGACGCTCGAGGCGATGCGCGCGCAGCAGGCGCCGGTCGTCGATGATCGCCTGCAGGCGGTCGCGTAATGGACACGATCGAGGAGCCGCCGGCCACGCCGCTCCGGTTCGCCGAGGTCGATGACGAGGCCGCGGTCGGCTGCGACATCGCCGCGAAGTTCCTGGGCGTCTCCATTTCCGCGTTAGCGCACTGGCGCGCGCGAGGGCAAGGCCCGAAGGCCATCCGCTACGGGCGCACCATTCGCTATGTGATGCGTGAGCTCCGCGCGTTTCGTGATCGCTGTGAGCAGGGAGGTGCGGCATGACCGCCTCGACCCGCCCGGCGCCGAAGCGCTACACACTCACTGCCGCGCAGCTGTTGAAGCATGCGCGTCCGGTGGAGCAGAAGTATCTCGCGCTGATCCCACCGAAGACAGCGTTGTTCGAAGTCCGCGAGCACTCTGACAGAATCGAGGGTCAGGTCGTAGTCCGGCCGCGCCCCTGGGAGAAGCAGGAGCGTCTCCTTCACGACCCTCCCCCGCCGGAGTCCGCGCGGCGTTGGGCGGAAGACGAGGCGGCGCTGGCCGCCGGGAAGCGCTTCCTCGAGAAGCGGGTGAAGGAGCTCGACCGTCGGCGCGAGGCCGAACACCAGGCGCAACAGATCCGTGCCGAAGCAGAGCGCGAGGAGCGTCGCAAGGCCGCGGCCCGGCGTCCGCCCCCGAAGATGGTGCCGACCGAAGCCGAGCAGGAGGCTGCACTCATCGGCTCGATGCGCACGCTCATGCGCACCCACACGCCCCGCCGCTAACCCCTAAAAGCAAGAAGCCGGCACGCCCTGTGCAGGGGTTCGCCGGCCGGCTTCTTGGGAGGATCCATCGAGATGTCCAGCGCCCTCATGATAGCACCATTCCCCCAACTTGGCAATGCTGGTGAATCGTCGGCGCCGGCACCACCGCCGACAGCTCCCGATCCACGTCTCGAGGAGCTGCGCGCTGCCGAGCGTGCACTCGCCCAGGCTGAAAGCGCTGCCCTCGGTTCACCCCGCGGGCAAGACGGCGACCGTCGTCGTGCGCGCGTCGACGCGTGCCGCCGCGCGGTGATGGCGATTCGCGCCGCGTGGCGCCAACCCTTCCCTAACGTCGCCGCCTGATGTCCGCGCCCGATCGAGCGGAGTTCCGCCCCATCCCTGTCGGGTTGATGAACGACCCGCGCTACCAACGGCTGACCGGCTGTGCCCGTTTGGTCCTGCTCTCCCTCAAGACGCAGGGCCACGCCGCCGGCATTGTCGTCATCCCCGCCCTCCGCGCTGCCGTGAGCGAGTGGACGCAGTTCGACGTAGACCTCGTCACGCAGGCGCTCGACGACCTGATTCGCGAGGGGTGGATTCGCGTCGAGGGCTCGGTGGTGTGGATCATCGGTCAGCTCGACGAGGGGCAGTGGATGGTCGCCACCAACCCGAAGCACCGGGCGTTCATTCGCCGGTATTGTGACTCGCTCCCACCGATCGCCCTCGTCAGCGAGTTCCGCGCCCATCATCGGGCGTGGTTCGAAGTCGTCCCGATGCCGGACCCCAACACGTCGACGGATGACGCACCGCTCGGCGCTCGCGACATCGCGGACGAGTCCACGGCGGGAATGCCATCCGATACCCTATGCGATACCCTATTCGATACCCTAACGGATAGGGTATCGAATGGGTATCCCATACCCATTCGAAACACATCCACTTCCACTTCCACCTCTACCACCACAACACCAAAAGCAGCAGCAGCGCGCGAGCGTGCGCGCGAAGGTCCTGATCCGGAGACGCAACCCGACGCGGACCCGCTTCGCGAGCAGGAGCTCCTCGCGCTCATCCCGGTGGAGCAGCGTCCCCCGATCCTCGCGATGATCGCGCACCCCCCACCGAGGCGGCGCAAGATCCTGATCGCGTCGATGATCGGGTACCTCCACGGCCAGGGAATCGCCGGCGGCCGCGCGGCGACGCCGATCGATCTGGCACAGGCCTGCCAGGAGTACCTCGCCGACGCCCGATCGGCCAACAGCGAAGACGGTTTCTCGCTGAATCACTTTCGACGCTTTGTCGAGAAGTGCATGCAGCAGCGCCTGCAGGGCGTCGGCGCGATCACTTCGCCAACGACGCAGCAGGAGGCAGCGCAGCTCTTCGAGCTCATTCGGCAGCATGGGCTTGCGCGAGTGTTCGGATCACGACGCGCAGACAAACTCGCGGAGCTCGAGCGCACGGGCGTCATCCCCAGTGCGACGCACGTCGCCGAACTGCTCGCGCGATGCGGCGACCTCGCCGAGATCATCGGCGCCCGCACCCGAGAGCAGGCCGAGCGCCACATCGCCGAGAGTCTCGCGCGGTCGGAGCGTCCGGCGACGCCACCAGCGCTCCGCGTGGTGTCTTGATGGCCGCTCGCGTTCCTCCGCACGATGACGAGTCCGAGCAGGCGCTGCTTGGCACCATGCTCCTGGACGCGCGGAAGGTCGAACCGATCCTCGCCGCGATCCGCGAGTCGGAGCTGTACCGGCCTGCCCACCGGCGGATCTATGCCGCGATCGCAGCGCTGAAGGCGCAGGGGCATCGGGTCGATGGCGCTGCCGTGCGGGACCAACTCGAACGTGCCGGCGAACTCGCCGCATGCGGCGGCCGCGAGTATGTCGACGCACTGCAGGATCAACTCCCGTTCGCCGGCAATCTCGAGACACCGATCCGCCTCGTGCGCGAGCACGCGCAGCTCCGCGCGATCGTCGACTGGGCCGATGTCGCCGCCGAAGCGGCGGCCACGAGGACCGCGCCGCCGGAAGAGATTCGGACGCGCGTGCTCGCCGGACTGCTCGCGATGGGCGCGGACTACCATGCGCAGGGCTTCGCGAAGCTGGCGCTGGGGGACGTCATCGACCAGGTCGAGCGGCGCTCTCGCGGTGAGGGTGGCGGGTTGCGCATCGGCTTTCCCGAGTTTGACGAGCAGACGCAGGGCCTGCAGCCTGGCGAATTGTTCCTGCTCGGCGCGGCGCCCAAGCACGGCAAGTCCACCGTCGCCGGGCAAGTCGGCGCGCACGTCGCGCTCAGCGGGCAATGCGGCGTCGGGCTGGTCAGCGCCGAGATGGACAACGCGTCGATCACGGAACGACTCCTGAGCGCGATCGCCGGCGTGCCGATCGGTGCGATGCGCAGCGGTCGCCTCTCCGACGCACACTACGTGCGACTCGCCGCGGCCAGCAGCTGGCTCGGCTCCGCGCCGTTCTGGATCGACGATAGCGCGGTGCCGCACCTGGACGACGTGACCACGCGCGTGCTCGAGCTCAAGGCCCGGCACCCGTCGTTAGGCCTCATCGTCGTCGACTTCCTGCAACTCATCCAGTACCGGCTCAAAGGCCGGCGCGGTGACGAGGAGCTCGAGGCGATTGCCTACGGGCTCAAGGCGCTGGCGAAGCGGGCGAACGTCGTGCTCCTGGCTCCCGTCCAGCTCAACCAGAAGTCGATCGAGGATCGGGCCGACAAGCGCCCGCTCTTGCGGGACATCAGCGGCTCGTCCGGCCCGCTGAAGGCCGCGGATTTCGTCGCGCTGCTGCATCGCCCGGCGCTATACGGCGAGCTGCCGATGGGGACGCCGGACCACCTCGTGGTCCTCGTCGAGGCGGCACGTCGCACGCCGACGTTCGAGTTCGTGCTCACCTGGCAAGCGACCGTCATGCGGGGGCTGCCGGCCGGCGCGTGGCTCTCCCCTGACGCGCCCCTCCCGATCCCCATGTTGCCATCGCTCCATGGGTCGCCTAACGACACCTCCCACACCCGAGGATGATCATGCAGACCACGGAAGACCTGCCCCGCGTCGCCCGCGCGATCGACGGGGATCCCACCGCCGCCTCGCTCGAGGAGTGGATGAATGCCTCGCCGCGCTCGCAGCTCGCGTTCACTGCGGCGCTCGCGCACCAGGAGGCGAATGCCGCGGACTGGGTCTCGCCCGAGCGGCGTCGGCTCTGTGCGTTGCGCGAGACGTACCGCCAGTACCACCCACTGCACGTGAGCTCCGAGCTGGCGCTCGAGTGGCTCGCCGGCAACGTCGAGGGGCAACAGCAGTTCGCCGATCATCTCGATTGGATCGACCAGAACGTGCCGGGGATTGCACCTGACGAGCGGCGCCGGCGCGCGCTTCGGACGGTGTACACGCATCATCACCCGGGCGTCCCCCTCGCCTTCTAATCGCGCGCCATGCAGATCCCCAACCGCGCGCTGCCCACCGTGCACCGCCTGCTCACCTGGTCGCAGATCGCCGGGCTCGTCCTCGTCCCCACGGACGCCGGGACGGTGGAGGTTGTCGGCGATCTTCACGTGCCGACTGGCGTCCAGCGCGCGATCGACGAGGTCGGCCCCGTCGTCGCCGCCGCGCTCACCGAGCTCGAGATCCCGGCGCCCGTCGTCAGTCAGACGGTGCTCTGGTGGGAGGTCGCCGCGCAGCAGATGACGCCGGAAGCGCGCGCGCTGCTCCCGATGGCCACGCAGGCCCGCCGGCGGCGCCTCGTGGCGCTGCGCGCCGTGCACCTCGCCGCCCTGACCGACGTGATCGTCCCGACCACGTTTCCGCCCTCAGCCTAACCGTCCCATGCCACACACTGCACACGCTGGATCGCCGGCGCCGGAGCTCCCCGCGTGGTCGTCCGCGCCTGACGCCGTGACACCGGCGGAGGTGCGCTGATGCCGGCCAACGTCGTCGAGCGGCTCCTCGTCAACATCGAGGCCAATGCCGCACAGCTGCAGGCCGAGCTCGCGAAGGGTGGCACCTCGGTGCAGGACTTCGGCAAGAAGACCGATGCGATCGCGAAGGGTGCGGATGCCATCGGGCAGCGCTACAGCGCCGCCGCCGTGCAGGTCGCATCCGCGGCCGAGAACATGGCGCGCGCCGGGAAGATCGGCGGCGATGGCCTCAAGCAGATCGTCGTGCAGGGATCGAACATGGCGTTCCTCTTCGGCCCTGGGGGCGCCGTCGTCGGCGCCGTCGGCGTCGCGTCGCTCGCGATCATCGAAGTCTTTCGGCGCACGCGCACCGAGACGGCGGAGCTGCTCCGCCAGTCACGCGCCGACTTGCGCGAGATCCGCGGGCTCACTTCGCGAGAGGCCGCCGAAGAGCGGCGCCTCGCGCTCGCCTTCGGTGACCGGACGCTGACGTCGGCCGACGTGCAGGACGTGCGCGACACCAAGGGCGACCAGGAAGCCGATCGCCTCGAGGCGCAGCGCCGCGGCGTGGTGGAACTCACCCGTTCGACGGAGGACCTCCGGCGCGAGATCGCCGCGATCCAGGGCGAGATCGGGAAGGCGGTCGGGAACTTCGACACGAGCAACGTCGAAGCGCTCAATCGCGCGCAGACGGAGAAGACGGCGCAGCTGAACAAGGAGCTGAAACTCCTGCAGCTCATCGCGCCGCAGTACGACGCGCTGACCACGAAGGTGCAGGAGCTCGCGAAGGTGGAAGCGGGACGGGCAGCGGTGAAGGCGCGCCTGGATGCGGAGGAGAAGGCGCGTGCGGCGGCCGGCGCGGCGAAGGGGACGCCGGCCGCGGATGCTCGAGCGGCAGAACTGGAGGCAGCCAACAAAGCGCTCAATGTGCTCAAGGCCAATGCGGAGCAGAACGCAAAGGCCATCGAGACTGCGGTCAGTGCCGCGGAGATCCGACTCGCTGTTATGGCCGGCGACACCGCGCGCGCGTTGACGCTTGAGATCGAAGCGACGTCGGAGGAGTTCCGAAAGCTCGGGGCGACGGATGCTGACATCGCGAAGATCATCGCGCCGCTCGAGGTCGCACGGAAGGTGGCGGTCGCGCTCAGTGGCGCCGCGCGGACGATCACGATTCCGGAGTCGGTGCGCCGGGAGCTCGGCCTCCTCCCGAAGGAGCTGAAGGACGGGACGGAGGGCGCTGCCGCCGCGAGCCGAGGACTTGCCGACGGCTTCTCCGATGCCCTCGACGTGGCGCTCGGGATCGTGAGCGCCATCGATGGCGCCACCGCGGGCACCACGCGCCTGATCAGCGGCGCCGCCCAGGCCGCGAGCGGCTTCGCGAAGATCGCCGACCTGGCGAAGCAAGCCGGCGGCATCAGCAGCCTGCTGTCGACCGGCGGAGGCTTCGCGAGTGCGCTGCCCGGCATCGGGGCGATCGTCGGCGGCATCACGTCGTTGGTCAGCGTGCTGGGTCAGGAGAACCCCGAGACGCGCGCGCTGCGCGAAGCACTCGATCGCAATGCGCGCCGCCTCGAGGAGCTGACCTCGAGCGTCGGCGAGTTGGTGCAGATCTCCGTCTCCGGCGCGGATGCGGCCGCGGTGCGCGGGCTCCGGCTCACGTCGACCGAACCGATCGACACCAACCCGGTGTCCGGCGAGCCGATCTTCGGCGAGGTCCCGCTCTCCAGTCAAGCCCTGGTCAAGGCGCTGCAGCAGGCGGGCGTCTCCCTCAAGGAGCTCCAGCAGATCGCGAGCGACTTCGGGATCAGCTTCGCCAACGCCGACCTGCCGACCGTCGCCGAGATCGAGGGCCTGCAGAAGCTCATCGCCGCGAACGGTCTGCGTCGACTCAACGAGACGCTCCGAGGCCAGCTCGATCTCCTGGAGCAGCAAGCACGCATCGACCCCGAGGCGTTCGCGGGGATCGCCGGCATCATCAAGCGCATCGCCGTGCTGACGGGCGAGCAAGGGGTGCCCGCGCTCAAGACTGCGCTCGAGGGGCTCGACCTCACGAGCGCCGACGGTCCCGCCCAGGCCATCGAGCGTCTCAAGCAGCTGCTCGCGGATTTCACGGCCGGGAGCATCGACCTCTCACAACTGGGGGGGCTCAACCCGGAGCAATTCGCCGAGGCGATCGCGTCGCTGATCGAGTCGATTCGGAATGCGGCGCCCGCCCTCCGCACGCCCGCCACCAAGTTCGCCGCAGCGCTCGAGGCGTTCGGCACCGCGGTGGAGCTGGGCTCTCTCACCGCGGAGCAGAAGCTCGCGAAGGCGAAGGACCTCTTCGCCACGCTGTTCCCCGATCTCGCGGCGAGTGTCGATACGAGCAGCGCCGAGTCGTTCAAGGCGTCCATCAAGGGGATCATCGACGGCTTTGCGGCTGACGGCGACCTGAGTGATGCCGAGCGCGCGCAGATCGAAGTACTCCGTGCGCTGCTGCAGGCGTTCGAAGGCGCCACGCCGGCGATCGCGCAGCTGGCGGACGCGCTCTCCGTGCTCTCGGATCGCTTCGAAATCTTCGGCACCAGCGCCGCCGACCAGATCACCGCCATCCTCGAGGAGGTCGCCGGTGATGGTCTGGCCGGCAAATCGAGCCTGCTCAAGAACGCGGCGTTCGGTCTGCTGCGAGGCCTGACGGACGGACTTGACCTGGCGACGCAGGAAGGGCAGGCGGAGCTCCGTGCGCGCGCGAAGGCGATCTTCGAGCAGCTGTCAGAGGGCGGAGTTACGGCCGAAGAGCAGACGGTCATCGACACGATCAAGCGGATCCTCGGTCTCGCCAGCGAGGTCGCCGATGAGGCCGCACGCGCCGCCGCTGACGCGCTCGCGGAGCAGGAGCGGCTCGAGGCGGAACGGAAGCGTCAGCGTCAGGCGGTGCTCGACGCCGCCGATACCGGCATCAAGCTCAACGACGTCACGGATCCGATTGAGCAGCTCCGGCTCCGCGTTGCGGCCCTGGCGAAGGCGTTCCCGGCATTCGGCGAGGTCCTCGCCGACTTCGATGTCTCGACGCAGGATGGGCGCGACGCGATGGAGGCGTGGATCCGTGCGATCGCCGACAGTCCCGAGGACCTCGAGCGGTTGGCGATGGCGATGGGCATCAGCGTCGACGAGCTGCTCGCGTCCCTGCTCGAGCTGGAGAGCGGCGCCGACAGCGCCGCGGTGAAGGTCGCGACGCTGGCCGAGCGGCTCGGTGCCGCGTTCGACGAGGCAGATTTCACCGCCGAACTCGAAGGGATCACGGATCCCCTCGAGCGGCTCAAGCGCACCGCCGGCAGCGTGAGCGACGTCCTCCCCGAAGTCGCCGACATCTTCAAGCAGTTCAGCCTCGACACTGCCCAGGGGCGCGCCGGCGCCGAGGCGGCACTCATCGCGTTAGGCAAGTCGACGTCCGACGCCGCCGTGCGCAGCGCCGTGCTCAAGCTGCTGTCGCAGATCCGTGGTGTCCCGCAACCGAGTGCGACGCTTGGCGACGTGGCCGGGAGCACGGCCAGCAGCGGCGGCCGCGCGAACGTGCAGGCCGCCGCCACGATCACGGAGGTCACCGGCAATCGCATGGTGGACCTGCTGCAACGCAGCGTCGCCGCCGAGGAGGCGATCCGCGACACCATCCGCGCCTCGCTCGGCCGCACGCTCGCGGTACCGGCACCGATCGTACCGCCCGCCGTCCCCTCCCTGCTGTCCGGTGGGCTCGCCGCCGCGCTGGCCAGCGGCGTCGCAGGGGGCGGCGCTGGCATCACGCTGCAGGTCACCCTCGCGCCCGTCTTCTCCGGCACCATCAACACCGGCGATCCAGAGGAGCTGTCGCGCCTCGTCCAGCGACGCATGCTCGAGATCGTGCAGGGCGAGCTCGCCACCGAGCTCCTGGTGGCGCTCCGGCGCGCCGGCGTGGCACGCGCAACCTGATGGTCATCACCACGCGAGGGGCGGCCGCACTGACCGCCCCTCGCTCCCCCAGGCGAACATCGTCGCCTGACTCACCCCGTACGACAGAGGTTCCCATGGGTCTGATGTCCTCCCTCCGTTCGGCGCCCAAGTCCGACAAGATCCGCGCCCAGCTGGAGGCCACCGAGCAGAAGCTGCGCGACGCCGAGGCTGGCGTC
>CAZWVG010000031.1:0-34291 GCA_964637355.1 uncultured Gemmatimonadaceae bacterium
AAGCGTCGGAGTCTCTCTTCCGCCTCCTCACTCCAGCCTACGCCGCTCCGGAGCGTCGAGATGGCGGCGCGCTCACGGTGCTGACCGACGTCTACGCGCTCGGCGTGATGCTCTTCCAGCTGGTTGCCGACCGGCTTCCCGTGTCGCCTGCCGAACCGCTGCAGCTCTCACCGGCTCGCGCGCACGGCGAGGACGAGGACGACCTCGCACTCCTCTGCGCGACGGCGCGCGCGCCGGATCCTGCGCAGCGCTATCAGTCGGTGGAGGCACTCCGCCGCGACCTGGAGCGCTTCCTCGCGAGCTTTCCGCTCGAGGCGCGAAAGACATCGTTGGCGTATCGCACGAGGAAATTCGTGCGTCGCCGGCAGGCCGAGCTCGGGACGTCGATTGCATTACTCACGCTCGTTGGGGCAGTCGGCGGCGTGGTCGCCGCACGCACGATCCGGCTCGAGCGACTCGCGGCCGCCGAGGCAACACGTACGCAGCGGATCCAGGACTTCATGCTTGGGCTCCTCGACGGTGCCAACGAGGTCTCCGGCGCCCCCGACAGCCTGCGCATCGGTACCCTGCTCGAGGCTGGGGTACGCGATGCACCCACGCTCGCCGGCGATCCGCTCGCGCAGGTGCAACTGCTTCGCACGCTTGGCGCCTCCTTCCGCAAGCTGGGAAAGCTCGACCGCGCCGACACGCTCTTGCGCGAGGCGATCGCGCGGGGGCGCGACGTCGGCGACGAACGCGACGCGAGCCGGCGCGTTGCAGAACTCGCACTCCTCCTTGCCGATCGGGCCAAACCCGACTCTGCGCGACTGCTGGCGAACGAAGCGATTTCCCTGGCGCAGCGGACGGGAGACTCGGTACGGGTGACCGAGGCGGTAGAGGCGAAGGGAAAGGTCAGCCAGCTCATTGGACGTAACGACACTGCCACGGTCGCGCACACACGCGCCGTCGGCATGCGCGTGGCGCGCGGCGACACGATGTCTGTCGAATTCGCCGATCTCCTGACCCAGCTGGCGAACGACTACTACTATCTCGGTCGCTATGCGCAGTCGGACTCGGTCAACAGGCGTGTGCTCGCGCTGGCGCCGTCGCTGCTTCCCGCCGCACATCCTCTACGCGGCGACGCGTGGATGAATCTCGGTGCCAACGCGCAGGATCGGTCGGAGTTCGACGAGGCGGTTCGCCTCGAGTCGATCGGCGTGCGGATCATTGAGCGCTGGTACGGTCCGGATCACAGTCGCACCGCGTCTGCCTGGGGCACGTATGGGCGGGCACTCCTGCGGACCGGTCGCGAGGAGGAGGCGACGGGCTATTTCCACAGAGCGCTCGCCATCCGCGAGCGGGTGTACGGTCCCGATCACCCGCGCGTGGCCAACCTCCTCAACGACCTCGCCAACCTGGACGAGCGGCACGGTCGGTTGGACGAAGCGGTTGCGAGATATCGTCGTATCATCGACATCTATCAGAGGGCCTACAACGGGAAGCACGCCTTCATTGGCCTGTTCCGGGGGAACCTCGCGGGAGTCCTACTGAGACTGAACCGCCCGGCCGAGGCCGAACGCGAGGTCCGCGCGGGGCTGGCGATGTACGAGCAAACGCTTCCTGACGACCATTTCTATTTCGCGATTCACCACGTGCGGCTGAGTCGAGCGCTGCTGGCGCAGGGGCGAAATGCCGAGGCGTTGGCCGAAGCGACAGACGCCCTTCGGCGCTTCGAGCGCCAGACGCCGCCGCAACCGGCACGCGTCGCCGATACGCGTCGCCTCCTGCTCCAGATCTACGAGGCTTCCGGCGACTCGACTCAGGTACGGCTCGTTCGGCGGGACCTCGAGGAGACGCTGCCGAAGTAGCGAGGGAACGAGTCGCGGTCTCGATCCGCGTGACGAGACCGCGGAATCGGTCGGCGATGACTGATGTCGGCGAGCAATTGCGCAAAGGTGGGGGGTAGCCCACGCCACCCTGCCTGCCATGCGACTTCCGTCGAACATCGCGAATGAACCCTCCGCTCACCCCCCAGCAGTGGCGCGTCGTGGAGCAGCTCTTTCACGCGGCGTGCGAGGTGGCGCCGACCGCCAGGGATGCGCTGGTTCGCGATGGATCGGGGGGCGACGCGGAAATTGCGCGTGTCGTGCACCGGTTGCTGGCGGCAGATGCGGAGCCGGCGCTGCTCGACGCAGGGATCGATGCGATGGTCGACGCGCTCTTCACGAGCTGACGGTACGTCCCACCCCTAATGATGCGC
Source organism: uncultured Gemmatimonadaceae bacterium (assembly GCA_964637355.1). Lineage (GTDB taxonomy): Bacteria > Gemmatimonadota > Gemmatimonadetes > Gemmatimonadales > Gemmatimonadaceae > SCN-70-22. The sequence continues at coordinate 2,240 of CAZWVG010000031.1, forward strand.
ACGTGGAGTGTGGCGACGCCGCGCCGTCTCGACAAGCGATCCCGTGCGAGACAAGTTTTTCGCCGCGCCGTTCCCAGGGGGGAACCACCGTGCGAAGCGTCGGCCGTAAGAGGGAGGAGGTGGGCGACGTTCTCATGGCGAAAGGAAGTTCCCCGCCCGCCGCAATCGCGCTCCCGCCTCGAAGACCTCCAGCCTCAGGAGTACCCTCCATGCTTCGCTCCCTGTTCGCCGTCTCCCTCTTCGCCCTCTCGTCGTCGGTCGCGCTCGCGCAGGACGATCGCCCATCGATCGTCGTGTATCCGTTCGGCCTCGCATCGGCCGCGCGTACGACGGGATCCGACGTGGCCGGCCTCTTCGCCGCACGGGCACTCGAAGGCGTGCAGGCCACCGATCGCTTCGCGGCGATCAACGAGTCGGCGAATCCGGTCATCAAGAGCCAGCTGGAGAACGCCATGACGCTCTCGCAGTTCGAGAGTGCCGTGCAGATCAAGACGGACCGCCAGCTGCAAAGCAAGTACCTCCTCACCGGCTTCATCCAGAGCGTCGAGACGAAGCAGGCGAAGGGGAGGAACAACGCGACCATCTACGAGACGTCGCTTTCGGTGACGGTGCAGCTCTACAACGTCGAGACGCGCGAGGCGATCGCCTCGCGCGAGATTCCCTTGCGGAACGGCGTCCTGTCGAGCGTTCCTCCGACAAAGAAGTGCAGCGGAATCATGAAGAAGGCGTGCGAGATCGCACAGGAGGCCGCCGCGCGCGCCGCCGAGAAGAAGCTGAGCAGCTCGGCAGGCGGGTCGGCCGGCGAGGCGATCAACGACGAGTCGCCGCAGCGTGCCCTGGAGACCGCGTTGCGTACGGCGCCGTCGAAGATCGCCGACTTCCTCAATGAGAGCATCAAGTGATGCACCCTCCCTCGTTCCGCCGATTGATCGTGGGTGTCGCCCTGGTTTCGGCGGGGGCGTGCGGGTCGCCGCACCGCGCGACGCTGGTCGAGGGCGCGGCCGCCCCGCGCCCGATCGAGGGGACGGTCGCCGTCCTCACCACGCTCACCGGGAAGAAGTGCCGCAACGCAGGGGAGTGCGCGCAGGAGCAGGCGGTCCGCTCCCTCCTGTTTGTCGGCGTGCCGGATTCGCCGATCGCGCGCCCCATGATCGCCAACGAGCAGCAGGCGATGCAGCAGCACAAGGCATTCTTCGACGAACTCTTCGCCCGCAAGGGCTACGCACGCTACATCGTGCGGGTGAATGCGGGCGCCTCGGCGCCCGGTGCCCCCGCCGGGTCGGAATCGTTTGTCGTCCTCGTGAACACCGACGCCCTCCGCAGCGCGCTGGAGAAGGCTGGTGTCGTCCGCCGATTCGGGTACTGACGTATGCGCCCTCTCCTCCTCGCCGGTGCCCTCGCGCTCGTCGCCTGCAGCGCCGGTCTCCACGCCCAGGATCGCACCTCGGGCTCCGCGCGCGGCGGAACATCGCGCACGGTTCAGCCGAAGATCATGGTCATCCCCTTCACCAAGGAAGGGGAAGACATCCGTACGGTGCTCGAGGCGGACTACAACCGCCGCATCGCCATCACGAAGGTCAAGGAGTCGTTCGACAACCGGAAGTTCAGCACGATCGACTTCCTCTCGATCGTGCGCTCGATGGGGAACGACCAGGCGATCCAGATCACCTCGCAAAGCGACGTGCGTTCGCGGGTGATCGAGCAATCGCGCTGTGACATCTACGTGGTGGTCGAGGTCAACCCGAGCAGCGCCGGATATGGCGTGAGCATGATCCTCACCGGCTACCTCGCAGCGAACGGCGTGTCGCTCTCGAACAAGATCGCCAGCGCCGGACCGTACAACAAAGACGTCCCGTTCGAGCGCATCGTGGAGAAGGCCGCCGAGGAGAAGATGGAACCGTTCCTGAACACGATGCAGGAGAAGTTCGACGACTTCGTGGAGAATGGCGTTCCGATTCGCGTCGAGTTCAGCGTGCGCGAGGGGGCCGACAAGAATCTCGATTCGCCGGTGGGGCCTAACAAGGACGAGATGTCGGTGGCGATCGAGGAGTTCCTCGAGAAGGCGGCCTACAAGAACGTCTACCATGTCTCCGGCACCACGTCGCTCCGCATGACGGCCGACGAAGTGCGCATCCCGATGTTCGACCCGGGAACGAACAACAACTACAACCCCAACAAGTTCGCGCTCGAGATCATCCGTTTCCTGCGCACGCTCGACGTGCGCGCCAACCGCTCCGTGGGGAGCGGCGGAACGATCTTCGTCGAGATCCAGTGAGGCTGCCATGATGCACCGCCGAATCACCCCTCCGTGCATTGCAGCTGCACTGCTGGCTGCAACCCTCGGCGCCCGTTCGCTCGGCGCGCAGCAGGTCACCGCCGACGACCTCGGAGGGGTCCCGATATCCGTCGCCGTCCCCACGTCCAACGCGACACTCAACGAGGGACAGGCCAGCCAGCTCGAGGGAAAGCTCCTGCAGGTCGTCACCGCCGCGGGGATGTCGGGCATCGGCCCCCAGGCGGGGTTCGTGCTCACGCCGTACCTCACGGTCACGCGCCGGATGCAAGCCGGCGACCTTCGCGCGATGCAGGTGCTCAAGGCCGATCTCGCGCTGGCCATCAAGCAAACCGCACAGAACATCACCTTCTCCTCGACCTCGGTGACGCTCACGGGATCTGGCGACACCGAAGCCGCAGCGCTCACCGACGCCATCGCCAACATGTCGACCGACGGCGATCGGCTGCGCACCTTCGTCGAGACCGGCAAGCGGCGCATCGTCGGCTACTACGAGACCAACTGCGCGGCCGTGCGCTCCGATGCCAAGGGAAAGGCCGGAACGGGACAGGTCGACCAGGCGATCGCGATCCTCATGAGTGTCCCGCGCGAGGCGACGACGTGCCAACCGCTGGCAGCGGGTGACGCCGAGAAGCTCTTCGCGTCGTACCAGGCGCGCGAGTGTGCGCAGCTCGTGCGCGGCGCCCGCGCCGATGCCGCCAATCGTGCCTACGACGACGCCGTGGAGAAGCTGCAGCAGGTCGATCCGTCGAGCCCCTGCACCAGGGACGCCGACGCACTGATCGCCAACATCGAACAGCAGGTCGGGAAGACCGAGGACCGCTCCTTCCAGTTGAAGCTCAGGACACTCCGATCGGAGCGCGAAACGCTCACGCAATCGCTCACCGATCCCACGAAGCTCGTGGAGCGCCGACGTGACCTCACCAAGGAAGTCGCCGTCACTGCGATCAATCGCCTCCCTGTGCGGGCGCACATCCCCACTAGATGATGCACCGCCTGCTTCGCCACACTGCGCCGTGACCGCTCCCCCGAACACGGAGCCGCGCGAGCTCTACCTCCTCCTCTCGGCGACAAACCGCCGAGTGCATGTTCCGGCCGACGGGCGCCCGTTTCTCATCGGCCGGAGCGCCGCCGCGGAATTGCCGCTGGCGGATCCTGCATGTTCCCGCGAGCATGCACGACTCAGCTGGGACGGGCAGCGCCTCCTGCTCGAGCCGGTCGCGCTACGCCAGCCGACCTTCGTGAACGAAGTCGCCTTCGACCGGCCGACCGAGCTCGCCGACGGCGACATCGTGCGCTGCGGCGAGACCGACATTCGCATCCAGCTCGTGGTCAGCGAGACGCGGCGCACGCCGTCTGGCGTGCAGCGTGCGATCACTGGGCGGCGCCCGGTGTTGCACCTCTCGCGCAGCGCGCAGACGCAGTTGGGCGACGACGCGTCGGCAGCGGTGTCCGACGCGCCGACGGTACCGATCGAGGCGCGAAGCGAGATCGTCCTCGGGCGCGACAAGGACCTCGCCACGGTCGTCCTCGACCACCCGAGCATCTCGAGGCGCCACGCCGTGATTCTCGGCACGGCGGTGCCCCCGACGATCCGCGACCTCGGGAGCAGCAACGGCACGTTTGTCAACGGTGCACGCCTCACCGGCACGCACCCCCTGAGCGATGGCGACGGCATTCGGCTCGGCCCTTACGCCTTCGAATGGCGACAGGGAGTGCTGCATCCCCACCGTTGCGCCGAGGGAGGCGCGGAGTTGGCCACGCACTCCCTGGTCGTCGAGGTGCCATCGGAGAAGGGGCGTCGACGTCTTCTCGACGATGTCTCGCTCGCGATTCGAGCGCGCGAGTTCGTGGCGATCATCGGCCCGAGCGGGTGTGGGAAGAGCACGCTGATCCGGGCGATGAGCGGGCGGAGCCGGCCGACCGGGGGCGCCGTGACGTGGAGCGGCGAAGATCTGCATCGCAACTTTGACGCAGTGAAGCACGAGATCGCCTTTGTGCCGCAACGCGAAACGCTCCCGGAGCGGCTGACGGTACGCGAGTGCCTAACGTACACCGCGCGACTGCGCCTCCCGCCCGACACGGCCAGCGACGAGATCGAGCGGCTCGTGCGGGAGGCAATCGCGCGCGTGGGGCTCCACGAACAGGCCGACCTCCCGATCCACAAGCTCTCGGGAGGGCAGCGCAAGCGCGCGAGCCTGGCCAACGAGTTGCTCGTGCGCCCCTCGCTGATGTTCCTCGATGAGGTCACGAGCGGGCTGGATGAAGCAACCGACCGCGAGATGATGCAGGTCTTTCGCTCGCTGGCCGACAGCGGGATCGCCGTCGTCTGCGTGACGCACACGCTGGCCAACGTGGAGCGGTGGTGCGACTCGCTCCTGGTCATGGCCCGCGGAGGGGTCGTCGCCTATCACGGCCCCGTCGATCGGGCGCGCGCGCACTTCGGGTCGACCGCGCTCGGCGACATCTACGAATCGTTGGAGTCGATTCCGCCGCAGCAGTGGCGCCCGCGGCACGAGTCGGGCTCTCCGTTCCACGCGCGCACACTCGCCGACGCCTCCAGGCCGTCGCCCACGAACGCCACACGCGGGAGCGGCGCCCAGGAATCTGTGCGGCGCGACCGTCGCCTCCCCGGTGCGCAGTTCCTCGTCCTCGCATCGCGCTACCTCGACACGACACTGGCCGATCGTCGCACGCTGGCGATGGCGGCGATCCAGAGCGTCGTCATCGGCGGGTTCCTGCGTCTCGTCTTCGGCGGAGAAGCTCCCACGCCGCCCAAGGAGTACATGCTCCTCTTCCTCCTCGGCGTGAGCGCGTTCTGGTTCGGCTGCAACAACGCGGCAAAGGAGATCATCAAGGAGCGCGCGCTCTTCGAGCTGGAGCGCGACGTGAACCTGCGTATCCCGAGCTACGTCTTCTCCAAGCTGTCGATCCTTTCGGCGGTCGGAGCGCTGCAGGTGCTGCTGCTCGTCGTCATCGTGCGCGCAGCCGGGCTCGCGTACCACGCGCCGGGGGCGATCCTCGGCGTCATGCTGCTCACCCTCGTGGCGGGGACGGCGTGCGGGCTCTTCATCTCGGCGGCGGCAGCGTCGGAAGATCAGGCGATCACCATCGTTCCCATCGCGCTGATCCCGCAGATCCTGCTCTCCGACGCCGTCGTCACCCCGCTCCCGACGGCCGCCAAGGCGCTCGCGCAGGTGGGGATCACGACCTACTGGATGTATCGCAGCGAACTGCACGCGCTGCGTGTCCCTGGCGTCGACGCTCCGCGCGCGATCTGGATGCTCGCGTTGCACCTGGCCGTGCTCGTCGCCGGAGCGATGGCTGCGCTCTGGTGGCGCGATCGCCGCCGTCGCACCTGACTCCCCACTCGAATCGCTGGCGCCATGCCCCCCGACGACCGTCGACTGATCGAAGATTCCACGTCGCTCGAGCTCCTCGTGCACACGCTCTCGCTCTCGACGCTCATCGCGGGCGCACGCGAGGGACATCAGGCGCACATCGGTGAGCTGCAACGCCGCTTCAGTCCCGGGCTCGTTCGCATCCTCGCCCGCCGCGACTCCACGATCTCGGTGGAAGCGCTGGTGGACGATGTCTTCATGAAGCTCCCCACGGCGCTCAAGTCGTATCGCGAGCAGGAGAAGTTCGAGACCTGGCTCGGCGTACTCGCGCGCAACGTCCTCATCGACCATCAGCGGCGCCGCGCCAACATTCCGGAGCCCGTCGAGGATGACCAACTGCACGCTGCCGGTGCCGCATCGTCGCGTCCGGGCGTCTCCTTCGAGCGGAGCGACCTGATCGAGCGCCTCACCGCGCCGCTCGCTCCGCGCCAGCGCGAGGCGTTCCTCCTCAACCTGCAGGGCTACTCCGATCAGGACACCGCGGCGCGGCTCGGGATCGAGGCCAATGCCGTCGCGCAGCTCCTGCATCGCGCCCGAACGCGCGTTCGAGAAGAGGCGAAGGCGTTGGGCCTCACCCGGTCGGACTTCGTGAACTCCGGCCTCGGCGTCGGCTTTTTTTGAGATTCACGCCCCCGCCCCGCCCGACGGACTTCGCTGCGATTCCCGGTACGCCGAGCGCCGGGAGCAACTCGGTACCCGAGCCACTCCCGGCGCAACGTCTCGACCAGCGCCTACATCTTCCAGGACACTCCGACCGCCAGGTTGCCCAGGCCGACACCGGTCTGTGCCTGCACGGCGAGGTTTGGCTTGACGAAGTAGCGGGCTCCGATGTGCGCGCCCACGAAGAGCGCGTTGGCGCGTGCCGAGTAGTCGTAGTGATCGAGCCCCGGACCGTCGACCGAAGACGAGACGATGTAGTAGCCGACGCCGAGTCCCGCATACGGATCGAGGCGAGGGTTCTTGAGCGTCATGTGGTAGTTGGCGAAGCCGCTCACCGGAATGACGCGGTACGACCAGCGATAGCCGGCGTAACCGACGCCGTACGAGTACATGTCGATGCCGCCCCCCACGCCGATGCGCCCGTTGCCGAGGTCCTTTCGCGGGCCGCCGAGCGACTTTTCGGCGCTCACCCCAAACGCCATGGTGCCGTAGACGCCCGCCCAGACGCGCGGACCGGCGTAGAGGTGCCCTTCGGTGAAGCCCTCGGTGATGGAGCCTTTCGTGCTCGCCGGAGAGGACCCATTCTTTGCGGCGTCGGCACTCGTGCTGTCGCGGGACGCCGGTGATGCGGGCGCCGATCGCCGCTGCTGCGCGACGGCGGAGGTGGCGGAGAGCGCGACCGCCAGCATGAGCGTCGCCGGTCGACCGGTGCCGCGAACGAGACGGGCAAGTGTGATGCGACGGGCGGAGTGGCGTGCGGTGGTCGAGTGTGCGTGCGTGAACATGGCAGGTTGCTCCGTGTGTGGGTGGGGAGAGGGATTCGAACACGCGAAGGGATCGCCGAGTGTCGATCGCCTTCTGCACACGGAACGGATGGGAGCGCGCACCTCTTACGGTGTGCGGAACTGAACGGAGAGACGATGATGGGCGACGCGAAGGAGCCGCAGGTCCTGCAGGGACGCTACGAGATCACCGAGACGCTCGGCTCCGGCGGCTTCGGGACGACATACGTGGCACTCGACCAGGCGCGCTTCGGCGCGAAGTGCGTGGTGAAGGAGCTGCTTCCACTGCGCCAGGAGAGCGCGGTGGCACGTCGCCTGTTCGAACGCGAAGCGCGTGTGTTGTGCGACCTGTCGCACCCGCAGATCCCCACCATGCACGGCTACTTCGAGAGCGGAGAGCGCTTCTTCCTCGTCCAGGATTTCGTCGAGGGAGAAACGCTCCAGGCGCGCCTCGCGCGCGAGACGCGACTCTCCGAGGTCGCGACGCGCGAGATCGTGTTGCAGCTCCTCGACGTGCTCGAGTACCTGCACCAGCGCACGCCGCCGGTGATCCATCGCGACATCAAGCCGGCGAACATCATCCTGGCGCGTGACGGCCGCGTCGTGCTCATCGATTTCGGCGCCGTGCGCGAGGCCATCGGCGGCGACGACAAGAACACGTCGATCGGGACGATGGGGTACACGCCGACCGAGCAGATGCTCGGGCGTGCGACGACCGCCAGCGACTGCTATGCGTTAGGCGCGATGGCGCTGGAGATGATCTCCGGGCTTGCACCCGTGGAGTGGCACGACCGCGAGACGGGGAACCTGGACTGGCAGGGCCACGTGACATGCACACCGCAGTTCGAGACGTTCCTTGCGGGGATGCTGGCGCCGTTGCAGCAGCGCATCGCCAACGCCACCGAAGCGCGCGAGGTCCTGCTCGGTGGCGAGACTCGGCTCGGCCCCTCGTCGGTGGCGACGTCTTCGAACCCCACCCCGTCGATGGGCACGCGGTCGGTATCGTCGTCGGGCTCGGCGCCGGCGATCGGCGGCGGAGGGACGAAGGGTGTCACGCCGGCCGCAGGAGGAGCCGCGATCAACACACCGATTGCCGGGTCGATCCCGGTGCCCCAACAGCCCGACGCGCCTTCGCGCGGCGGCGAGCGGGTGGTGGCGGCTGCTCCGGCGAGCCGGCGTGCGTTGTACGCGGTCCCCCTCCTGGCGCTCGTGGTGGCTGCGGCTGTTTGGGCGATGCGTGGAGATGGAGCCGCGGATTCGGGAAGCGCGGCGCCGGCCGCGACGGGAGGCGCCGTCGTGCCGGATAGCACGTGTACCGATCCGCGCACCATAGCACGCCGCACCGAGTCGGAGTTCGACCTGCACATCTTCTGTCCCAAGGACTGGACGGCGCGCTACCTCCCGACGATCCGGACGACGCGCATTGCTGCGCCGCACGACTCGACGCAGGTGTGGGCAGCACTGTGGCGACCAGCTGCAGCGGGCGAGAGCGTTCCTGCGTTCGCCGAGCGGTGGCGTGCAACGATGTCGCCCGTGCTCCGCGGAACGCTCTCGCTCACGCAAGAGGCCAAGCCCGACGCAAATCTCGCGCAGTATCGGGTCACGCGTGAATCGCAGGGCGTGATGCTCACGGGGAGCCTGCAGGTCGAGCGGACGATGGTTGGCGGAAACGCGTACATGGTATGGTCGCTCCTGCTCGGCGCAACCGAAGCTTCACGAGGCATGGCGATACAGTCGCTCGGTTCGATCGACTACGTCGATCCATCCGCGCCTCGTTAGGTGCCAGCGTGACGGCGCCGCGGGGCGCCGGTCGGGGCAGCCACGTAAACGCATGTGCTGCTTGCGATTAGGGGTTCCCTCCCGGCCCGCGTTCGAGTATACTGAGGGGAGTCATCTCGTACGAAGTACGTCCCTCCCTTCGCTGGGAGGCGCAAGGAGTGCCCGTGCCTTCGCGGTGCGGTGACTCGAGGCGGGTGAACGAGCCACAGGCTCGTCCCCAGTCAATGACCGGCGATCGCCGCCGGTCTGATCATGGATGACGCGGACGATTCGCGGATACGCTCGTTGCTCGGCGCGGCTCACGGCCGTGCGGGAACTGCGGCATCCCGTCATCCGACGCAGGTACTCGAACCGGCCCTGCCCGCCGCTCGCGGTGCGTGGGGGGCCCTACAGAGGAGAGCGACCATGACCTACAAGATCGAGCAGATTGAAGGGATCGGCCCGGACTTCGGCGCGCGGTTGGCCGCTGCGGGGATCCACACCACCGACGACTTGCTGTCGCGCACGCTCACGATGGATGCACGCCAGCGGTTGTCCATGACGACCGGCCTGTCCGTGTTGCAGCTGACCACCTGGCGGCACCAGGCCGACCTGATGCGCGTGAAGGGGATCGGCTCGGAGTACGGGCAGCTCCTCGAGGCATCGGGAATCGAGACGGTGAGCCAGCTCGCCGCGCGCGTTCCCGAGAACGTGGTGAACCTGCTGGACCGTGTCAACGCGGAAAAGCATCTCACGCGCCAGGTGCCGCCGCTCAAGACCGTGCAGAAGTGGATCTCGAGCGCGAAGGACATGCTCCCCGCATCGGCCACACCCTCGGCGACATCGTCGCCGCCGATGACGTTTGCCTCCCCGTACGCGCCACGGTGATCGATCGATTGGCCGGCTGAACAGAAAGCGGCGCAGACTTCGAGGTCTGCGCCGCTTTGTTTGTCGCTTGCGTTTCCTCCGTGACCTCTGTGGCCTCCGTGACCTCTGTGGTGCAAAAGCCTTTTATCACAGAGATCACGGAGGACACGGAGGTCACAGAGAAGGGCTTCGCTCGGAGCAGATTCCCTCCATTTAGCTCCGCGAACTCCGCGGAGTTGGCGGACCAGAACGTCACGGTGTCCGCTCAAATCGGATGTTCGACACGCGATTGCCATCCATGCGGAACCCCGCCGACCGTCCCCGTGCCGGCGCATCGAAGGTGAGCATGATCCCGTCGCCGGCGCCGTAGCTCCACGACGCCTCGAGCGGAACCAACGGCTCGTCGGGCGATCGGGGTCGGCGCAGGTGCAGCCCCCCGCCGGCCGAATCGGCGACGACTTCCCATACCGCTCCACCGAGTTCGGGACTGGCGAAGCGTCCGACCACTGCGGGGAGTTCGCGCGGACGCGCGATCCCACGCGTTCGCGACACTTCTTCGTCCTGCCCCGCCGACATGGCGCGCACGGTGCGCGCGCCTAACGAAGCGCTCAGCACCACGTCGGCCATGCGCATCGCGAGCGCACCCGTGTTCACCGTGCTCCGGTTGCACAGCATGGCGAACGACGTATGCTGGGCGGGAAAGCGGGCGATCACCGCGCGGTAGCCCCCGGTCGCCCCCGAATGCTCGACCAGCGGAAGCCCGCGATAGGTGGTCACGTTGAGGCCGAAGGCGTACGAGTTCGGAGCGCCACCCGTGAGCGGCTCAGTGGTCTGCAGCAGGTCGATGAACTCACGCCCGCCGACCTTCCCCGTGTAGAAGTTCTCGTCCCACTTCTGCAGGTCGTCGATCGTCGTGACGAGTCCTCCCTGCCCCACGATGTCGTTGTTCCAGACGTTCACCTCCCACCCGCTCCCCTTCGGCGAATAGGCGGCCGCCCGGTCGGGGACAATCTCGTTGTGATCGTCCAGAAAGAGCGAGTGCGTCATCCCCAGCGGGCGAAAGATCGCCGAGTCGGCGAATTGGCGCAGCGTCTGCCCCGTCACGCGCTTGACGATGATCGCCAGCGCGAGATACCCCGTGTTGCTGTAACGGTACTCCGCGCCCGGGGTGAAGTTGAGGTTCCGCTGGCGCGCCGCCATCGCCAGCATGTCGTCGTTTGTGTAGCCGTCATCGTAGCGCAGCCCGGAAAGCCCGACGAGTTCCCAGAAGTCGCGGAGTCCGCTCGTATGGTGCACGAGGTGCCGCACCTTCACCGGCGTCGCGTACGCCGTCATCTCGGGGATGTACTTCCGCACATCATCGTCGAGCGAGATGCGGCCGGCGCGCACGAGGAGCGCGATGCTCGCCGCGGTGAACTGCTTCGACACCGATCCCGTCGTGAATCGTGTGGTGCGCGTGATCGGGACCGCGTGCGTGAGGTTGGCGAAGCCGTAGCCGCGCGCGAACGTCACCGTGCCGTTCTGGTAGATGCCGGCGGCGCACCCGGGCTCCCCGGAATGGGACATCGGGAGAAAGATCGAATCCATCGCCGAGGTGACATAGGCGGGGAGCGGACCGGTCGATTGGGCGCCGACGTGATGAGCGGTCGCGATGAGCGATCCGAAGGCGAGTAGGAGTGCGAGCCGTCGATGCATCTGGAGAATCACCCCGCGCGGTTCCGGTTGATGGACGCGCTCGACCACCTCGAGCGAGACGACGAGGGTCGACGGATGCAGGCACGTGACCCACGCGTCGCGGAGGGATAGTGCCGGTGATGCGGGTTGTCGAGAGGGAGCGCGGCTCGTGGACCAGCGCGTTCAGCAGCTGATGCCGGGATTGGGCGGCACCGCCGGGACCCACACCGGGACCGGAGTCGCAAATGCGTTCTCGTTCGCGGCGTGTGCCGCCTCCTGCAGGAGTCGCACGGTTGCCGGCGTCGCTGTCACCACGCCACCGGCGATCGTCGCAGACGCCGGAAGCTCGCGCGCATCCCTTCCGGTCAGCTGCTCATACAGCACGAGCGCGGCGAGAAAGGTGCCAAGCGGGGCTGGGTGATAGCCGTCGGGCCCGTACAACGTGAGCGTCGGATTGCGATCCATCGCACGCAACCAGGCGTCGCCGGCCGGCGCAAACAACGCACCGACCGTGACCGCCGCCATCTGCGACGACTCGCGCACCTTGGGAAAGTCGGCGGCGCGCGCCTGCGACGGCCACGCCATCATCACCACCGACTTTGCATTCCCAAGTTTGGCCAGCCGATCGATCTCCTTGACGGCGATCACCAGTGTGTCGCGGCAGATCGGCACGGTACTCGGCCCTTGCTGCATCACGACGTGCCTCCACCCGCCGCGCGCCCCGCTGGCAATGATCGGCTGCAGGCTACCATCGATGAGGTAATCGATCAGCGCGTGGTTGGGGAGCGCGAGGCTCCCGCTCTGGAGTTCGACGCCACCCGCTCTCGCGATCGACACCACCATTCCCGGAAGATCGTTCTGATACGTCAGGCTGTTCCCCACGAAGAGGACGTTGTTCCCCTCGCCGAGCGGCGTGGGAGCCGTGCTGTGGAGGGAGCAGCCGAGGAGCGCGCACGTGAGGAGCGCGATGTGGTGGAGGCGCGGTGGCATGCGGCCGAACGTATGCCCGTGGAGCAGAGTCGTCGCCGATCGCGCGTCGAACGGTGCGGGGTGCGGGGCGAGCGGGATTTGTGCAAGGCTCGCGCGTCGCCCACCGCACTTCTCGGCCGATTCGTTCGGGTGAGACGTTCCCCCCCGGTCGCCAGCCGCTGGTGCGCTACGGCCTGGCCCCAGCGGGGGGATCCTGCTTCTTCACGAAGAAGACGAGGAAGCGCGCCGGCGCGGTCGCGCTCGCGTTGCGCGATGTGCTGTGCACGTCGGTCGGCGATTCGTAGAAGGTCTCGCCGGGGCCGATCGTGACTTCCTTCCCCCCGTTCACCGCCATGACCAGATGTCCCTCGAGCACGTAGACGAAGGTGTTGGCCGCGTGGCTGTGTGACTTGGACTCCCCTCCCGGCGGGTACTCGACGGTCAGGATCGAGACCTCCCGCCCCGGGAGATCGGGGAGCGCCTGTGTCAGGACCGGCTTGGCGGTTGCCGCAGGCGCCTGCGCACGCGCGATGGACGCGACGAAGAAAGGGGCAACGAGCGTGATCGCGAACCAGACCGTCGTTCGACTGGACATCGAGAGCTCCTGAGAGGGGGCAGCGCGCCGGATTGAGGCTACCCCTGGCTCGCCTTGGGGCAAGGGCGCCGTCGGGAGAATCGCGATATCAAGGGGGTGTGAATGTGGATGCGGAGCGCGCGCGAGCGGTCTATAGTGTTCTCCATACGCAATGAGCGCTTCATCCCATCGCGGGGCGCACGCGGTCCCGCATCGACATCCATTCCGGAGATCCTTTCATGCTGAGTAGACGGTCGTTTCTCACGATCGCTGGCGCATCTGCCGCGGGCATTGCCGCCGGGTGCCACCGCGGTGTCGTCGTCACGTCGATGGCGTCACCGATCAAGCCGTCGCCGGATCGAATCGGCGTGCAGCTCTACTCCGTGCGCGACAGGATGGAGAAGGACTTCAGCGGGACGCTGGAGCGCGTCGCGCAGATCGGCTTTCGCGAGGTGGAGTTCGCCGGCTACTTCAACCACTCGCCGCAGGAGGTTCGGGCGCTCATCGACCGCCTTGGCCTAAAGGCACCGAGCAGTCACATCGGGCTCGACGTCATGCAGAAGGACCTTGCCGGCACGATCCAGGCGGCGCAGACGATCGGGCACGAGTACATCACGGTGCCCGCGCTCATGGATCCGCTGATGGGGAAGGCGATTCCCGCAGACTACTGGCAGCGCACCTCCGCGGAGTTCAACCGCATCGCACGCGTGGCGAAGGACGCGGGGATCGGGTTTGCCTATCACAACCACTCCTTCGAGTTCGAGCGTCTCGCCGACGGGCGCACCGGGTTCGACGTCCTGCTCGCCGAGACCGATCCGTCACTGGTGAACTTCGAGCTCGATCTCTTCTGGGCGACGTTCGCGGGGCAGGATCCGGTGGCGATGTTCCAGGCGCATCCCGGCCGCTTCGTGATGTGGCACGTGAAGGACATGCGCGGGATGGAGGACGCGCGCCGCCAGGCGGCGGCGTCGACCGGGAATGCGATGCAGAAGATGCAGGGGGCCATGCCTCGCTTGGCCGCCGTGGGGACGGGCGATATCGATTTTCGCCGGATCTTCGCACAGGCGTCGACGGCGGGATTGCGGCACTTCTTCGTCGAGAACGACGCCGCGCCGACGACCCCGTCCTCGTTAGGCGACATCGAGGTGAGCTTCGGGAACCTGAGGAAGATCGTGGCGGAATGAGGGCAGGCGTTCGCATGTAGTCTGGCCCCCCCATAGACCGGGTGCGCGACTCCCGCGCACTCGGTCACCTCGACCGAAGCGCACGACGGCTACACCGGCATCGGGTACGGCGCCGCTCGCCGCGGCCCGACAAATGCTATACGGCCCTGCTCACCAGAAGCGTGAGTTCGAACGATGCTGCGCGTCGCGGTGGTCGGGTGCGGCAAGGCCGGCGAAAACCATGTGCGAGAGCTCCGACACCTCCCCGGAGTGTGTCTCGTCGCAGTGTGCGACGTCGAGCCTCTCATGGCGGAGCAGTTGGCACTCCGCTACGGTGTGCGCCGATCCTACGATGACGTCGAGCGGATGCTATCCCAGGAGCGTCCGGACGTCGTCCATGTAGCGACTCCGCCACAGTCCCATCTCGCGCTCGCCCTCCTCGCCCTCGATCGCGGCGCGCACGTGGTCGTGGAGAAGCCGTTCACACTGGACTACGCTTCGGCAGAATCGCTCATTCAGCATGCGCTGCGGCGGCAGCGGCATCTGACGATTGGTCACGGTTATCAGTTCGACCCGATTGCGCTGTCGATGCGCCGACTGCTCGCGGAGGGGACGCTCGGCGAGCCGGTACACGTCGAGTCCTTTCTCGGCTATGCGCTCGACGGCCAGTTCGGCACTCCCGTGTTTGCCGACGCGGGACACTGGGTGCACGGACTCCCCGGAAAGCTGGTGCACAACGTCATCGACCACCTGCTGAACAAGGTGACGGAGTTCGTGCAAGGCGACCGTCCCACCGTCGTCGCCCACGCGATGCAGCGCCAGCCGCGCGAGAATTCGGCATTCGCAATGCCCGATGAGGTGCGCATCATGATCGCCGACGCGCGCGTATCGGCATACGCGACGTTTTCGGCACATGCGCGTCCCGTCGGGCATCATCTGACCGTATACGGTACCCGCAACACCCTGCGACTCGACTTCGTAGCGGGTTCCGCAACGCTGCTCTCTTCGTCTGCGCTTCCCGGCGCGCTCGGCCGCGTGGCGACGTCGGTCGAGCAGTCGGTGCAGCACCTCCGTGCGAGCGCCGAGAGCGTTTCGCGGCTCGTGCGCGGCGAATTCCAGTACATGACCGGGCTCCGCAACCTGTTCACCCGCTTCTACGCGTGTGTGCGCGACGAGGCTCCGCCTCCGATCGCCTACGGCGAGATCCTGCGCATGAGCGCCCTGACCGACCAGGTCTTCGCGCAGTTCGGCGCACAGCGTCGCCAGTCGGCGTGACGACGCTCGTCACCGGCGCCAGCGGCTTCCTCGGCGGCGTCGTGCTCGAGCGCTTGCTGCAGTCGGGAACGCACCGCATCCGCTGCCTGGTACGGCCGAGCGCATCGCACCGCCAGCTGCAAATCCTGCAGTCGCGACACGGTCGCGACGCGCTGGACATCGTCGAGGGAACGCTCACCCGGCGCCGCGACGTCGAGCGCGCGCTCGCTGGCGTCGAATGCGTCGTGCACCTGGCGGCGAGTCTCCAGGGTGCCGCCGCCGACATCTTCCTCAACACCGTCGTCGGGACCAACAACCTGTACCACGGGATCGCGCGCAGCGCGGTTCGTCGACTGGTCACCGTGAGCACGGTCAGCACATACGCACTCGACGACGTTCCCACGACGCAGCCGGTGCGAGAATCGACCGGCTTGGAACCGCATCCCGAGCTGCGCGACACGTATACGCACAGCAAGATCCGCCAGGAACTGCTCCTCTCGCAGCTGGCGATGCGCTCCGACATCACCTGCATCGTGCTGCGTCCCGGACCGCTATACGGTCGCGGGCGGGGGATGCTCCCCTCGCGTGTGGGACTTCGCTTTCCCGGCCTCTTGCTGCAACTGGGAGGAGCTGCCCCCCTCCCCCTCTGCTACGTGGACAACTGTGCCGAGGCGATTCGCCTCGCGGCCTGCGATCCCCGCGTCGGCGCCGGGGCGTACAACGTGGTCGACTTCGACACCCCAACGACGGACGAATTGGTTGCTCGCTATCGTCGCGACATCGGTGGACTGCGAGTGATCCGCCTGCCATACGTCGCGACCGAACTGCTGGCGTACGCCAACGACTCGGTGCATCGCGCGAGCCGTGGACAGCTGCCGCTCGTCCTCACACCGTACCGCGTCCGCAACATGTGGCGTGGCCATCGTTTCGATACGCGCCGCCTGACGTCCGTCGGCTGGCAGCCCCCGGTCCCAACGAGCCGTGCCCTCGACCTGGCATTCCACGCCTGGCGCGTCGACCGGGACGCGACCGGGGCACCGACCGTCGTGACACGTCGATGACGACCCAAGCGCCTGCTGCGTGTCGTCCGCTGTTCGTCGTTGGCTCGGCGCGATCGGGAACCACGCTGCTCTATCATACGCTCCTGTCGGCCGGCGGCTACGCCATCTACCGCGGAGAGCCCGCGATCTTCGACCTCCTGCAGCCTCGCTACGGCGATCTTCGGCATCGCGCGGCGCGCACGCGCCTCCTGCGCGAGTGGCCCCGCTCGCACCTGGCGCACGCCAGCGGGCTCGATGATCGCCAGGCGTGCGAAGCGCTACTCGGTTCCGTCAGCAGCAATGGCTCGTTCCTTCGCGCGGTGATGGATCGCATCGCCGCGCGACAGCACGTCGGCCGTTGGGCGGTGTGGGGTCCCGACAACCTGCTGCTCATGCCATGGATCAAGCGCGAACTTCCCGACGCGCGCTTCGTGCACATGGTGCGTGATGGTCGAGACGTCGCACTGAGCATCGGGACTGAAGGGTGGATTCGCCCCTTCCCCTGGGACCTGGGCTCGGAGGCGGTGGTCGCTGCCCTGCATTGGCAGTGGAAGCTCCGTCGCGGACGACGGGACAGTGCGAGCCTTGGTGGAGACTACATGGAGCTTGCGTTCGAGGAATTGGTCGCGAATCGCGCTGATGCGTTGGCAAGGCTCGCGACGTTTCTCGGTCACCCGATCGACGAAGACGCCGTGATCGCATCCGCGGTGGGGACGCTCAGCGATCCCAATTCCACCTTCTCGCGCGACGGATCGGCTCCGGTCGGGCGCTGGCGTCGGAGAATGCCTGCCGACACGCTCGCGCGAGTCGAGGCGGCGATCGGCATGACGCTCGAGGAGTTCGGCTACGCACGCTCGACCGATGTCGGCCGCGCGCGCGTGGGGCTCTCATCCATGCTGTACCCAATGTGGTTCTCGATCAAGCATGCGATGCGTACGCATACCAGGCTCGGACGCCGAGTCGACCCGCGCCGCCTTCGCCTCGACGAAGTAGCAGCGCCTCCAACGACTGAGCACGATGCATTCGCTCGAGGTTGATGTCGCCGAAGCCGAACGATCGAATCGCGTACCGAAAGCGGCACGCGTGCGTGTACTGTTGGTCGCCCCGTCGCTGCAGCGTCTGTTTGGCGGACAGGAGGTGCAAGGGGATCAGCTCTTTCGCGAGTGGCAACGCGATCCGGAGGTCGAGGTCCAACTCCTGTCCTCGACTCCACCCCTGCCCGGATTCCTGCGATGGCTGGAGCGCGCACGCGCCGTACGAACGCTCGTGCGCGCGCCGCTCCAACTCCTGGCGCTGTGGCGAGCGAGCAAGGATGTCGACGTGCTGCACGCCTTCTCGGGCGCGGGGACGTCGTTCGCAATTGCCACACTCCCCGTCATCGCGATCGCGCGCCTGAGAGGAACGCCGATCGTGGTGCACTATCACAGTGCACAAGGTGAGTCGCACGTCGCCGGCTCGCGGTTGGCGCGTCTCGCGCTGCAGGGATGCGAGCGCGTGGTGGTGCCGTCAACGTACCTTCGCGATGCATTTGTGTCGCACGGCATTCCAACCTCGATCATCGCGAACGTCGTCGATGCCTCGCGTTTCGTACGCCGGCAGCGGGCACCTGACGGAGCGGTCGTCCTCTCGCTTCGAAACTTCGAACGACGCTACGGGGTGGACGACGTGATTCGCACCTTCGCGCGCGTGAAATCGTCGCACCCCTCGGCGCGAATGCTGTTGGCGGGGAGCGGACCGGAAGAGGGGGCGCTTCGCGCGCTCGTGCGTTCGCTCGATCTCAGCGGAGTCACGTTTGTCGGTGCAACATCCCGCGACGGAGTCGCGGGACTCATGGCGCAGGCAACGGTGCTACTCAACGCATCCCTGGTCGACAACATGCCCGTTTCGATTCTCGAGGCCTTCGCCGTGGGCGTCCCGGTCGTCAGCACTTCGGCCGGCGGCATCCCGACGTTTGCGCGAGACGGCGAGACTGCGCTGCTCGCGGCCGTTGGAGACGTCGACCGACTCGCGCTTCATGTGCGTTCGCTGCTCGATGATCAGCGCCTCGCCGAGCGTCTCGCGCGGGCTGCACACCGCGAGGTGTCCTGCTGCAGCTGGGACGTCGTACGCCCGCAGTGGGTGACGCTTTATCGCGAAGTGCGCGTGGCGCGTGCGAGCTCGGAACGATAGAGCGCGCTCACCGCGTCGAGCTGGCGCACGAGCGAAAACTCCTCGCGTACGCGCGCGCTGGCCGCAGCACCCATCCGCTTGCGTAGCGCGCCGTCGGACAACAAGCGAAGAATGGCAGCAGCGATTGACGCATCGTCTCCGGGCCGAACCAGAATTCCCGTGACGCCATCGATCACCGTTTCGCTCACCCCTCCGACGTCGGTCGCCACGACCGGCCGACCCGCCGCCATGTACTCGAGGACGGCGTTTGGCGAGCCCTCGCTACGCGACGTGAGCACACACACGGTGCTCCGCGCGAGGAGCGACGGGATCTCGGCGCAGTAGCCGGTAAAGCACACGTGATCACTCAGCCCAAGCGATGTACAGAGCCGCTGGATCGCGAGGCGGTGCGGCCCTTCGCCGGCGAGGGTGAAGCGCGTCTCGGGCGCTGCATCGACGACACGTCGGGCGGCACGCAGGAACGTCGCGTGATCCTTCGCGTCGTGATGGAAGTTCGCGACCATCGTTATGAGGTGCGACTCGCCGGCGACGGGCGCGACGTCGGTCGCGACGTCGGTCGCGATCGCTGCGGCAGTCCGGTACACAGCCGGGGTCCGCTCAGGCGCGACGGCGTTGTGGATCGTCGAGATTCGCCCTACTCCGAATCCGCGCTCGTGGAGTTGCGCGCGAATCGCTCCACAATTCGCGACGATGTGTGTCGCACGGGCCAGCGCCAGCCCTTCCAGTGCTGCTCGCGGCGTCGTGCGCAGCGCGCGCTCTTCGCGCTTGCTGGCGATGCGCACCGCGACGCCGGCGAGTCGCGCCGCACACGTCCCGAACGTGTTCGGATAGAACCCATGCGTGTGCACGATGTCCGCGCCCACGCGCCTGAGGTGCGCCCCGAAGGCACGGAGCTGTCGGACGGTGTGCCAACTCGCAAAGCGGCGCAGCGGATATATCGCAAGACGCTCCCGCAACTCGGGCGCAAGCATCTGCAGCAGCGGACCGGCGGATGAATGGGCCGACACGCTGACGCGCCACTCTCCCCCCAGGTGCAACGCGTTCACGAGCTGGATCGCCTGACGCTCGGTCCCGCCCTCGGCGAACGAGTTGATGAAGTGGACGACGTGGTGTTCGCGGGGCATTCGATGCACGAAGACGACGATGGCTACCGGGAGGCGCGCACGGCAAACATTGCTACGTCTTCGCAGGTGGCAAGAATCGTCCCGCTGCGGTAACGCTCACCCCGAAAACCCGATCCACCGCCCCGCCGCCGCGACCGTGAACCAGAGCACGATCGACGAGACGGCGACCCACCGAGTGCGCGCCCCGGTCACCGTGCGCTCATCGAGCGCCACCGGATCGCGTACGGTGTACAGGAAGGCGATCGCGAAAGGAAGCGCGGCGAGCTTCACCCAGAACGCCGGGATGCGATAGCACTTCACTGCCTCGGAGAAGAGGAGCGGAACCCCCGTCATCGCCATCGCGGCCAGGCTGCGCGCGCACCACGGCCGCACGCCGCGCGCCAAGGAAGCGATCGGCTGGTCGGGGAGGAGGAGGCCGAGCAGGCGCAGGTCCACGAGCAGGAGAGTGCCGCCGAGCAGCGAGAGGGCGAGCAGGTGCGCCGACTCCAGCAGTGGAAAGAGCCAGCGCGAGGTGTGCACGGTCTGCCCAAGCCAACTCCCCTGCATCCACTCGAACAGCGCCAGGAGGGTCATCGACGCGACGAATCGGCGATGGGACAACCGGTGAATGCCACGACGGCGGCAGGGAGCGGTCGCTTGTCGCACGCATACCAGTTGTAGGCGATCAACCGTCCGCTGACGATGACGCCTCCCCACGCGACGAGCGAGACCATCGCGGCGATGCGTGCACTACGCGGAAGCCGCGCGTCGTGCGTCCACACTGAGGCGCTGCGATGCGTGCGCGCATGGAACACGAACACGTTGATGCCGGCGACCACCACGAGGAGCATCTTGAGGCGAAAGAAGAGGTCGTGGTAGTAGAGGAGCGGCGTGGCGCAGAAGAGGAGCACGCCGGTCGCCACCATGACCACGAACGCCCAGCGCGTCCACGGGAGGAGTCGCGCGGTGAGCGCGGTGACGGGCACGCGCGTGAGCGCAACCCCGAGCAGACGCAGATCGAGCAGTGCGGCGCTCCCGGCGAAGAGCGCCAGCATCAGCACGTGCAGCGACTCGGCGAACGGCCACACGTAGTGCGAGTCGCGAAGTGCCGCGCTCCATGCGGTACTTCCGAGGCGAGAAAGCAGCGCGTCGAGCGTCATCGCGAGACGTCCCTAGTTGTCTGTTGCCGTTCGAACGCGCGCTGCGACGCCGGACACGCGACGGTCAGCGCCTGGCGTCCCGCTCCCTGAAGAAGTCCGGCAGCGTCTTCCTGTACCGATCCAGCCGCGGCACATCCCAGAACCGGATATACGGGTGCTGCGGATTCTTCTCGGCGAAGTCCTGCTCCGAATCCGGCACGGGGTGAAAGTCAGCGACCGGCGCCACCTGCGTGGCGACCTTCGTCTTCCCCTTCTCGAGCGTGCCGATGTAGGAAAGCGCCGCCGCCTTCTGCGCATCGTCGGCGATCCAGACTACCGATCGATAGCGGGCGCCGGCATCGGGACCCTGGCGATCGACCTGCGTCGGGTCGTGTGCCGCGGTGAAGTAGACCTTGAGGAGCTGCTCGTACGTGATCTGCGACGGGTCGTAGGTGATGCGGACCGACTCAGTCGCCCCGTGGGTGTGGGTCGGGTCGCGGAAGTAGCTCGCGGCTGCCGCCGAACTCCCGGTGATCCCGCTGACCACATCCACGACACCCCGCGTGTGCTCGAAGACCGTCTCCATGGTCCAGTAGCAACCGCCGGAGAGGGTGGCGGTGGCGAAGTGCGGCGCCTGCGAGGGGGGCGCGGCGGTCCTGGCCGATTGCGCGGAGAGAGGAGAGATCGCGACCGCGAGCGCGAGTGGGACGACGAGGGGCACGACGACACGCATGGTGGCTCCGAAGATGGTGGCGACTCGCGCGGGATCCTGCCTAACGCACCCTGGCTCGTTCACCGCCCCGACGCTCACCGCTCGGATATTCGGGCGGAACGTCGCCGCGATCCAGCGCCGGCGGCGGCGCGGCGTCGACCGCCGGTGCCGGAATGGCGTACGCCGTCGTCCGCGACGGGCGCGTCGCCATGAACACCAGCCAGATCACCAGCGGCGGACCGGCAAGCCAGCCGAACATGGTGCCCAGGTGCACGCTTGCATCCCAGACAGCGTCCCCGACGCCCACGTGTGCCGTGAAGACCCCATTGTCGAAGTGCGCCGACGCGCTCCCGTGCAGGTCGCTCCCGCGGAGGCGCAGCAGGAGCTGGATCGGACGCGCCAGCGTCACTCCCGCCAGGAGCGCCCAGTACGTGACCCACGCACCGAAGAGGTGCGCCGGGCGCCATTCGCGAATGGAGAATTTCATCGGCGTTGGGTGCGGGACACCGTGCATTACCTCGAAGAAGACTGCAGGGTCCCGCCGCGCCGCGAAAGGTGCGTGCCAAGTACCCACGGTCATTCCCCCACCCCCCGATGCGACCCTCCCGGCCGAACTCGTCGTGACGCACTCGTGACCACCTAACGGATCGCGGGTGACACGCCACCCGCAAGATGTGGCGCTCGTTTCCCGCCGCGCGCTTTCAGCGCGCCCCTCCCCGTCCGCTCTCCATTCATGACACTCTCCCGTCTCCGTGCGCTGGCGTTCGTCGCTGGCGCAGCGCTCCTGGCCAGCTGCTCCGAAGCGCCTCCGCCCACCGGCGCTCCCGCGGCGGGCGCGCCGAGTGCCGCCATCGTCGACGCGCCTCGCGGCGGGGCTCCCGAGCTCTTCTGGCTCCCGCCGACGGTCGCCAGCGCGCCGTCGTTCAGCGGCGTGTTCGACCCTGCCGCCCTCACCGCGCTCACCGTCAACATCTGCACGCTCGATGCGAATGCGAACTGCGGCGGAACCGGTGAGGACAACACCAGCTCGACCGGGCCGACACCGAGCCGCATCACGGTGGATGTCGCCGGTGAGCTCTACGAGATGCGCTGGCTGACGTCCTCGCCCGGGGTGAAGGCAGGGCGCACGTATCGCGTCACGGTGCTGCGGAGTGGCATCACGCTCGGATCCGTCGACGTGCAGGTCGTGCAGAACAATCGCGAGCAGGACCGCGTGGACACCGCCAACTATCTCGGCGTGATCAAGGGACAACCGGCGGTCGTTCGTTTTCGCCTCGAGCAGCCGGTCGCCAGCAACTACATCCGCATCAATGAAGTGGAGTCGAGCGGCGGAACGCCCGGCGACTGGGTCGAACTCTACAACGTCGGTGCAGCGCCGTTCGATCTCTCCGGCTATGTCTTCCGCGACAACGATCCGGCGCACGGCTACACGCTCCCTGCAGGAAGTGTGATCCCGGCCGGCGGCTACCTCGTGCTGGACGAGCTGGTGAATGGTGTCGGGAACTTCAACTTCGGGCTTGGCTCGAACGATGAAGCGAACCTCCTTGCGCCGGATGGAAGCACGCTGGTCGATCGCTACGCCTGGACGGCGCACGCCGCGACGACGTACGGGCGCTGCCCGAACGCGACTGGCGCCTTCACGACGACCACGTCGTCGACCAAGGGCGCCGTGAACGACTGCAGCGTCGCCGTGAAGATCAACGAGGTGGAGTCGAGCGGCGGTGTGCCGGGCGACTGGGTCGAGCTCTACAACACTGGTGCAGCTCCCGCCGACCTGTCGGGCTACGTCTTCCGCGACAACGACCCGGCGCACGGCTACGTACTGCCGGCCGGGAGCGTCATTGCGCCGGGCGGCTACCTGGTGCTGGACGAGCTGGTCAACGGCGTCGGGAACTTCAACTTCGGGCTCGGCTCCAACGACGAGGCGAACCTCCTCGCTCCCGACGGCGTGACGGTGATCGACGCGTACGCCTGGACATCGCACGCCGCGACGACGTACGGGCGCTGCCCGAACGCGACTGGGCCGTTCGTCACGACCGGCGCCCCGACCAAGGGGGCGGCGAACGACTGCGGGTCGCTCGCACTCGCGGTGAAGATCAACGAGGTCGAGTCGAGTGGCGGGACGCCGGGCGACTGGGTCGAGTTCTACAACACGGGGAGCACGACCGCCGACATCTCCGGCTACGTCTTTCTGGACAACGGTACCACGGGCTACGTGATCCCGGCGGGGACCACGATTCCTGCCGGCGGCTTCCTCGTCCTTGACGAGGCGCAGTTCGGCTTTGGACTCGGCTCGGCAGACGACGCACGATTCTTCGCCCCCGACGGCGTGACGCTGCTCGACAGCTACACGTGGACGTCGCACGCGACCACGACGTACGGGCGCTGTCCCGATGGATCCGGAGCATTCACCACGACGCTCGCGCCGACCAGGGGAGCGGCGAACGCCTGCCCCGCCGTCCCGACGTTCGCCCCCTGGCCCGGCTCGCAAACGGTCGACGTGGCCGACGTCGGGAACGGCTTCTTCGGCGGAAACATGAGCGGATTGGCCTACGAAGGAACCGGGACGGCAACGCCTGGAGTGTTGTGGGCGGCGCGGAACGGCCCCGGTGCCCTCTTCCGCCTCGTCTGGAACGGGAGCATCTGGGTCACCGATGCATCGAACAGTTGGGGGAGCGGCAAGATACTGCACTATCCCAGCGGAACAGGTGACGTGGACGCCGAAGGCATCACGCGTGTGGGGACGTCGATCTACATCTCGGCGGAGCGGAACAACCAGAACAGCGGCGTGAGCCGCAATAGCGTCCTGCTGTACGACCCGTCCGTGACGGGCACCGAGCTGACGGCGCTGCGCGAGTGGGACCTCACCAGCGACCTCCCGGCGAACGGCGCGAACCTCGGGCTCGAGGGCGTCACCTACATCCCGGATGCCTATCTCGTGGCGAATGGATTCCGCGATGAAGCCACGAACGCCCCGTACGATCCCGGCGTCTATCCCGACCACAACGGTGGGCTCTTCTTTGTGGGTGTCGAGGCGAGCGGGATGATCTATGCCTTCGCGCTCAACCACGCCGACGGCTCGTTCGTCCGCGTGGCGACGATCGGGAGCGGCTTCGTCTCGGTCATGGACCTGCAGTTCGACACCGAACTTCAGCAGCTCTGGGCGGTGTGCGATGACGGTTGCGTGGGACGCATGTCGGTGCTGCGGATCGACACGACGCCGGCATCTCCGACGCAGGGGAAGTTCATCATCACGCAGCGGTTCGAGCGCCCGACGGGAATGCCGAACACCAACAACGAAGGCTTTGCCGTCTCGACGCAATCGGAGTGCGTGGGCGGACAGAAGCCGGCGTTCTGGTCCGATGACAACCAGCTCAACGGCTACTCGCTCCGGAAGGGGACGGTGTCGTGCACCCCGTTCTAGTGCGATAGCGCCTTTCGAGCGCTGCACACGCGGGCCTCGCCGGCAACGGAGGGGCCCGTTTGTCGCGCAGGCGCTTTCCCCAGCGTAGTTGGAGGCGTCGCGCCGACGATGGCGGTGGTGCGCGCACGGGCCGAGCCACATGTTGTGCGTGCCCGTCGTGGGCGCGCTCCCCTCCCCTCGTTTCCCGTCCCGCCATGCGTATCCACCGCCGCTGCGCATTCGCGCTCGTCACGTTCGTCGTTTCGCTGTCGCCGGCACACCTCGCGGCGCAAGCGCCCCCGCGCACGCTCGCGCTCGAGCAGTACCTCGACATGGAGTCGGTCGCCGATCCGCAGATCTCCCCCGACGGCGCGCAGGTCGTCTACACGCGCGGGTGGATCGACAAGGTCAACGACAAGCGCGAGTCGTCGCTCTGGATCATGAACGTCGACGGGAGCAAGGCACGTCACCTGGTGGACGGGAGCAGCGCCCGCTGGTCCCCCGATGGGACGCGGATCCTCTACGTTGCAGCTGGCGAGCCGCGTGGCGCGCAGATCTTCGTGCGCTGGATGGACGCCGAGGGGGCGACGACCCAGGTCACGCGCCTCGCCAACGCGCCATCGAGCGTGACGTGGTCCCCCGACGGAAAGTCGATCGCCTTCACGAGCCGCGTCGACGACGACGCCGAGTTCGCGGGGGTGAAACTCCCCGGAAAGCCTAACGGCGCGAAGTGGACGGGAGAGCCCAAGGTGGTCGAGCGGGCATCGTATCATCGCGACCGCGTCGGCTTTACCGATACCGGATGGAATCACCTGTTCGTCGTGCCGGCCGATGGTGGCACCGCACGCCAGCTCACGAGCGGCGACTGGAACCATCAGGGCGTGGAGTGGAGCCCCGACGGGAGCGAGATCTACTTCACGTCGTACCGCACCGACGACTGGGATCGCCCGAAGAACTGGAAGGAGTCGGAGATCTACGCCGTCACCGTGAGAGACGCGACCATCCGCCAGCTCACGCACCATCGCGGCCCCGACAACGGCGCCGCCGCATCACCCGACGGGAAGCTCATCGCCTACATCTCGGGAGACGAGCATCACGATACGTACAGGAATCCGAAGATCTGGGTGATGAACCGCGACGGCTCGTCGCCGCGCCTCATCTCCGGTGACTACGACCGGCAGTCGGGTGACATGCAGTGGGCGCCGGACGGGAGCGGCCTGTACTTCACCGTCGCGCGCGAAGGGTACAGCTCCCTGCACTTTGTCTCGCTCAAGGGCGGGGTCACGAAGCTCACCGAGGGGAAGCAGATGTTCGACCTCTCCTCGTTCGCGAAGAGCGGCGTCGCGGTCGGGACGATCTCGAGCGCGTACGAGCCGGGCGACATCTATCGCTTCACGCTCGCCAATCCCAAGGCCGTCACCCGCCTGACGAGTGTCAACGACGACGTGCTCGCGGGCGTCAAGCTCGGCGACGTCGAGGAGTTCTGGTATCCGTCGACCGACGGCTATCGCATCCAGGCGTGGATCGTGAAGCCCCCGGACTTCGACCCGTCGAAGAAGTACCCGCTCATGCTGTCGATTCACGGCGGACCGCACGCGATGTACAACGGCTCGTTCAACTTCGCCTTCCAGGAGCACGCCTCGAACGGCTACGTCACGCTCTACACCAATCCGCGCGGGAGCACCGGGTACGGAACGAAGTTCGCCAACGCGATCAATCACGACTATCCCGGCGCGGACTTCCCCGACCTCATGACCGGCGTCGATTCGATGCTCGGGCGCGGCTACATCGACGCCGACAACCTGTTCGTCTACGGCTGCTCCGGCGGCGGCATCCTCACGACGTACATCGTCGGCAACACGACGCGCTTTCGCGCGGCGTCGGCGAATTGTGCGATCGTCAACTGGATGTCGGCGATGGGGACGTCGGACGCCATCACCTACCTCGACACCTTCGAGAAGCCCTTCTGGGAGGATCCGAAGGAGTGGATGGATCGCTCGTCGATCTTCTACGTGGGGAACGTGAAGACGCCGACGATGCTGATGACCGGCGAGAACGACCTGCGCACGCCGATGGGGCAAGCCGAGGAGTACTACCAGGCGCTCAAGTACGTCGGCGTCCCGACGGTGATGCTACGCTACCAGAACGAGTGGCACGGGACCACGTCGCAACCGTCGAACTTCCTGCGGACGCAGCTCTACCTGCGCAAGTGGTTCGAGAAGTGGGGAACCAACAAGCGAAAGCCGGTGAGCTGACCGGAAGCACGAACGCGCGGCCGGGGACCTGCTCCCCGAGCCGCGCGTCGCGTCCTGCCCGTGGCGCCGCCGCTTCCACGCCCCGTCGTGGACCGGCGGCGCGCATGTCCTGCATTCCGTCGTTGCTGCCCGATCAGTTGGTGCGGTCGTTCAACGTGCGGAGAAAGGCGACCAGCTGCGCCTCTTCGAGCGGGGAGAGCCCGAGGCGCCCCAGCTCGTCCATGTTCACGTTGCGCGATTCTTCCGGGGCCGGCCAGCACGACGTGCCGAATCGCGGATCGCTCGGACCGACACCCGGGGCGCAACGTGGGAGGACGTCGCGCGTGTTGTAGAAGTGGACCACCTGCTCGATGGTCTTGAAGACGCCGTTGTGCATGTACGACTTGGGGGTGAGCGGCGTCGGCTTCTTCTCCAGGTTGCGAAGCGTCGGAACCTTGATCGCTCCCAGCAGGTCGGTTTCGCCGAGGAAGCCGCCGAGTCCCGGATCGATGAAGCCATTGAGCAGGAGCGCCGGATTCTCCGGATTGGCCGGCACGCCGATGTTGTCGAAGGTGAAGTCGGTCAGCAACGCGCGCTTGCCGGCGATCGGATGGCACGCTGCGCACCCGGCCTTCCCCTTGTAGAGTTCGAAGCCGCTCATTTCTTCCTTCGTCAGCTTCGGGCCGCCGTTGCGTGCCGCATCGAAGCGCGACGAGAACGGGCTCACCCGGTCCGACGCCTCGAAGGCGGCGATCGAGAGTCCGATGCGATCGTACTCCACCAGAATCTGCTGCCGATCGCTTGGGGAGAGCGGAACGACGCTCCCCTCGGTCGCGCACAGCTGGTTCATCACGCGCGCCCCGGGGAAGGCAATCTGGAAGATCGAGTTCCCCCACGCCGCGCGATACAGCGCCGCGTACTTCCCCTCGGCGACGCGGAACACGACGCACGCCTGGTCGGGGAGCGCCATCTCGGCGGGATTGATGAACGGCTGCTGCGCCTGTTCGGCGGACGGGGATCCAAGACGCGCGCCGGTGGCGCGCCCGTCGTGGAAATTCCCACCGACCCACGCCTCGTCTTCGTCGTTGTAGGCGAGGACCGGGCTGAAGGCGGCATAGGCAGCCGTTGGGGGACGACGGTTGCCAAAGCGACCGGGGATTGACCCCTCCATCACCGAGCCGCCGGCGTTGATGACCGTGTTCGGCGCGGTGAAGCCGAACGCGGGATCGTGACAGCTCTGGCAGGACTGATTCTTCCGGATCGAGAGGAGCGAATCCCGGAAGATCCGATCGCCCAGGTTGACCAGTTGCATCGTGCTCGGCTCCGAACCTGGCTGCACGGCAAGCAGTGGTGTGTCGACGTGAAGCGGGTCGGTCGCGGGGTTATCGCACGCGGCGATGAGGAAGGCGACGAGAGCGAGTGCGGCTCTCCGGCTGCGGTGATCGGCCTGAAACATGGGGGGACTCGGTGCAGGGGGTGGTTTCGGCGTGCGTCGTCTGCCGACCGGACGGCAACCGCCGGAAAGTGTGACCTTTCGCACATCCACCCCCCGCTCAGGCAATGGCCGGGCCAGAACCTGATTTCGGCAATCCCCTCCTATTCACCTAGTGTTCATGCTGTATTCCGCTCAAATTCATGTTGTATTCATGTAACACCTGACGTCGTTCGCGCGCAGCAGTTGCGCGAGAAATCCGCAAAGCATGTTGTGTGAAGTGTTTACGCGGCCGTGACGTACTCGGCGCGCGCTGGGAGCCTCTCGTCCAGCGCGCGCCGATGATGAACCGACTGGAGGGTCCGAGTTGACCGTTCTCAGTACCGCCAGGAACGCAGGTCGCCATCGGGCGGGGCCGTGCGGCGCATCCGTTCGACCGCCCAGGGGAGCATCATCTGCGCGTAGCGGAGGCGCGAATACGCGTTGCTGCGCGTGTGGTCGCCGTTCCAGCAGTGCTCGTCGCGATCGCCGTAGTCGACGACCGCTTCCGACTCGGGCTTCGTCTTGAGGAACTGCTCCACCTCGTAGACCGCGTTGTTGAGGTAGTAGTTGTCCATGTCGCCGACGAAGATGCGGAGCTTCCCGCGGAGCTTGGGGCCCAGGGTCGCCCAGTCACGCTGAAGGATGTAGGAGAGGTCGTAGTTGTCGCGCCAGAACTTCGCGGTGACGGGATCGATCTTCCCGGTGACCTTGTCCCAGATGCGCCGCGGATAGCCGTCGTCGCCTAACGGGGAGAAGACGCTCTCCCACACGTCCCACTGCTCCCCCGAACGCCCCCTGGTGCCCAGGAGGAGCTCGTAGTGGTTCATCTCCTCGAGCGTGGCGTCGACGTGCCCGAGATAGTTCCGGTGTCCCGGGCGCGGGGTCTTCTTCCAGCGCGCCGCCGTGTAGTAGGCGTTGGTGTCGCTGTAGATGTTGACGACGGTGTAGGCGCGAAAGTCGATCGGGTCGGGGCAGGCGATCCAGGCGCCGTTGTACTCGTCGGGATAGAAGAGCTGGACGGCCATCGACTCCCACCCGCCGGTCGACCCGCCGAAGACGAAACGCGCCCACCCCGCCCCTAACCCGCGAAAGCGCTTCTCGATCTCGGGAATCAACTCGTACTGGATCGCGTCGCCGTACGGGCCATTGCTCGCCGAATTCACCGCGTACGAATCGTCGTAGAACGGGGTCGCGTGCTGGACCTGGACGAGGAGGACGCGCGGGAATCCCGGTCCCGTCCAGTCCTTGAAGAACTGGTACGATTGCTCCTGCACGATGCGGTTGTAGCCCGGGAGGGAGAAGCGTTCGCTGTAGTCGGGGGCGAGGTTGGGGTCGGGGGGCGTCTCGCGCCAGTTGTCCGGCGCCGTGGCGAAGTGGCCGTGATTGACGACGAGCGGATAGCGCGACTGCGGGTGCGTGTCGAAGCCTTCCGGGAGGGTGACGAAGGCGGCGAGGAACATGTCGCGCCCCCAGAAGCGCGACAGCCGTTCACTCCGGATCCGCACGTATTTCACGTACGGCGTTTCGACGAAGGGGGCGACCGGAGGAATCACCCGGTCGATCGTCAGCTGCAACCGGTCGCTCCGCGCCGGATCGTAGGTGACGCTGCGCGGGACCGAGTAGAGGTTGCCCGGCTTCACGTTCCAGTGCTGCCCCTCGCCCTGGTCGGGTGGAAGCGAGACCGTGGTCCCGTCGGCACGATGGAAGGTCTCGTAGCGCGTGAGCAGCGCCTGCACGCGGTAGCTCCCGCGCGGGAGCGCGCCTAACGAACGCACCGGAAATCCGAACGCGCCCGGATCGAAGGTGCGCGTCTCGCCGGGTTTCCATCCCGACACGTCCATGGCGAAGGCGGGCTGCGCCGCCGCAGCGTATGTCACCTGATAACGTGGCTCGGCGCTCGAGTCGGTCGAGAAGAGCACGAAGAGGCGCCCGTCGATCCCGGTTGCCGCCACGGGAGGACCACCGGGGAGCGACGCCGGGAGCGTGATGGCGATGCGGGTGCGCGTCTGCGCCGGTTGCGACTGCACCGTGGCCGCGAAGCCGAGCGAGGCGATCTGTGCGACCAGTGCGATCGGTGCGACCGGGAGCGCCACGACGCGCGGAGCGTCACGACGGATCCCGCAGCGACGACGCAGGGATCGAAGCGCGGCAGAAGCGCGCAGCGCGATGCGCGAGTGGCGTGAAACCATGAGGTTGGGACCTGGTGGGCGAGGGAGTGCGCCAACCTGCCATCCGCTGGCGAGGGCGTCAAATACGATCGTCGGCACGCGCACGACTTCCGAATGCCGGTGCACGCCGCGAGTTTGGCAGCGCGAACGTCGCTGCGCTTTCGGCCGTGGCGCCCGTCCCCCCCGCTCATCCGACCCGATTGATGCGTTCGACCGTTAATCCGCGGCAGCTCCACCGCTGGCTCTGCCTCGCAGTCCTGGCATCGCTCTGCTCGAGCGCGATGCCGATATCGGCCCACGCGCAGGAGATGACGCGCCCGGCCGACAACCGCGCACTGCGAGCGCCCCGCACGGGATCGGCGCACGTAGTCACCACGGCACCCGTCATCGACGGTCGCCTCGACGACGCCGAGTGGAAGGACGGCGAGCCGTTCGCCGGCTTCGTGCAGCGCGAGCAGGCCGAGGGCGCGCCGGTAACGGAACGAACGGAGATCCGGCTCCTGACCGACGGCGAGGCGCTGTACATCGGCGCGTGGATGTTCGACCGCGATCCCGCGGGGATCGTCCCCGGCGAGAAGGTGCGCGACGGGACGATCACCAACAGCGACTACATCGCGATCATCCTCGACACGTACCATGACCGGCAGAACGGCTTCATCTTCGCCACGACGCCGGCGGGGATCGAGTACGACGGACAGATCATCCGTGAAGGCGAGGGGGGCGGCGTGCTGCAGAGCGGGCAGAATCGCGCGCAGGCCGGCTCGATGGGGGGATTCAACCTCAATTGGGATGGCAGCTGGCGGGTGATGACCTCGTCGGATTCGCTCGGCTGGTATGCGGAGTTCCGCATCCCGTTCTCGACGCTTCGCTACGGGAGTGGAGCGACGCAGACGTGGGGGCTCAACCTCGCGCGCATGATCCGGCGCAAGAACGAGGAGTCGTTCTGGTCGTTCATCCCGCGACAGTTCAACCTGTACCGCATGTCGCTGGCGGGAACGCTGGAGAACATCTCGGTCCCGGTGCGCAAGGTGGCGACGCTGACGCCCTACGTCCTGGGATCGGCGACGCGTGACTTCGAGAACGAGCTCAAGGCGCGCTACCCCGCCGATTGGGGCGCCGACATCAAGTACGGACTCACGCCGAGCCTAACGCTGGACCTCACGTACAACACCGACTTTGCGCAAGTGGAGGTGGACGAGCAGCGCACCAACCTCA
>CAZWVG010000032.1:0-5290 GCA_964637355.1 uncultured Gemmatimonadaceae bacterium
CCCCCCACGAGATCGCCTCGCTCACTTCCTCGGGACGTTCGTCCACGAGGAGGATCAGCAACACGGCGTTGGGGTGATTGATCGCGATTCCCTCGGTGATCGCATGAAGGAGCATCGTCTTGCCGGCACGCGCCGGAGCGACGATGAGGGCGCGCTGTCCATAACCGATCGGCGCGACCAGGTCGATCGCGCGACGCGTGAGCTCGGGGCCGCCCTTGGCGGGACGCCCGGTCTCCAGCGTTAGGCGCCGCTCGGGATACGTCGCGGTGAGCGAACTGAAGTCGGGGCGGCGCTGGATATCGGCGATGGGGACGCCGTTGAGCTGCGTGACCTCGACGACGACGTTGCGACCGCGGTTGTCGCGCCCAGTGGTGGCGGCGACGAGGTCGCCACGGCGAAGCGTGTGCTGCCTGACGAGTGTGCCGGGAACCCAGGCGTCACCCGAATCGGCCAGATAGCTGTTGGAGGCTCGGCGGATGTAACCGCCATCGCGGGAGGCGTCGAACCATCCCAGCGTTTCACTGTCGGCGACGACCGGAATCTGCGGTTGCTGCTGCTGCCCGTCGCGTTTGCCGCGTCCGTGCCGGCGCCGGTTGCGCCGTCCGTTGTTGCGATTGCCGCCGTAGTCGTCGTCGCGGCGCTGATACTCGTGGCGCCCGTGCCGTTCGTTACCGGGCTGTCGCTCGTTCCCCGGCTGTCGTTCGTTGCCGGGGCTGGCTTCGCGCTGCTGCGATTCTCGGGGTTGCGACTCTCGCGACGGCGCTTCGCGCGGTGCGCTCGCTTCGGTGTTGCCGTCTCCCTCATCGTTCGAGCGCTGGCGTCCGCTACTCGGAGGGGCTCCTTCGTCGGGCGCGAAGTTGCGCACCTCGCGAGACGGTGGAGCGTCGGTGCCGTCGGATGCGCCGCCCTCGCCAGGCGCGCCATCGGCGTCACCATCGCGGTACGGATTCGGTTCGCCGAACTGGTCGGCACCTTGCTGGCGCTTGGTGGACGGTCTCCGGCCGCGACGAAAGGGACGTCGACGTTCGGTCATGCAACAGTGATGGTATGGGGATTGGCGGGCGAGCAAGCGAAAGAGTCGCTCGGCATCGCGAGAAAAACGGACACGTGTCCTTTGTCGATTGCGGTCGGGACGCATCGAGTGCTACGCACGCGATGCCAACATTGCGGGGACCGGGTTTTCTACCTGAGAGGGACGGCTCGTGCAGGCTGCGCACGGACCTCGTTGTCACCCAGCGCCGCGGATTTGTCACGCGTCACCAGAGACCTCTTTCTCATCATCGCATTCGCGCCTGACCACTTTCCGGACAGCAACCGGAACCTTGCAGAGGCCGATGCGACGCAGTACCTCGGGCGGCAATACCACCGCCTGTGGATACCACGAGTATCGCATGGGAGCACGATTCGCGCAAGCTGCGAAGCTGCTCCTCGCCTACAGACCACTCAGCGGCTCGCACGCAACAACGCCCTAGACACGCGGGGCGCACGCGCCCCACGACGACGCGGCATCGTCACCCTTCGGCGACTCCTCCCATCCCCTCGATCGATCGTGACACATCGATCACCCGGCGGAGCAATTCCACCATCCTCCGTACGGAGGTGTGGTGCTCCGGAGCGAGCGATTCGAGTTCCAGGAGCTGCGCCTCAGCGAGCAATGCCGCGAGTGGATTATTGAGCTTGTGCTGCAGCCCCCGGGCGATGTCGCCCGCGGCGATGCGCGACTGCAGCCGCCGGAGCGAACCGGCGATCGCGGCGCTCGCTGCACTACCCAACATCAGCAGTTCGCCGTCGAGCAGCGCGACCAACGCAGCGGGGAGTTGGAGCGCCAGCGCTTCTTCGGCGAGGATCCACGTCACGCCAAGGAGCGCGAGCTCCCCCTCGTCGGTCGCCGCCGGTGCATCCACGACGAGGATGATCGGGCGCACGAAGCCACGCGCGCGCAGCTCGCGCACCAGTGATGCCCCCATCGAGTAGAGCGATCCAACGGCCACGATGACGCAATCGGCGTCGGGAACGCCACGCACGATGGAAGTGTCTGCGGCCTCCACGCGCGCGTCGGGGAGGATGGTCGATACCGTCGCGTGGAGTGCGGCGGATGCGTAGACATCGGTGGAGATGCAGACGAGCCGCGGCGACGACACATCGATCGGCGTCGGATCCTGCTCCGACGACAACCCGAGGCGCGTGCTTCCCGCGGGCGGGGTGCGCATACGCGTCCCGCTCATCCGGCGTATCTTTCCACCATGAATGCTCCGACCTCAGGATTGGCCCGCGAGTTGGCCGCGGTCATCGACGCCTATCGGTCGCACTCGAACATCGCACACCTGAAGCAGCACGTGCAAGCGCTGGCACGCGCGGCCACCCCCGATGCGGTCGTCGTTGCGGCTGAGCCCTATCGCGATGAGCCCGAAATCATCGCGCCGATGTACGAGATCGTCGTCGAGGCGCAGCCCGACAACGCCCGCGCGCTCGTCATGCTGGCCAATGCCTACTGGCTCCTCGGACTTGGCCCCGACGTCGTCGGCGCGCTCGCCAGTCGCGCCATCGCGGCCGACCCGGCGAACCGCGGGGCGTGGCACCTCTGGGCCCTCGCCGAATCCGATGCGCGCCAGCGCGTCGGCCGGTGGCAGCAGGTGGTGGCGCGCTTTCCGGGCGATGACCTCGCCCTCGCAAATGTCGCCGACAATGCCGCTGGTGTCGCCGGGAACGAGCAAGACTACGACATGCTCGACCTGGCGGTGGCCTCGTACGAATCGCTCCTCGAACGTGCCGAGCAGCCGGCGCAACGCGAAGCACTCGATACGGCGCTGCGCGCGCTCAAAGGGTGGCGATTCTAGCAGTCATCTCCCCGAGAGTCGGCGCCCTCCGGTCAGCACTCGGCGCTGGCGCGACCGGCGACCGGTTGTGAGACGACCTATCGCGAGCAAGGTGGGGGGAAACCTTCTGCATAGGGGGACGTATCTAAATCACAGTCCTCCCCCCGAGACACCATGACGCTCCGTGCCTCGCTCGCTCTGCGCTGGCAGTCGCTTCGCGCCGCGCTGCATCGTGATCGGTCTTCGTCGCTCGACGCGCGCTTCTCCTTCCGGCAGCACTGGCGTGGCGCATCCGTGGTCATGCTCCTGGTTGTCGGTGCGGCGACGTTCGATGCGTGGGCGTATTCGTGCGGCTTCGCCGGCTGTCCGTCGGATGCGGCGATCAAGGCGTACCGTCCTCCCGAAGGCGGGAAGGTGGTCGACCGCAACGGGCGCCTCATTGGGCGCCTCTCGCTGGTCAAGCGCATCAACGTCCCGATCGCTCGCGTCCCGGTGCATGTACGCCAGGCGTTCATCGCGACCGAAGACCGCCGCTTCTACGAACACACCGGGCTCGATTTCCGCGCCTTCGCCCGCGCCGTCTGGCGCAACGCGATCGCGCTCGACGTGCGCGAGGGCTTCTCCACCATCACGATGCAGGTGGCGCGCAACACCTTCATCTCCGAGGATCGCGCGCTCCAGCGCTCGTTAGGGCGCAAGCTGATCGAGTTGCGCCTGGCGAGGCTCCTCGAGCGACAGCTCACCAAGGACGAGATCCTCGAGCGCTACCTCAACGCGATCTACCTCGGCAACGGCGTCTATGGCGTCGAGGCGGCGAGCCGCGACCTGTTCAACAAGCGGACGTCGGAGCTCAGTGTCGCCGAAGGGGCGATGCTCGCGGCGCTCCCCAAGGGGCCGTCGATCTACACCCCGCGGCGCAACCTCGAACGGGCCAAGGCTCGCCGTGACCTGGTGCTCGGCCTGATGGGCGAGGAAGGGTATCTCTCCCCCAAACGCGTGGCAGCAGCTCGGCGCACGAAGCTCGTCATTTCCCAGCGCGAGTGGTCGCCACCCCAGCCGCACGAGTCGTACGCGCTCGACGCCGTGCGCAACGTGGTCGACTCCGTGCTGCGGGCCACGGGGGAGCAGCCGTCTGAGCTGGTCGTCTACACGACGCTCGACCTCACGGCGCAGGACGCCGCCGAGCGCGCCGTGCGGATCAATGCCGACCGCATCGTGCGGCAGGCGTCGGTGCGCATGCGCGATGCCGACGGTGGCGAGCTGCAAGGGGCGATGGTGGCGATCGACCCGCGCACCGGCGACGTGCGCGCCCTCGTGGGTGGCCGCCGCTACCAGCGCGGCGGCTTCAATCGCGCGATTTCGGCGAAGCGCCAGCCCGGCTCCGCCTTCAAGCCGTTTGTCTATGCGGCGGCGCTGAGCGCGGGCTTCACGCCGGCGACGATGGTCGACGACGATCCGGTCGAGGTGGAGACCGATCACGACGTGTGGCGCCCGGCGAACTACGCCGACGAGTACCGCGGGCGGGTGACGGTGCGGCAGGCGTTGGCCCAATCGGCGAATGCCGCCACGGTGCGCATCTCGCGCGCCGTGGGCGAGTCGCGGGTGGTCGATCGCGCCCGTCGCAACGGGATCGCCTCGCAGATCCAGGCCGTGCCGGCGATCGCGTTAGGCGCGGTGGAAGTCACGCCGCTCGAGCTGGTGACCGCGTATGCGCCGTTCGCCAACGGCGGATTGCGCGTGACGACGCGACTCGTCAGGCGCATCGAGCGCGCCGACAAGAGCCTGCTCTGGGCGACGCCGGTCACGACCACGCCGGTGATGGATCCGCGCGATGCCTTCCAGCTCACGTCGATGCTGCGCTCGGTCGTCGACGAGGGGACCGGTCGCGCGGTGCGCTCCGCCGGGATCACCGGGGCGGTGGCGGGGAAGACCGGGACGACCAACAACGGGAGCGACGTCTGGTTCGTCGGCTACACGCCGACGCTGGTGGCCGGCGTCTGGTTCGGGTTCGACACGCCGCGCTCGTTAGGCCCGGGGGCGAGCGGTGGGCGCTACGCGGCGCCGGCCTGGGCCGACTTCTATCGGCGTGGGTGGCGTGAACGCGAGGACGGCTCCGCCTGGCGCGCCCCCGACGGCCTCATCGCCCGCGAGATCGACCCGGCGACCGGGCTTCTCGCCGAGGAGTGGTGCGACAATCATCGGCAGGAATGGTTCAAGCCGGGGACCGAGCCCACGGAGTACTCGTGCGACATGCCGGATCCCGACAACGACTGGATGCAGAGCGTCGAGGACCAGGTGGGAGAGAGAGTCGCGGGGATATTTCGGCGACTGTTGCGGAAGTACGATCGGTAGGCGAGGGGACGGGGGACGGGGGACGGGAGTGCGCGGCTACGCCGCGCGTATCCCTCGGCTTACGGCGGGACGCGTGCTCGTCGAACTTTGGGACAGGGGCTCCGGCCGGCGCACAGAGGGCG
>CAZWVG010000032.1:5300-33526 GCA_964637355.1 uncultured Gemmatimonadaceae bacterium
CCGCGCCCCCCCCACCATCGGCCCGGTCTTCCTGCACTCGCCGCAGTTCCGCGCGGAGTCGTTAGGGACAGCGCTCGGCGTCGATCTCGTGGTCAAGGTCGAGACGTTGAATCCCATCCGTTCGTTCAAGGGGCGGGGGGCGGACTTCTTCGTCAGCGAACTCGGTGACGACCCGGCGCCGCTCGTCTGCGCCTCGGCGGGGAATTTCGGACAGGGGTTGGCGCATGCGGCGCGACGGCGGGGGCGTACGCTGACGATCTTTGCCTCCGTGAACGCCAACCCGCTCAAGGTCGACCGGATGCGGGCGCTCGGTGGCGACGTGCGGCTTGTCGGCCAGGACTTCGACGCGGCCAAGGCGGCGGGGAAGGCGTACGCGCGAGACGCCGGGGCGCGCTACGTGGAGGACGGGCGCGACGTCGCGATCAGCGAGGGGGCGGGGTCCATCGGGGTGGAGTTGGCGGCGTGGGGCGATGCGATCGACACGCTGCTGGTTCCGCTCGGGAATGGGGCGCTTCTGGCTGGTGTCGCGGCATGGTTCAAGGACGAGCGACCATCGACGCGTATCGTCGCAGTGTGCGCCCAAAATGCTCCTTCGATGGCGCTCAGCTGGCGCCATGGAAGAGCGATAGAAACAGACAGCGCAGATACAATCGCCGACGGAATTGCCGTCCGCGTCCCGATTCCCGAGGCGGTCGCCGACATTCAGGACCTCGTCGACGACATTGTTCTGGTCCCCGACGAGGGGACGATCGATGCGATGCGGCTCCTCTTCTCGCATCTCGGGACGCTCGTCGAGCCGGCGGGGGCCGTGGGGGTCGCCGCACTCCTTGCCGACCCGGAGCGCTTCGCCGGCTCCCGCGTCGCAACGATCCTCTGCGGTGGAAATCTGACGCCGGCGCAGATCCGCGAGTTCGGGATCGCGACGGGGTGAGCTGATCCCCTGCCGCCACGTACGGGGCGTCGCGCACGGCCCTGAACGCACCGGCTGCCATGCACGGGCCTCCCCCCCGCCGTCAGCTCTTCGAGAGCCGAGCAGGCGCTCCTATCCCGTCTTGAGCACCCCCGGCCACTCCAGCCGCTTCGACTCGTAGCCCGGGAAGACGCGCGAGAGATCGGTCGCCCCAAGATGCTGCGCGAGGACTTCCGAGAAGACGGCGCGAAAGTCGGTGGTGAGCGCAAGGTCGCGACCTTCGTACAATTGCTCCTGCTCGAGCCCTGGCCAGCGCCCGTGCACCTTCCCCCCCAGCACCTGCGAACCGATCACGAACATCGCCCCGGCGTGACCGTGGTCCGTCCCTCCAGTCCCGTTCTGGCGCGCCATCCGGCCGAACTCCGACATGGTCAGGATCACCACGTCGTCCATCCGGTCGCCCAGATCGGTGACGAACGCTCCGATGCTGTCGCCGAAGTCGCGAAGCCTGGTAGCCAGCTGCCCGGTCCCGCCCCCCTGGTTCACGTGCGTGTCCCAGCCGCCCACGTCGGCGAACGCGACCTCCATCCCGACATCGGAGCGTATGAGCTGCGCAATCTCGCGC
Source organism: uncultured Gemmatimonadaceae bacterium (assembly GCA_964637355.1). Lineage (GTDB taxonomy): Bacteria > Gemmatimonadota > Gemmatimonadetes > Gemmatimonadales > Gemmatimonadaceae > SCN-70-22. The sequence goes on from CAZWVG010000032.1 coordinate 6,836, forward strand.
AGTCGCTGCCCGAACTGCGATCGCGGATAGTCGGCTCCGTTCTGCGGTGCATACCGCTGCGGGTTCGCGCTCCGGAGCATCTTCACCGCGTCGAACATCTCCTGCCCCGAGGCGTGCACCAGGTCGGCCGAACCGGTGCGATAGAGCGCCTCGAGCCGGTCGACGGACGATCCCGTCGCCCGCACGCTGAACTCGCCTAACGACGACATCGCCACCGCCGGTGCCGGTCCGTCGAGAATGCGCGGCGTCTGCGCGGTCATCGCCACGGCGCGGAACGGCGTGGGATGGCACTCCTCGCACGTCCCCGACACGGCGAGGTAGCGGTTGAGCCACCCGTCGCGCGTCGCCTTGAGGTCGGGAGTTCCCGACTCCATGTAGTCCTGCGCGTCGAAGTGCGAGCGCGTCGCACTCGGGCTCCCCACCGCGTGGATCGGGGCGAGCAAGCCGTCACGATAGAGACGCTGGAGCGACGCCAGCGAGGGATGCAGCCCGAAGAAGCCGTCGAGGTCGAGCGCGCTCGCCGCATCGCCCGCCGACGGGGGCGCAATCCCGATGTTGGGGCGCAGGCGATAGTACGCACGCTCCCCGTGCGGGACGACGACATTCAGCGCGTCCGCCGCGCCGCGCTGGAACAGGCAGACGAGCACCTTCCCCTTCTGCGCGCGCGGCAACTCGGCGGCGAACGCGGTGCGGCGAAGGAACGACGGCGACAGCCCCATGGTCACCAGGGCGAGTGCACCAGACTTCACGAACACTCGGCGCTGCATACAGGCCTCAGAAAGCGAGTGAAAAGGCTACGGTCCCTTCACAAATCGTTGCCCGCTTGGCCGTCCTCGGCGGCGGCCGCAGGGCGTGACCGAGCAGAAGACGGACGACTACCGGCGCTGGAACTCGGGACTGCCTAACGCCAATCCGATGATCTGGTCGAGTCCGGAGAGACGTGGGGCCTGCGGAAACGCGGGAGTGCGCAATGCGGCGCGCCGGTCCGCGCGATTCTGGTACTGCACGGTCGGTGGTTCGGCACCATCATTCCCGCGGGGGGGGGGCCCCGCGTCGCGCATCGTCCCCGCCACTCCGCCGCCGGCATCACGCGCATTTCCCGTCGCTCGCGCCTCCCCCGACGCCTGCGTCTGGCGCGCCTCGCGCGCCTCGCGCATCCCGGCGCTGCCGCTGGAGACGGCGGCGCGCATCCTCCCCGAATCGCCCGCCAGGCCATCGAGCACCATCTCATCGCTCACCGTCGCGCTCGAATCGCGCTCGCGCGTGAGGAACGGATTCTCCCCTGTCGCCAGGATCTCGCGCGTTTCCGACGACGCCTGTCCCCCGAGGAAGGCGTCGATCACGCCCGCCACCTGCGCGTCGCGCGATGCCGCGCGCAACGAGTCGTACGCGTTCCACGTGCGCGGGCGCGCCCCCGGGAGGCGATTCCCCGCCACCGCGAGCCCGAAGTTGATGCGCTGCAGGATCGCTCCCGTGTTCATCCACGATTCGCCCGTCTCTGGCCACCCGTTAGGCGCCTGGTGCCCGTAGATCGGTGCGCCGAGTCGGGCGACCATGAGCGATGAGATCGGCGTCGTATCGGGAGACGCCCCCACCGCGCGCGCCGCGCTCACCACCACCTCGAACGGCGACTTGAGCTTCGCGCGGTACGCGTCACGCGAGAAGAACTCGGGCGACGTGACGATGGTCCGCACGACTTCGCGAATGTCGCCATCGGTCTTGCGGAACGTTTCGGCTGCGCGCTCGACGAGGACGGGCGGCGCCGAATCGCTCACGAAGCGGATCACCAGCTTGCGCGCGATGAAGTGCGCGGTCGACGGGTGACGCGCGATGATGTCGAGGACGTCCTCCCCGTCCTCGATGCCGCGCCCGCCCTTGAGTCGCTTGCCTAACACCACTTTCTCGCCGGCGTCGTGCGACGCAGCGTTGAAGAGGAACTCCGGATTCCCCAAGCGCGCCGGACGAATCGTCCATCCGGTGAGTGCGCGCGCGACCTCGATGATGTCGTGCTGCGTATACCCGCCGTCGACGCCGAGCGTGTGCAGCTCGAGCAGCTCGCGCGCGTAGTTCTCGTTGAGCCCCTTGGGGCGCCTTGCCTGCAGCGCTTCGAGCCGCGTCTGCTGCTCCTCGCTCATCTGCGAGGCGCGACGTCTGATTGCACCTTGCAGCCGGCGGCGGCGCTGCACGTCGCGGCGCGACGCCAAGCTGGGGCTCCCGCTGTCGGCGACGCTCTGCACGTTGTCGAGGTAGTAGAGCATGGCCGGGCTGTGCGCCACCGCGCCGAGCAGGTCGCGGAACTTCCCGAGCGTATGCGGGCGAATCGTCTCGCGTTCGTACGCAGGGAGGTAGTAGCGCTCCTGTCCCTTGCCGACAAAGACGGAGAAGTGATTGAGCCAGAAGTCGGTCATGACTTCTTGCAGCTGACGCTCGCTCCCCACGGCGCGCGCTACGCGCGCGGCCATCAGCTCACCAACGAACTGCCGGTTCTGTCGCGCCGCCTGGCGGAGCGCGAGCGAATCGGCGCGCCCCATCTGGCTGTCGCCGCGGAGTCGCTGCTGCACGACGAGCACGCCCGGACGAGGAAAATCGCGCAGCAACTCGCCGGTGGAACGCGCGATCGTCGGGAAGTGCGCGAGCACATCGTCCATCGCGCGGTCATCGATGCGCCGGGGATTCAGTTGCGACGCGATCCACCTGTCGACCCCCATCGCTCGCACGCGCGCCACGTCACCCGGTCGCGCGCCAAAGGCGAGCCGCGACAGCACGTGCTGCACCTGCTCGTCGAGCGTGAGTTCGCGCGCCGATGCCGCGAACCCTGCGCGCGCCGATGTCGCGAACCCTGCACTTGACGTTGCGGTCTGGCGCGATTGCCCGATCTGAGACAGGTGACCCGGATGCGCCGCGACAATCCTCTCGCCTCCCGTGGTGGCCGCGACGCCGGACACTGCGAGCGCGACGAAAATCAGACGGGTCTGCGGTAGTGGCATCGGCGGGACTCCCGGATCGGGTCGTACGGGATTGGACGCAGGGTGCAGTGCTGCGTTAATCGCGTGAGCAAGCTCACGGGCGACCGGACTCAAGGACTCGTCGCGACGCGCCGACACTCCGAGAAGAATCACATCGCTCGGGCTCGCCGCGAACGACGGGGAAACGCCGACACGGCGGCCGCATTGCACCACGCTGCGGCCGACGCCACCGACGCCACCGACGCCACCGACGCCACTCGTCATTGCTGCGTGACACGGGTGACACGCCCGGGCGCGCGACCTTCACCCTAACGCATCCATCAGATGGGCAAGACAGCGCTGGTCGTCGACGATTCCACCACCATGCGGGAGATGGTGTCGTACTCGCTCAAGGAGGCCGGCTTCGAGGCGGTCACGGCGGGGAACGGTCAGGAAGGGCTCGACGCCCTCTCCGGGAAGTCGGTCGACCTCATCATCTCCGACCTGAACATGCCGGTCATGGACGGGCTCACGTTCATCAAGAACGTGCGGACGCTCGACAGCTGCAAGACGGTGCCCATCCTCATGCTGACGACGGAATCGCAGCAGGCGATGAAGGAACAGGCGAAGGCGCTCGGCGCGACGGGGTGGCTGGTCAAGCCGTTCAACCCGGAGATGCTGCTCAAGGTGATCGCGAAGGTTGTCCCCTAACGCGCTCCGCCATCTCCGTCGAGCGCCCGGCATTCGCCCAGGACGCCCTGCTGTTCTCTCCTAGTCCACGCGCGATGTCTCCCGAATCGTCTCCCCCGTTGCCCGCGGTCGACCCAACCGAGATGGCCTCCCGCCTCTCGCAGCTGCAAGGGTCGGTGCTCTCCTCGCTCGACCTGCAGTTCACGTCGACGTTGCACGACCTGCAGCAACTCCGCTCGCTCCTTGTCGACGCGACCGGAAAGCTCAGTCAGGCGTTCCAGCTGATGGTGCGTCAGGCGCGGGAGCAGGGAGTACTCGCCGCGAACCTCAAGCAGGAGACCGATGCCCCGTCGGCGGCCGAGATCCACGCGCTGGCCGGCGAGATTTCGCGCGGCGCGGTACTCGTGGTGCAGAGCCTGCAATTCGAAGACATGGCGACCCAACTCCTGCAGCACGTCGACAGGCGCCTCGCCTGGCTCGACGAGCTGAGTCGCGACGCCTCGGTGTTGCGGGCGGGGATCAAGGGGAACGTGGTCGGAATGTCGTTCGACGAGTTCGTGGAGGTCGAGTCGCGCGTCGCCGAACTCAACTCGCGCGCGACCGAGTGGGAGCGCAAGGCGGTGCAGCAGCAGTCGCTCGACGAGGGAGACATCGAGCTGTTCTAGGGCGCACGTTGGGGATTGGGTGGGAGCGGCCGATACTCGGTAAGCAGAGTCCCATTCACTTTCGGCCGCACGACGGGCCCTTGCAGAACTCATGAAGATCCTGGTCGCCGAGGATGATCTCGTCACGCGCGAGATCCTCAAGCGCATTCTCACGCACATGTCGTACGAGATCATCGAGGCCAACAATGGCGTCGAGGCGCTCGAGCTGATCGAGTCGGAGGATCCGGACTTCCTCTTCACCGACTTGCAGATGCCCATGATCGACGGGCTCGCGGTGGTGGAGGCGGTGCGCGCGTCCAAGTCGCACAGCATGATGCCGATCGTGTGCATGTCGTCGGTCAAGGACAAGGACGAGATCACGAAGCTCGTCTCGCTCGGGATCGCCGACTACATCCTCAAGCCGCTGCGTCCGGGCGAGGTGCACGACCGCTTCAAGAAGGTGATCGCGCAGAACGCCGGCTGGCGGCAGCGCCAGGGGGCCGAAGGACACCAGACGCTCCTCGTGGTCGACGCCGATCCGAACTTCCGCCAGTTCGCGGTCCCGATCCTCGAGAGCGAATTCACCGTCATGCAGGCGATTTCCGGCGCGCACGCGCTGCGCGTCTTCCAGGACTCGGAAATCAAGCCGACGACGGTGATGGTCGCCGAAGGATTGCCGCTGGTGTCGGAAGTGCAGGTGGCGAACCTCCTCAGCAGGCTGGCGATCGAGGCGAAGACGGGGATTCCGAGCTTCTGGCTGGTCACCGACAACAGCAGGGTTGCGCCGAATGTGGCGCGACACTTCACTGGAATCATCCGCCGATCGTTTGTCCCCGACACCTTTGTCGCCGAGCTGCGCCGCACCCTGCTCAGGGGCTCCTCGCCAGTGGAGAAGCTGCGCAAGCACCTCCGCGACGAGGGGAGCAAGTGGATGGTGACGGGGACGCGGCAGACGCTCGGCGTGATGTCGGGGCAGGATGTCGAGACGGTCGCGACCGGCGGGCGGAAGATCACGGATGGTGTCGCCGGGCGCATCGTGCTCACGGGCGAGACGGAGAAGCTGCACGTCCTGATCGCCTGCAATCGTGGCGACGCCGAGCGACTGGCGAGCAAGGTGCTCCGCCGCGAGGCCACGCTGGACACGGGCGCACTCGACGTCTTCGGCGAATTCAGCAATACGATCGGCGGGCGCGCGCGCGCGGCGCTGCTCGAGCGCGATTTCGACCTGCACATCTCGCTGCCGGAGATCGACAAGTCCTGCACAATGAAGGACACCGACAAGGAGTGGGACGCGGCATCCTGGTTCAAGACCGCGAACGGCGACACGTTCTTCGTCTCGCTCTGGCTCGAGGAGCGCACCGACATCTCGTCGGGGCTTGCCGTGGGTGACTTCGATCCATTCGCCGCGCTGGAGGTGGCGGGGGCGCCGGTGCCGGCGGCTGGCGCTGCAGGCAGCGGTGGCGCGTCGGAAGGCGGAGCGAGCGACTCGGACGTCGACGACGCGCTGTTCTAACGGTCGCTCCGGACGTCAGGACGCCCGCGTCACAGCCCGGGTCGGGCGCGGACAAACGATCGAGAGCGAACTGGTTCCGGTGGGTCCGGCTCCCTCTGCCGCTGGCCGCACCGCCATCGTGCCAAACTGAAGCATTCGCCAACGATAATCCCCGCCAGTTGCAGCTGGCGGGGATGGGGTTTTTTTCTCTCGTCCGGAGTGCGGTCGCCGGCGGCGACCACCGATCAATCGCCCTTGAGCATGTAGCCGACGCCGCGGACCGTTTGCACCAGCGCCTTGTCGGCGTCGAGGTCGATCTTCTTGCGCAGGTAGTTGATGTAGACGTCGACGATGTTGGTGGTCGGATCGAAGTCCTGCTTCCAGACGTGTTCCGAGATCTGATCGCGCGTGACCGGCATCCCGGCGTGGCGCACGAGGTATTCGAGGAGCGCGTATTCCTTCTGCGTGAGCGAGATCGAGCGCTCGCCGCGCACCACGTCTCGTGTGAGCGGGTTGATCGTAAGGTCGCCGACGCGCAGGAGCGTTTCCTCGTTGACCATCGCCGAGCGACGAAGGAGCGCGCGAACGCGCGCGAGGAGTTCATCGTAGTCGAACGGTTTCGACAGGTAGTCGTCCGCCCCCGCCTCGAAGCCCTGGACCTTGTCGTTCACCGTGTCGCGCGCGGTCAGCATCAGCACGGGCGCGGTAAAGGCGCGCGAGCGCAGCTCCTGCGCGACGGAGAGGCCGCTTCGTTTGGGAAGTCCAATGTCGAGGATGACGAGCGCCGGCTGTTCATCGAGGGCGAGTCGCAGCCCGGCGTCGCCGTCCATGGCCGTGATGACCCGATAGCCATTGTCGGCGAGCGTCCGCTGCAACACGTCGAGGACTTCGCGACGATCCTCCACCACGAGGATCGACGCCTGCTGCGCGCTTGTGGAGGCTTCCATTGGAGATTTAGGGATTAAGACGCCTTGAGTCATAATGCCGAAGTCCGAGCTAAGCAAGCGTTGACCATCCCCCTTGAGTGACGGGTGACCTCAAGATTTGTTTCGCATGTGCTGACCGACCGACTTCGATCCGGGTTTCCCATCGGCCTCCTCGGGGGGGCGACGACGGCGGGAGCGTTGATAGGACTGGGGCTTCGACACCAGGCCGCCGCGCTCCCGTTCGAGCTGGGCGGGCGTGCGCTCCTCGAGACGTGGCGGCTCGGAGCGCCCCCCGTCGCGCTGGCGCTCGTCGTCGGCGGCGTGGCGCACGTGCTCTGGATGATTCTCTGGGGGATCTGCTTCAGCGTGCTCGCGACACGCCTGCACGGCACGGCGCTCGCCGCCGGCGCGCTCCTCTTCGTCCTCTTCCTCGGCGCGCTCGCGAGCACGCTCGTTCCCGGCGCACTTGGCGCCGTCGCCTTCGCCGCGCTCACCTCGGCACAGACCGCGTTCTTCCTCGCCCTCCTCGCTGGTGCGTTCATTGCGGGAGTGGTGCTCACACGCGAAGGACGCTGATTCCGGCACAGCCGGAGAATCCCCGAGCCTTTGTCACGTAATCGGAACGTCATGTTGGGGTTGTGTCCGATTGCGTGCTTGTGGGGTCACACTGTTTAAGGACTTCGGCTCCGGTTACTGCGGCGGACACATCGGCCTGTCGTCGGGACGCCGAAAGCGAAGTCAGTGAGATGGAGGGGAGATGGACGTCCTCGTACTGCTCGAGGATCGCCCCGAACACTCGACGGTGCTCGCGCACGTGAACTCCGTACCTTCACCGCTCAACTCTGAGCGCCCTTCACGGGACGTGGTGACCCTCTTCGGAGATGCCACTCCCGAGTCGTTGGCACTCGCCTTGGCGGCGGCGGTCGAAGCGCAGCGAGAGCCTGGAGAGCGTCTGGCGACGATCCGCCACGTGGCACTCTGGCCGGAACGTGGCGCCGTTGGCGACGCTGCGTGGCGGGACGATGCCACGGGTCACCTCATCACGAACGACCTCGCCATTCCGTTTGCGACGCTGCAGCGGACGGCCGAGCGTCTGCTCGTGGAATCAGGTGCGGCCATCCGCCGACTGGTGGCTGGCCTGCTGATGCCCGACTGGCCCGAAGGGACCCGCCGAGCGATCAGTTTCTCGTTGGCTCCGCAAGCGGTTCTTCCTGCTGGTGCTGGCGCACGCATCGATGCGCTCCTCGATAGCTACCGCCAGGCCGACGGCATCGAATACGACAACGACGGAGACTGAGCGACCACACTGCCCTGTCAGAGTGTTGCTACGCGGGTCGTCCCACTCGGGACGGCCCGCGTTCTCGTTTCCGCCCGACGATTCCCACGCGCGTCAGTTTCCCGCGCCTCGCTGCGGCGCTCCACTAGCCAGAGATCGTCGCCGTGTCGCGTACCGCGCCGCGTCGATCCGCACGGGCCCGGTGCTCAATCAGGCACTCGCTTCTTGACGGAGCCAGACCCACGGGACAAGTCTCCCACATGCCAACGCTTCACCATGGGAGACCCATTCATGCGTGAATATCTCGCAACGGACATTCGCAACGTGGCGGTAGTCGGACACGGAGCCAGCGGCAAGACCACCTTGGTCGATGCGCTGGCTTTCGTGTCCGGAACCAGTAAGCGCCACGGCAGCATCAAGGAAGGCACCGCCCTCACCGACTACACCCCAGAGGAGACCGAACGGGGTTACTCGATCAGCCTCGGCAACGCCTACGCCGAGTGGATGGACACGAAGATCAATCTCATCGATACACCAGGGTACCTCGACTTCCACGGCGACGCGATCGCCGGGCTCGCTGCAGCTGACGGAGCCATCTGCGTCGTGAGCGCGCAGTCGGGCGTCGAGGTCGGGACCGAGAAGATGTTCAAGGAGGCGGTCTCGCGCGGCGATCCGGTTCTCTTCGTCGTGTCGCTGATGGACAAGGAGCACGCTGATTTCGATCGCGTCTACCAGCAGGTCAAGGAGCGGCTCACGAACAAGGTGGTTCCGGTCGAGATCCCGATCGGCGAGGGAAGCGACTTTCGCGGAGTGATCAATCTCTTCACGCGTCGCGCCTACCTCTACACGCCGGGAACGCGAACGGGCGAATACACCGAGGCCGACATTCCCGCGGAGTGCAAGGAGCGCTTCGACACCTACTACCAGGAGATGATCGAGGCAATCTCGGCGAGCGACGACGCACTCCTCGAGCGCTATCTCGAGGGGATCGAGATCGGACGCGACGAGGCGATCCAGGGGATGAAGGAGGCGATGAAGCGGATGGACCTCTTCCCGCTCTTCGCCGTCTCGGCCGAGTATGTGATCGGCGTGCACGCCATGCTGAGCGAGTTGGTGCAGCTGATGCCGTCGGCCTTCGAGATGGAAGAGCTGCACGCCTTCAAGGGCGCCGAGGGGGATCACACCGTCGAGATCCACGCGGTCGACGAGAACCCGTTTGCCGCGCTCGTCTACAAGACGCACAGCGAGCCGCACGTGGGCGAGGTCTCGTTCTTCCGCATCTTCTCGGGGAGCATCACCAGCGGGCAGGAGGTTTACAACGCCACGCGTGACGGGGTCGAGAAGGTGGGGCACCTGTCGATTGCGCAGGGGAAGGACCGTCAGGAGGTCGCCGTGCTGCATGCCGGCGACATCGGGTGCGTGGCGAAGCTCAAGAACACGCACACCAACGACACGCTCTCGACGCGAGACCATCCGGTGCGCATGCCGCAGATCACCTTCCCCGAGCCGGTGGTGGAGTTCGCGGTGCATGCGGCCACGCGCAACGACGAGGACAAGCTGCAGCAGGGGCTGCACCGCCTGCACGACGAGGACCCGACGTTCCAGACGCACTACAACGCCGAAACGCACGAGACCATCATTTCCGGGTTAGGGGAGCGCCACCTCGACGTGTCGCTCGCCAAGCTGCGGCGGAAGTACAACGTCTCGGCCGAGCTCACGCGCCCGCGCATCGCCTATCGCGAGACACTCACGGCGAGCGCCGACGGGCAAGGGCGGCACAAGAAGCAGTCCGGCGGGCGCGGGCAGTTCGGCGACTGCTGGGTGCGGATGGCGCCGCGCCCTCGCGGCGATGGCTACCACTTCATCGACAAGATCGTCGGGGGCGTGATCCCGTCGGGATTCAGGCCGGCAATCGACAAGGGGATCCAGGAGGCATCGGCGCGCGGGATCCTCGCCGGCTATCCGCTCGTGGACTTCGAGGTCGAGCTGTTCGACGGCTCGTATCACTCCGTCGACTCGAACGAAATGTCGTTCAAGATGGCGGGGATCCTCGCCTTCAAGGCGGTCGCACCCAAGTGCCGCCCGATTCTTCTCGAGCCGCTGGACATGGTGGAGATCACCACGCCGGATCACTACCTCGGCGACGTGATGGGGAATCTTTCCGGGCGACGCGGACACATCCTCGGCTCCGACTCGGTCGAAGGGGGACTCACGACGGTGAAGGCGCACGTGCCGCAGGCCGAGTTGCACCTGTACGCGACGGACCTGAGTTCTCTCACGCATGGGCACGCGAGCTATCGGCGCTCTTTCCATGGCTATGAGCAGATGCCGCACGACGCGGCGCAGAAGGTGATCAACGAGGCGGAGAAGGGGGAGGAGGCCGAGGTGGGGGTCTGACTGCGGGGTGAGTTGGCGCGCGGGGGGCGACGTCGTCGCTTCCCTGCGCGAGGCGCCCGAGCCATCGGCTGAGACCGGACGGCGGAAACCGGCGGTAGCGCACTGGCGTAAGAGTCTCAAGTACTTTACAGTGTAGAGTACTTCGCACTCGTTTGAGGACCCATGCTTCCGCGGCTCCCCTCTCGCGTACGCGCCATCCGCTTTTCGGCGCTCGACTTCAAGGTCGGGCTCCGAATACTGGCCAGGTATCCAGGCCTCACCGCCGTCGGCACACTCGCCATCGCCGTCGCAATTGCGCTGGGGGCCCTCTACTTCGAGGCGCTCAGCAAGTGGCAGAATCCCTCCCTCCCTCTCCCAGATGCGGAGCGCGTCGTCACCCTCGGCGCGTGGGACGCGAGCCGCTCCTCACCCGAGTCGCGCATCCTGCACGACTTCGCGGCGTGGCGCTCGGAGCTCACGTCGCTCGATCTCGTCGGCGCGGCCGTCTCGTTTCAGCGCAACCTCACGACCGAGGACGGACGGGTGGAGCCCGTCTACGGCGCGGATGTGACGGCCAACGCGTTCACCCTCATGGGGACGCCCCCCCTGCTCGGCCGCACCCTCGTGGCGCGCGACGAAGAAGCCGCCGAGCCGGCGGTGGTCGTTCTGTCGCACGCTGTGTGGAGCGCGCGGTTCGACAGCGACCCTGCGGTCATCGGGCGATCGGTCAAGCTTGGCTCTCTCACCGCGACGGTCGTGGGCGTGATGCCGCGCGGCTTCGGCTTCCCGGTGCGGCATCGCATCTGGGCTCCCCTAAGAACCGACGGCGCGATCGTGCCCCCGCGCACGGGTCCGTCGATCGCCGTCTTCGGCCGTCTCGCCCACGGACGCACGATCGCCGATGCCCGGAGCGAGCTCGAGACCATCGCCGCACGCAACGCCGCCGAGAGTCCGTCGACCCATGAGCACCTGCGGCCGATGGTCACGCGGTATGCCAAGCCGGTCGGCGGAAGCGAGATGCTCATCATCCGCAACATGATGTACGCGGTGAACGTCGTCTTCCTGCTGCTGCTCGCCATCGTTTGTACGAACGTGGCGACGCTGGTCTTCGCGCGCACGGCTACCCGTGGCTGGGAGATCACGGTTCGCTCGGCGCTCGGTGCGAGTCGCGCGCGGATCATTTCGCAGCTCTTCGTCGAGGCGCTGGTGCTGGCGAGCCTTGCGACGATCGTCGGGCTCGCGATCGCCAAGCTTGCGCTGCGACTCGGTGTGGGACAGCTCGCCGCGAGCGATGCGCTCCCCTTCTGGATCGATGATTCCCTTTCCTTCAGCACGATGTTGTACGCCTGCGTGCTTACGCTCATCGGAGCGGCAATCGTGGGCGTCCTTCCGGCGCTGCGGGTGACGCGGATCAACGTGCAGGATGCGATGCGCAACGAGGGGGCGGCTCGCGCGGGGTTGCGGTTCGGCGGGTTCTGGACCGCGGTGATCGTTGTACAGGTGGCGATCACCGTCGCCTTCCTGCCGATCGCGGCTGGCGGGGCGTTTCAGTCCAACCGTTTCAACCAGCGCGCCGAAGGGATCGGCGCCGAGCAATTCCTCATCGCGAACGTGGGAATCGATCGCGAGAACTACGTGCTCGACTCGGCCGCCTTCGATGCGCGCTCGCGGCGCGCAGTGGACGCGCTGCAGCAGCGGCTCCGCGAGGAGCCGGGAATCCAGGGCGTCGCATTCGCGGACCGACTCCCCGTCGAGGATCAGTTCAAGTACACGATCGAGGTCGACAGTGCGACCGTCCCGCTGACCAGCGGCATCCGGCGAAGTACGCTGGTGAAGGTCGCGGGCGACTACTTCAAGGCGTTCGGGACGTCGGTGGTCGCCGGGCGCGACTTCGTCGAGAGCGACTACGCGTCCGACCGCGTGATGATCGTGAACCAATCGTTCGCGCGCTACGTGCTCGGCAACCGCAATCCCATCGGACAGCGGGTGCGCATCGTGAGCGGCGAGATCGACGCCTATGCCGGCGACCGATGGTATGAGATTGTCGGGATGGTGGAGGACTTCGGGTGGCAACTCCCCGAGCCGCAGGAGCAATCGGCCATGTACATGCCGTCGCTTCCCGTCGTTGGACGTGCCGGACAACTCGCGGTGCGGGTGCGCGATCCCGACGCGTTCGCGACGCGGGTGCGCGCGCTGGCCGCCGAGGCCGATCCGACGATCCAGCTGTCCGAGGTGAAGCCACTCGCCCTGGCGGGGGGTGGTGAGGCGAAGCTCAACTGGATCCTCACCGCCGTGGCGTGGTTGGTGGGGTTCATCGTCCTGCTGCTTTCGGCGACGGGCATTCATTCGCTCATGTCCTTCACCGTCGCGCGGCGCACGCGCGAGATCGGGATTCGCGCCGCGTTAGGCGCCGGCGCAGGTCGGATCGTCGCCGGAATCTTCTCGCGCGCTTTTCTTCAGGTGGGGCTCGGTGTCGTCGTCGGCTCGGCACTCGCGGCGCTCGGTGGACTCGGATCGGCGCGCCAGGTGCTGATCCTGCTCGGTGCCGACGCGCTCATGCTCGTGGTGGGGGTGACGGCATGCGCGGTGCCGTTGCGCCGCGCGCTGCGAATCGACCCAACCGAGGCGTTGCGTGCCGAGGGGTAGGGAGCCGACGCCCGGCGGATGTCCATGACGTCGAGTCGAGGGGCGGTTCGTGGCGAACGGGGGAGAGTGGCGCGCGTATCGCGCGCAATGCGAGCACGGCGGTGATCTGTCGTCGGTATCCGGCGCGCACCGGAACGCAGGGGACGCGCAGGGTATCGACAGTATGACACCATCCTTCCTGCGGCGACGGCACCGCGCGACTCGCGGGTGCGGTGCGACGCCTGGATGCGCGCCGTGATTCCGCCCTGGCTGCATTCGCTTGCGGTGCTCTCGCTCCTCGTGGCGGCGTTCTGCGGCGTCTGGATTGTCACGGACATCGCCAACGGCCATCGCCAACACATGTGGATCATGAACCTCGTTTGGCCGATGACCGCGCTCTACGCTGGTCCCTTGGCACTCGCGGCGTACTTCGCCGTCGGTCGGCTCTCGACACGCGCCGTGGTGGAGCAGGCCAGGGCGCGCGGCGACACGCCACCGGGAAAGAAGAAGCCGTTCTGGCAACAGGTCGGGCTAGGGGCGAGTCACTGCGGCGGCGGGTGTGCCCTCGCCGATATCATCGGTGAATGGGTGTTGTTCGCATTTCCGCTCACGCTGTTCGGGATGAGGATCTTCGGGGCGTGGGCGGTGGACTACGTGCTCGCGCTCCTCATCGGGATCATGTTCCAGTACTACGCCATCGCCCCGATGCGCGACCTGTCGTTAGGCGACGGGCTCAAGGCGGCGATCAAGGCCGACATCCTCTCGCTCTCCGCGTGGCAGGTCGGGATGTACGGCTGGATGGCGATCGTCACCTTCGCGATCTTGGTCACGAGATCCCTCCGACCGACCCGGTCTTCTGGTTCATGATGCAGATCGCGATGCTCGCCGGCTTCGTCAGCAGCTACCCGGTCAACTGGTGGCTCATTCGCTCGGGGATCAAGGAGGCGATGTAGGGAGAGGCGGACCGTCGACGGCGAGTGAGACCGCCCGAGTCGCCTGCTCACGCTGAACGCGCACGACGCGAAAGGTCTCCAGCGGAAGACGTCGAGCGAAGAACCTCTTGGATTTCTTCAAGATTTGGCTCGCACGCGTCGACACTCTCGAATACTGCGGAGGCTTTGGCGAGGTCAGCGGAGAAGGGGTGGAAACTGCAGTGAACGTGACGTTCGCTTTCACTCACTGCCTCTTCGCTTCCCCCTGGTGAAACTCGTCGACACGTCTGTCCTGAGCGCTCCCAACCACCGCGCTACACGTGCCTGGCACCGCGCGAAGGTGTGGGGCGCGTGGATAGGGCGGGGTGCGGCTGCGATCGCGCGACGCATTACTGGCGTCGGGCACGGCGCGGCGGGTGAGGAAGGACCGCCCGCGCCTGTGCAGGTGATGTTCGAGCGGGCCTCGGTGGGCATCGCGCTCGTCAGGCAGGATCGCCGGATCCTGCACGCCAACCCGGCGTTCGTGCGATTTCTCGGTCGTCCGCTCCCCGAGCTCCGTGGGTGCTCACTCTCGGACTTCGCCCACGTGGAGGATGCCGAGGCGACGCGGGAGCTGTTCGAGCGGATGCGCATCCCGGGGAGCGCGCCGACGAGCCTCGAGGCGCGCTTCGTCCGTGCCGACGGGAGCCTGCGCTGGGGGAGCCTCGGCCTAACGAGAGAAGACGATTCGGCGTCGTCGCACATCGTCGCAGTGCTTCAGGATACCTCCGAGCGCAAGCGGCTCGAGTCCCAACTCCTGCACCAGGCCTTTCACGATGCGCTGACACGCCTCCCCAACCGGGCACTCCTGCGCGACCGGATCGAGCGGGCCATCGAGCGCGCGTCCCGTACACCGCACGGACTCACGCTGCTGCTGCTCGACCTCGACAACTTCAAGGATGTGAACGACACGCAGGGACACGCGGCGGGCGACCTGCTCCTCAAGTCCGTCGCCGATCGACTCCTGAGCGCGACGCGCGGATCGGACACGGTCGCGCGACTCGGAGGCGACGAGTTCGCGGTGCTGCTGGAGAACGTGGATGATCACGGCGGGATCGAAGCGCTCCTGGACCGGATCATCGGTTCGCTGCGGCGCCCTCTCTCGCTCCCCGGTGCGCATTCGGTGACGCCGAGCGCGAGCATCGGCGTCGCCGTGTATTCGGGAAGCGAAGGGACGGAAGAATTGCTGCGCAACGCCGACCTGGCGATGTACGACGCCAAGCTCGTGTCGCGAGGGCGGTGGGCGGTTTTCGATCCGGCGATGCACGACGCCGCACTCGACCGTGTCACGATGGAGACGGATCTCAAACAGGCGCTCGCTCGCTGCCAACTCGTCGATCGTCCGCGCCTCCACAACACCGCACGCTTTCCCGCATTTGGGGCGCGCACCCCGGCGCCCGCCGAGTTCCACCTCGCGTACCAACCGATCGTGCACCTGGCGAGCGGACGCGTCACCGCGCTCGAGGCGCTCGCGCGCTGGCAGCATCCAAAGCGAGGCGCCGTGCCTCCGGACTGGTTCATTCCCGTGGCTGAGCAGAACGGGAGCATCATCGCGCTCGGACGCTGGGTACTTCGCGAGGCGTGTCGCCAGGCCGTTCGATGGAACGAGGAGAGCGCCGCTCAACCCGTGGCGATCACGGTGAACCTCTCGGGCCGGCAGCTCGCCCGCGAAGGCATCGTGTCCGATGTCGACGCGATCCTCCGCGAAACGCGACTTGCACCCGAACTGCTCGTCCTGGAGATCACCGAAACGGCCGTCATGCAGGACGCGGCGTGCACGCTGGACCGACTCGTCGCGCTCAAGGCGCTGGGCGTTCGCCTCGCCATCGATGACTTCGGGACCGGCTACTCCTCGCTGGCGTATCTGCAGCGGTTCCCGGTCGACCTTCTCAAGATCGATCGCGTCTTCGCCGATGGCTTGCGCGACGGAGCAGCGGAGAGCATGGCCCTCATCCGGACCATTCTTGCGCTGGCGCGCACACTGTCGTTGACGACGGTCTTCGAGGGGATCGAGGACGCCGCGCAATGCGCTCGCCTGCGAGAACTCGGCTGCGAATCCGGGCAGGGCTATCACTTCGGCCGCCCCATCACGGCGGACGAGGTGCTGACGCTGATGGCACGACGGACCGACGCCGATGCGTCGGTCGGCTAACCGCGCGCTGCGGGCGCGTCGAGCCCGGTCACGGCGGGTTGCCGCCGCCGCTTCAGCACCTCGGCGACGATGCGCCGCAGTTCGTCGCCGCGAAACGGCTTCTGCACGAAGCGAATCTCGCCGTCGTCCACGCTGAGGTGTTCCGACGAATAGCCGCTGGCGATGATCACTGGTGTGGTGATCCCGCGCGCCCGCATCGTCGACAAGGTGGCCGGTCCGCCCATCCCGGGCATCGTTAGGTCGAGGAGCACGAGATCGGTCATCGCCCCATCGGGCGATGCAAGCTGCATCAGTGCCGATTCGCCATCGGGGGCCTCGCGGACGAGCGCACCGGATCTCGACAACAGGCGCGCCACCGATTGCCGCACGTCGACGTCGTCGTCGACGACGAGGACGCGCGCGCCAGCAATATCGTATCGCGCTTCGCCGTTTGACCGACCATCGTCCGGGGCGTCGGGGGCGGGCGCGCTGGGGAGCGCCACGGAGAAGCGACTCCCCACGCCAGGCGTGCTCTCGACGTGCAGCGCTCCGCGATGACCACGCACGATCCCCACGACCGCTGCGAGCCCGAGTCCGCGCCCGGCCCCTTTCGACGAGAAGAAGGGATCGAAGATGCGTCGCAACGTCTCCGGCGACATTCCCGCTCCCGCATCCTCGACCTCGAGCACGCAGTACTCGCCCGCCGGCGCGTCGTTGCCGAGCACCGCTGCGCGGAACCACTCCGCGTCGAGCCGCTCGCGATGCGTCGAGACGCGTACCGTCCCGCCGCGACCGGCGGCGTCGATCGCGTCCGAGGCATTCGTGACCAGGTTGAGCGCCACCTGCCGTAGCTGCGTCGCATCGCCAGCGACCCAGAGCGGCTCCGCCTCCGAGCCGATCGTCAACGCGACACGGCGCGAGACCGACAGCCGCAACAACTCGGGAATGCTGCGCGCCAGCTCGGAGAGATCGAGCGTGCGCACGTCGAGCGTGCCGCGCCCCGCGTACACCAGCATCTGCCGACAGAGCGCCGTCGCCTGATCGACGACGGAGAGAATCGCTGTCACGTCCTCGCGCGCATCGGCAGGGAGGTCGCCCAAATCGCCGATGAGTTCCGTGCGCGCGCGGATCGCCATCAGCAGGTTGTTGAAGTCGTGGGCGATTCCGCCGGCCATCACGCCGAGGCTCTCCAGCTTTTGCCCCTGGAGCATCTTGGCGAGGAGCTGCTGCCGCTCCTCTTCGGCATGCACCTGCTTCGACACGTCGCGGAAGCTCCACACCGCGCCACTCGGCGTCCCCTGTTCCGAGGCGTGCTCGCTCCCGATGGCGGCGTGCCCCCCCGATCGGATACCGAGCGATTGCACCTGCAGCTGCCAGATGCGCGCATCCTGCAAGACGACCGCACCGGAATGCGGCGCGCCTGACGCGAGGGTCGAGCGATGAGTCGGGAGTACCTCCTCCGACAGCGAGTCGAGCGACGAAGCGATCGGTGCACCCAGTCGCGGCGGGACGGACGCGCTGGGCCAGAGCTGGGTGACGGCGCGATTCACGTGCGTCACGGCATTGCCGCCGTCCGTGACGACGATTCCCTCCTCGACGCTGTCCAGCACCGCCTGCAGCCGCGTCTCTCCCCGTTCGTGGTCGGCGCGCGCGTTCTCCATCTTCGCCACCAGCGCCGCCGAGATGAGCGTTGAGATCGTGACCACGTTCACGTACAGCCAGGTGAGCGTCAGGATGTCTGTGGGCGTCCCCACCGAGAGCGGGCCGGTGGAGGCGACTGCGCCGCGCAGCGCGCACAGGCAGGTGATGAGCGCACCGAGCGCCGCGCCGCCGACGCCGAGTCGCACGGCGGCCCAGAGCAGGAGGGGGAAGGGGAGGACGAAGAGTCGCGCGCGAAGCGAGTGCACGTCGGACTCGAAGGGGATCCAGGAGGCGATGCCGATTCCCACCATCACCACGGTCAACTCGAGCCACGCGCGCGAGCTGATGCGTGAACGGAGCCGATCGAGGGTGAGAAGGACCGGCGTGAGCACGACGACGCCGATGGCGTGCGTGAGCCACCACATGATCGTGAGGCGCGCGAGGGCGCCACGCGAAACACTGCCGGAGAGGTAAAGAGACGAGACGCTGATGAGTGAGGGGAGGAAGGTCCCCAACCCCGAGCCCAGCGCGATGAGGAGGAGCGTGTCGCGGACGCGTTCGAGTCGCCGGTCGAAGTGCGCGCGCCGCAGGAACCAAACGGCGAGGAAGACCTCGAGCCCGTTGGCGATCCCCGTCCCCACCACCATGATCGCGCCGGACTTGCTGAGGAGCGTGGTGAGCGCGCCGCCGAATCCGGCGCCGAGCCAGACGGGGTAGGGGCGCACGAGACCGACGCTGATCGCGATGCCGCTGGCGATCCAGATCACGCGGCGGAGCTCGACGCCCCCGCTCCCCGCCAGCTCGAGGGTGGTGTAGCCGACGATCAGGTAGACCGCCGCCACGGCAGCATTGGTCAGCAACGCGCGGCGGTCTTTGATCATGCAGGCGGGCAGGGGTGAGGTCGACGGAAGATGCGTCGTGACACACGGTTGCGCCAATGCACGAGGCAAGGGCGCCGCCTCGGAGCCGGGGAACGCGCCAGGTGCAGCACGAACGATCGACACGCGACCAGCGCCCGTAGCGGTGCATGGCGGGGTTCCGAGGGGTGGCGGCGCGTGCACCGGAGGGCGAGCGCTGGCTACCTCTCCCGGGAGATGGGCGCGCTGTCCAGCGGTCTATATATAGAAAGTAGAATTTACAGTCGGGGCCGGATCGCTACGTTGGGAGTCCGCAGCCGCGATCGCTCGCGTCCGTGCGCCCAGGTGCCACGCACGCGCGTTCGCTGACTCCTGCTGCGTGGTCGCACTACTTCGACCTGTCCCGCCATGACGTTCGTCACTTCCCTCCTCGACACCGTCACGCTCGGCTCCGATCGCCCGATCCGGCGATTGCTGGCCTACTACGCACTGTTAGTCTCAGTCGCGGCGCTGGCGCTGTGGCTGTTCCCGCTGGCGTCGGCGGTCCTGTTCGACGACCCGCTGCAGGCGGCCGCGCGCGCGCCGTTCCTCCTGGGCGACGGTCTGTCGACCGTCCCGGCCGAGTTGATGGACAATTCCGCGTCGGGGGCGATGACCCTCGTGCTCATCGCCATCGCCCTCACGGGAACGCTCGTCCTCATGCTTCCGGTCTCGTGGGTCTACATGTCGGCCCGTCAGGTGCGCGGCCACAGCCAGGCGATCGTGCAGACGCTCATCATCCTCCCGATCGTCGTCGCGGGGATCGTCTTCGTGGTGCGCAACTCGCTGGCGCTCGCCTTCAGCCTCGCCGGCGTCGTCGCCGCGGTGCGGTTCCGCACCACGCTGCGTGATGCGCGCGACGTCGTCTTCATCTTCCTCGCCATCGGCGTCGGCTTTGCCGCCGGCGTGTACATGCTCGGCCTGGCGTTCCTGGTGTCGGCGTTCTTCAACATCGTCATGCTCCTCAGCTGGCGATACAGCTTCGGCCGGAGCGTACTGGTGCCGACGGCCGCCGCGCAGTGGCGTGAGCCGCTCACCTCCCTCGCCTCGACGAACGGGACGCAGAAGGTCCCCGACCGCGAGCTCCTCCTCGCGCTCTCGGCTGACCACGTGTCGGCGCTGGCGCAGCGATTTGCGCGCGTCAATGGCGTGGTGAACGGGAAGAAGAAGCGCCGCTACAACTCGGTGCTCACCGTGCTCTCCGATCGCGTCAACGATGCGCAGCCGGTGGTCGAGCACGTGCTAGGGAAGATGACGAAGCGTTGGGCGCTGGATGAGGTCGTGACCAACTCCGGAAAGCCATCGGAGATGCACTACCTAGTGCGTCTCTCCAAGGACGTCTCTCGCGACGAGCTGATCACGGCGATGCGGGCCTCGGGAAACGGGACGATCAGCAGCGTCGACCTCGAGGTCTCCTCGGAATTGCACGAGCAGGACGCATGAGCGCCGCGGAAGCTGGCATGCGCGTGATCCTTCCGCTCCTGGCGGCGATCGCCTGCCGGGAGCCCGGGAGCGGCGCTCGCTCTGCCGTTCAATCGACGGGAGACGCGCGCGCCGAAGCGGTGTCGGCGCGACGCACCGACGCGGTGCAGCGAGACAGCGCCGGGCCGATCGCGTTGTGGGTACTCCCCACGTCGCTCGCCGAGATCTCGGGGATCGCGACGCTGAGCGACGGACGCGTGGTGGCACACGATGACGAACGTGCGCGTGTGGTGGTGCTCGATCCGGAGCGCGGCGTCGTGCTCAAGGAGTTCGTGGTCGGACATCGCGGCATCAAGGGCGACTTCGAGGGGATCACGGTCTCCCCCGACGCGATCTACCTCATGACGAGCAACGGCCTGATCTACGCATTCAAGGAAGGCGACGACCGCAGCGAGGTTCCGTACACGCGATTCGATACGCGGCTGGGAAAGGAGTGCGAGTTCGAGGGAATCGCCTACGACGCAGCAGAGCGCGCCCTCGTGCTTCCATGCAAACATGCGAAGCAGAAAGGGGTCAAGCGCGACGTCGTGCTGTTTCGCGTCGCACTCCCACTCTCCAAGGATCTGCAGATCACGCGCAGTGCCATCGACATCGAGCAGTTCCGCGGGACGCGCGACTGGAAGGCGTTGCACCCGTCGGACATCGCCATCGATCCGACGACGGGGAACTACGTACTCGTCGCCTCGCTGGAGCGCGCGCTGCTCGAGATCACCCCCGACGGTCGCGTCGTCGTCGCCGAGCCACTCCCAGGGCGCCATCCGCAGGCCGAGGGCGTCGCCTTCAGTCGTGATGGAGACCTGATCGTCAGCGACGAGGCGAACGGTGGGCCGGCCACGATAGCGCTGTATCGCTGGCCGCTCTTCCCGCAGTCGGCGACGGCGATGGAGGACAAGCCATGACGGCACACGAGCGGGTCGGCAAACCGCGGATTGCGCAACGAATCATGATCGCATCGTGCCGTGCGGTACTCGCAGCGTGCGCGGCCACCTCGGCGCTGCTGACCGCGGCACCGACCGCCGATGCGCAGGGACATGATCGCCCGCACGCCATTTCGGCTTCGGCGCCGCCGGGATCCTCGCGCGTCCCGGTGCGAGCGCGCGACAGCGTCGTGGTGACCGCCAACCCGGAGTTTGCAGCTGGCGAGACCAAGCGATACTTCATGGGCGACACCTATCGCGACTTCTGGACGCGACGCATCACCGTCCCGGTGGTCGATCTCGGGCAATTCGCCGGCGGACTCACGGCGACCGAGGAAGGGGGAGGAAATCAGACGCGCTCCCTGCGGTTCAAGTCGCCCGATGGGCGCGAATGGACCTTTCGCCCGCTCACCAAGGACAAGCTGAACGTGATCGAGGCGTGGGAAGGGACGCCGGTCATGTCGCTCTTTCGCGATGGGCTGAGCGGGTCGTTCCCCGCCGCGCCTGTCCTGGCGCCGGCGATTCTCGATGGCGCTGGGCTCGTGCACCCGACGCCGCAGCTCGTCGTCCTCCCCGACGACGAGGCGTCGCTCGGCAAGTTTCGCAAGGACTTCGCCGGACGGCTCGGGACGATCGAGGAGCACGTGAGCGATGGCGACGACGGTCCGCTCTTCGGTAATGCGGTGCGCATCATCGACAGCGATCACCTGATCAAGCAGATGAACGCGTCGCCTGGGCGCCACGTGAACGCACGCGAGATGCTCAAGGCGAGACTGGTCGACATCTACCTCGGCGATACCGATCGCCACCGCGACCAGTGGAAGTGGGGGCGCATGCATGCGGGCGACTCGCTCTTCACGCCGATCCCGCGCGATCGCGACCAGGTCGTCGCGACGCACGACGGGGTGTTGTTGCAGCTGGCGAGACTGGCCAAGCCGTATCTCGTCGTCTTCGACAGCACCTATCCGAAGGTCGAGAAGATGGTCGGATACGCCCGTGACCTGGACGACCGCTTGCTGGCGGAGCTGCAGCGAGCGGTGTGGGACTCGGTCGCCCGCGAGCTGCAACTCGCGATCACCGACTCCATCATTCACGACGGCGCGCGGGCGATGCCGGCCGAGTTCCAGCCGCTTCTGGTTGGAGTGGAGGGAAAGCTCCGCGCCCGGCGCGATGCGATTCCACGCGCGGCACGCGATTACTACGCCTCGCTCGCGCGCGTGGTGAGCATTCACGCCACCGATTCGAGCGATACGGCGCGCATCGAGCGTGCGCGCGACGGCTCGGTGCGCGTGACGCTCGGCGATGCGGGCGCGCCGTGGTT
This sequence comes from uncultured Gemmatimonadaceae bacterium, assembly GCA_964637355.1. Taxonomy (GTDB): domain Bacteria; phylum Gemmatimonadota; class Gemmatimonadetes; order Gemmatimonadales; family Gemmatimonadaceae; genus SCN-70-22. The sequence goes on from CAZWVG010000032.1 coordinate 29,169, forward strand.
CTCGCGGCGCTTTGTTCCGGGCGAGACAAAGGAAGTACGCATCTACCTGCACGGGGGCGACGACCAGGCGACGGTGGTAGGGGAGAGCGGGGGAGGGATCACGGTGCGAGTGGTTGGCGGCGGTGGGACCAACAGCTTCGTCGATTCGACCGTGAGGAGAGGAGGGGCGGGGAGCACGCGCGCGTACGATGTGGGGAGGGGGCGCGACGAGTATTTCGATCCCGACAGCGCCTTCAATCGCCTGCCGTGGCTCCTCCTCTACGGCGATACGATGCGCCCCGCCACGGACTTCGGGACGCGCCTGCAGCCGACCGCGTCTCTCTCGTTAGGGCGCGGGCTCGGCTTCGTCCCCGGCATCGGTGTACGCCGCGTGGGGTACGGATTCAGGAGTGCACCGTACCGGAGCATGCTGGCCGCGCACGTGCAATACTCGAGCGCCGTCGATGGTTTTCGCGTCGCGCTGCAGGGCGATGTGCGCCCGGCGGAGACGCGCTTCCATTTCGGGGGCGAGGGTGAAGTGACCGAGATCGCCGTGATTCAGTACGGCGGCCAGGGGAACGACCTGCCGCACTTCGAGGACGAGTTCCACGAGGTGCACCAGCGGCAGTGGATCGCGCGCCCGTGGGTCGGGATGCTGCTCGGGCTCAACCACGGCGTGATGCTTGGCCCTGTCGTCAAGCGAGTCGCGACCGACCGCATGGCGCAGACGTACCTGGCCGCGACGCAGCCGTACGGGAGTGGTGATGTGACGCAGCTCGGCGTCGAGCTGCGCATCACGCACGATTCCCGCGACAATGCGTCGAATCCACACCGCGGCGTCCGTGCCCAGGTGACGGCGACGTCGTACGCAGCTGCGGGAGGCGTTACGTCGCCATTCCAGCGCGTGGCGGCGTTCGCCACGACGTACATTCCGATTCCCGTCCGCAAGGAAGCGACGCTCGCGCTGCGTGCAGGCGGGGCGAAGCTGTTCGGCACCTATCCGTTCTACGAGGCGGCGTTCCTCGGCGGCGGGGAGAACCTGCGCGCGATGCACTACCAGCAGATTGCCGGCGATGCATCGGCATATGGCAACGCCGAGTTGCGGGTGCCACTCGTGCGCGTTCCGTTGGTCTTGCCGTGGAAGATCGGTCTGCTCGGCTATGGTGAAGCGGGGCGTGTATCGGTGGACGGCGAGAGCGGTGGCGGATGGCACCGTGCCGTGGGGGGCGGGCTATCGATCGGCGTGCTCGGACCGGCGGCCGGCATTTCGATTCTCTACACCAACAGCCGCGAGCGCCGCTGGATCTTCGGTACGGGCGTCAGCTTCTGACTCTTCGTCGCACCCTGCGTTCACGCGTTCATCCCAGGCATTCGATGTCGTTGCGTCGTCGCGGATTTCCGCATCTTCTGGTACTGGTCGTTGCCGCGTGTTCGATTGCCTGCCCGCCACCGGTGAAAGTCACGCCGCCGCCGGCCACGGCCGCCGCCGAAGAGGTGGCACTGGCCGGGGCGTCGGTCCTGATCGGGGCCGGCGACATCTCCACCTGTCCCTCGAATGGCGATGAGCTCACCGCCGCGCTGGTCGACAGCGTACTAAAGGCCGATAGCGTGGCGGGCGTGAAGGACCAGGTCTTCGCGGCGGGCGATGTGGTCTATCCGTCGGGACGCACGGAGGACTTCGCACAATGCTGGGGGGCGTCGTGGGGGAGTCCCGATCGCCGCATCATGGCGAAGATCAAACCCGTCCCCGGAAATCACGAGTACGACACGCCGGGTGCGGCGCCGTACTACGCCTACTTCGGCGACGTCGCGGGGACGGCGGGGAAAGGGTACTACAGCTACGACCTCGGCGAGTGGCGCGTGTACGCGCTCAACAGCGAGATCGCCGTGGATGGGAGTTTTTCGGCAGAGGAGCGGCGCTCGCAGGAGGAGTGGCTCAGGAAGGACCTGGAGAACAACAAGAAGAAGTGCGTGCTGGCCTACTGGCATCATCCGCGCTACAGCTCGTCCTACCACAAGAGCGATCCGGCGCTGGTGGCACTCTTCCAGATTCTTTACGACGCGGGGGCGGAGATCGTGATTTCGGGGCACGATCATACCTACGAACGCTTCGCCCCCCAATCGCCGAATGCAGTACTCGACACGCTGCGCGGCGTGACACAGATAGTTGTCGGAACGGGGGGCGCCGACCTGCGAGGCTTCTACGAGCCGGCTCCCAACTCCGTCGCGCGCGTGCAGGGACATCACGGCGTGCTCAAGCTGACGTTGGGCGCGGGCGGCTATCAGCACGCCTTTCTCGACACGAGCGGGCGGATCTGGGATCCGGGCTCGGGAAGCTGCCACTAGACGCCACCTCACGATGCGGGGTGAGCTTCGCGGTGGCGCCACGAGCCTGCGCGAGGACTGCTCGTTCTGACATGCCCCGTGCGTCGTCGCGCGCGGCGACGATCCCGCCCTCGCATTGCTGACTCTTGGACCGGGCTACATAATAGCGCCACTTCCGGGGGGTAACCCCGTGTGCGCAGGCGTCAACGTGAGCCCAGGACCTCTGCATGCAACGTTCGCTGCCGGTGATGCAACAGCGTGGATTCGGCGAGACGCTCCGCCGAGATACGTGGTGGATCCCTAACGTCATCGTCGTCACGATCCTCAGCAGCTTCCTGGCCTACGCGACGTGGGCCGCCTTCCAGAACGCGAACTACACGTTCGGCCCGTATCTCTCACCGTTCTATTCGCCCGAACTCTTCGGCGCGTCGCCGCATGCGTGGTTCGGTCCCAAGCCGGGGTGGTGGCCGGGATTCATTCCGTTCTCGCCAGCGCTGATCATCCTTCCGGTCCCGGCGCTCTTTCGATTCACCTGCTACTACTATCGCGGCGCGTACTACAAGGCGTTCTGGGCCGACCCGCCCGCGTGCTCGGTTGGTGAACCGCGCAAGACATACTGGGGCGAGCGAACATTCCCGCTGGTGATGCAGAACTTTCATCGCTACGGACTGCTTTTGTCGTTTGTCTTCCTCATCTTCCTCTGGCACGATGCCTGGCTGGCGTTGTGGTGGGAGGGGGCCGATGGTGCGAAGCACTTCGGCATCGGCGTCGGCACGATCGTGATGTTCATCGACGTCTGCCTGCTGTCCGGCTACACGATCGGCTGCCACTCGATGCGCCACGTGGTCGGCGGGATCATGGACCGCATGTCGAACGCGCCGATCCGCAAGCTCGCCTACGACTGTTCGAGCGCCTGCAATCGCGGCCACATGAACTGGGCCTGGTGCTCGCTCTTCTCGGTGGCACTCACCGATGTCTACATCCGGCTCTGCGCGTCGGGCGTCATCACCGACCTGAGGATCCTCTAGTGGCGGAATACGAGAGGGTCGAGCACGACGTCCTCGTGATCGGTGCGGGCGGTGCCGGTCTGCGCGCGGCGATCGCCGCCGCGGCAACGGGGCAGAAGGTGGGACTCGTCTGCAAGTCGTTGTTGGGGAAGGCGCACACCGTGATGGCCGAGGGAGGTGTCGCCGCGGCGATGGGGCACGTCGACGACCGCGACAACTGGCGCGTGCACTTCGCCGACACGATGCGTGGCGGGCAGTACATGAACAACTGGCGCATGGCCGAGCTGCACGCCAAGGAGGCGCCGGATCGTGTGCGCGAGCTCGAGGCGTGGGGCGCCGTCTTCGATCGGACGCCTGACGGGCGCATCCTGCAGCGCAACTTTGGCGGACACCGCTATCCACGTCTCGCCCACGTGGGCGACCGCACCGGGCTCGAGATCATCCGCACGCTGCAGGACCATGCGATCCACCTCGGCATCGACGTGCACATGGAGGTTACCGTCGTCCAGCTCTTCAAGGACGGCGAGCGGGTGTGCGGGGCGATCGCCTACGATCGCGAGCGCGGGCGCTTTCGCCTCTTCTCCGCCGGCGCGGTCGTCCTTGCAACTGGCGGCGTTGGGCGCGCCTTCCAGATCACCAGCAACAGCTGGGAATACACCGGCGACGGGCACTCGCTCGCCTACGAAGCCGGCGCCGAACTGATCGACATGGAGTTCGTGCAATTCCACCCCACCGGGATGGTGTGGCCGCCGAGCGTGAAGGGGATCCTGGTAACCGAAGGGGTGCGCGGCGAAGGCGGGGTGCTGCGCAACTCGCTGGGGAAGCGCTTCATGTTCGACGACATCCCGGCCAACTACAAACCCCAAACGGCCGACAACGAGGAGGAAGGGTGGCGCTACACGCAGGGCGACAAGAACGCGCGCCGCCCACCCGAACTCCTCACCCGCGACCACGTGGCACGCTGCATCATGCGCGAGGTGCGCGAGGGGCGGGGGAGCCCGCACGGCGGCGTCTTCCTCGACATCGCCTGGATCAAGGAGCGCATCC
>CAZWVG010000033.1:0-27249 GCA_964637355.1 uncultured Gemmatimonadaceae bacterium
GCGCCTGCTTGCACTGCGTCTGGAGGTCGATGCAGTCGGCCAGGCGCTGGTTGAGCAGTGTCACGATCTGGAGACGGGCATCGTTCGGGAGGTCGTTCTTGGTCGCGAACATGCGCGGGGCGTCCTCATCGGTGACGGCGGTATTTCGCCCGCGGGCGTTGGTGGCAGTGCTCATGGTGACTCCGCTGAGGTGAAGCGCTCTCGGCGAGCAGGGTGAAGCGCATGGGGAAGCGTCGGACTTTCAATACACTACGCTGATGACGTAACGAATGAAGGTGCACCGGCGGTGCCCGGACGTAGCGGAATCTCTACGAAGCGGTTGCTTGACCGCAAAGGAGGAGGTGCGCGAGGGTATTCGTCGCCGGACGGCGCGGTCATTCGCATGCGCCGCCCGGCGCGCCCAGCCGGAGGCGCCAATCCCGTCCCCGTAGCCCCTCATTCGGAGGTCATCATGTCGCGCGCGCAGAACGGCTCGTCCGCTCCCAACACGATCGTGCTCATCCATGGCCTCTGGCTCACCGGGCTCAGTTGGGAGCACTGGGTCGATCGCTACTCGGCGCGCGGCTTCCGCGTGCTCGCGCCGAGCTGGCCAGGGATGGAGGGGGACATCGACGCATTTCGCCGCGATCCGTCGGCGATCACGTCGTTAGGCGTGACGGAGATCGTCGATCACTATGACCAGCTCATCCGGGGGCTCGAACAGCCGCCGATCATCATGGGACACTCCTTCGGCGGACTGATCACCGAGATTCTTCTCGACCGCGGACTTGGCGCCGCGGGTGTCGCCATCGATCCGGCACCGGTGAAAGGGATCTTCGTCCTCCCGTTCGCGCAGCTCAAGTCGGCCTTCCCGGGGCTCAAGAATCCCTTCAAGCAGCACGAGGCAATCGCTCTCACCGCGGAGCAGTTCCACTACGGCTTCACCAATGCGATGAGCGCCGAGGAGTCGCAGGCGATCTACGAGCGCTATGCGGTCCCCGGACCCAACCACATCCTCTTCCAGGCGAGCCTCGCGAACTTCAATCCGCACGCCGCGACCACGGTCGACTTCCACAACGACACACGCGCGCCGCTGCTGCTCATCGCTGGAGGGCGCGATCACACCGTCCCGGCGTCGGTCACGCGCGCCAACTACAACCTCTTCAGCAAGTCCTCGGCGGTGACCGCCTACCGGGAGTTCGAGGAGCGGACGCACTGGACCATCGGCGAGCCCGGGTGGGAGGAAGTCGCCGACGTGGCCCTCGAGTGGGCGCTCGAGCACGCGCGCGGTGCGGCGGTGCCGGCCTAGCCTAACGAAGACATCTCGATGCCGCCTCGCGGCCGTGAACGGTCGGGGGCTCGTCGATGCAGGACAGCAGGAGGCCGCGCAAAGGTCGAACGACCCCGGTCGTTCGACCCACGCGCCGCCACTGTCGCTGGAGCATCGTAAGGCACGCCGTCGCAACACGACGAGCGCGCACATACGACGCCTCACCGCCTACCTGCGAGCCCCCGATGCCGACCGCTTCCAACGTCGCACGCCATCTTCGCGTTCCGCGAACACGCACGATCCTCTTCCTCGCGGCGATCGCCGCGTGCGGCTCGGCCGAAGCGTCGGTGAGTGGGCCACCGGACGGTAACGGAGGCAACGGGGGAAATGGCGGTGGAAACGGCGGCGGCAGCCGCAGCGCCGTGGTCAGCGGTCGCGTGACCGATCCGCAGGGACGTCCAATCGCCGGCGCGACGATCGTCGTCAACAACGCGCTCTGGTTCAACAAGAACATCGTGCTCAAGTCGGGGAGCGATGGATCGTATCGGTCGGAGCTTCCCGCGAGCGACTCGTGGTATGTGCGCGGGACCACGACGGTTGCGTATCACGATCACGACTACACGGTCGAGCTCAAGCCCGACTATCCGGGCGCGTTCGCCGGCACCGACGGGCACGTCGTCAATCTGCAGTGGGTGATGACCGGAGCCGTCGCTCCCGACTTCGGACGCGACGGCTTCTACGGCGGCTCGGTCGAGATAGAGACGGGGTGGGACCTCCCCGACCTGACCGGCGTGTCCGTCACCCTGACGCCGGTCGGCGCGCTCCTCGACGGTAGTACGGGAGCGACCATCACGCGAGCGGTGGAGGGGAGCGCCGGAACGCTGGCCATTCGCGACGTCCCCATCGGTCGTTATGCAATTCGCGTCGTGCGCAACGGCACCCCGCTGGTGATCCGGATGCGCGGCGCATCGAACTACGTCCCCGAAATCACCGCCGACTTCGAACCGGCCTACACAGGGGCAACCGCCTACGGGCTCTACTTCATGGTCGCGACGACGGACTGGTAGCGTCGATGTCCTTCTTCCACGGATCGGGGCCGGCCACCGCCTTTCCGTCTGCGGAGAAGTCGATCATCGCATCGGTCTTCGCGTCGTAGCGCGGCCACTGCGTCAGTCCCGCACCGTTCGGATCGCCGGTCTTGACGAAGTTGACGAGGTAGGCGCTGATCGTCTTCCCCACGGCTCGGTCCGTCGCCGTGGTGCCGGCGCCGTATTTCACGCCTTCGGTGTGGAAGAAGAAAGGGATGTCACTGGCGTGTCCTGCGCCGCGCGTCGCCGGCGTGCACACCGGCAGGCCATACGAACTCACCAGGCGCGAGGCGTTGCGCGCTCCGACCGTCATGTACCCGGTCTTGCCACCGATGTCATCGCTGGTGGCACCGATCATCATCGGCACGCGACGAAAGGCACCCGATGTGTAGGCCTTGGCGGCGTCCGCAACGATGCGCCCGTCGGGGGCCAGTCGCCCCATCGTCTTGAGCGTGGCCGCCGGCGGGCCGGGCGAGAAGAAGGCGGAGAGATTGAGCCCGTCGACGATGGCGTCGGGCGGCAGCGCCCGGAGCTTGGCAAGCGCCTGCGGATCGTTTGCCTGGATCCCCTTCGTTTCGGCGAACGCGACGCCCAGGGAGTCGAGCGCGGCGAGCGTGCTTCCACCGACGACATTGTCGCCCCCTCCACCGGACTGCACGACCGCGCGCGCGAAGAGCCCCGCGGTCTGTGGCGACGTCACCAGCGTGTGGACCGAGCCGCCCCCCGCGGATTCACCCACGATCGTGACGTTCGCCGGATCGCCGCCGAACGCCGCGATGTTGCGTTGCACCCACCGCAACGCCGCGATCTGGTCCAGATGATTGAAATTCGCACGAGCGCCATCGTCGGCGTGAGCCGCCGTGAGTTGTGGATGCCCAAACGTGCCAAAACGTCCGAGGCGGTAGTTGAAGCTGAAGAAGAGCACCCCCTGCCTGGCGATCTCGGTGCCGGCGTACGTCGGCGGGGAGGCGCCACCATTCAGGAATCCCCCTCCATAGATCCACACGAGCACCGGAAGCCGAGTCGCCCCGTTCGCCGGTCGCCAAACATTGGCGTAGAGGCAATCCTCCGCCGGTGGTGTGCCGAGGGGCGCAGCGTCGCTCGGGAAAGGGAGCTGCATGCAGTCATGTCCGTACGCGCTCGCGTCGCGGACGCCGTCCCACCGCGCTGCGGGCTGTGGCGCACGCCAGCGGAGCGGGCCGACCGGCGGTGCGGCGAATGGGATCCCCTTGAACGAGATCACGCCGTCGACGGCCGTCCCCTGCAATGCCCCGGTTTCGACCGTCACCCGCGTCGAGGCGCCACCCTGGGCGATCGCACGGGGAAGCGCGATCGAAATGGTCAGCGCCATCGCGGCGAGTCGCGCCACCGTACGCGGAAGCATCACCTGGTTCAATCGCAGCATCATGGTTTCGCCTCGAGCGCCGCGGCTTCGTGGCGCGGGTGATCGTGGGTTCGGCCGGGCATAGCGTCGCGCACGTTCGCGCGTAACGTCGAGGCGCGCCAGAGCCGACCCATTCGCGATCGGACACCCTGCGGCACGCCGGGCGACTGGGCGCTGATGCCGTATCGAGAGGTGGCATCCCCCGGTCCGGACCCGGGTCGTTCTGTATCGCCGCGATGCAGGGAAGGCTCGTTTCGCGTCAGGGCATTCGCATCCCCAAAGCGGGTCTATTCTGCAAGTCGTGTAACGACAACGAGATGCATTTGCGGCGGGCGTACGCCGGGTGGGAATGGCACATGCTTTACCTGTGGAGCACCGACGCACGGGACGCGCGATGGTCGCGCTCACCGGTCGTCACCCCACTCACAGGAGCCGTATGTCCCTCCGCATCCCGCTGACGACCGCCACCCTGGCGCTATGCGTCGCAATCGCTGCGTGCAGCACCGAGTCGCCCACGCCATTGGCCCCGGATGTCTCCCTCGCCAAGAGCGGCTCCGCGCCGAGCGGCGGTGGTGGTGGGGGGGGCGGAGGGGGCGGTGGCGGCGGCGGCGGAAGCGACTCCACGCAGGCGCCTACCCCCGGGCTCCCGCCGGTCGCGCCGACGTACACTGCACGCATCACCACGATGGGCGTTGTTCCCCCGGGGTTCTATTACGGCTCGCCGACCGATTGGGGCGTGGGGGGCTATCACTTCGCGGCCGGTTCGACGACCAGCTACAAGCCGGTCAACGGTTCCATCGTCCTCGGCGCCTGCGTCACCGTGACCTTCTACGACATCCCTAACGATCGGTACATGACCGAGATGAAGACGGTCTCGTCGTCGAAGTGCCCGTAACGACGGACGCATGACCTGGCGGGAGGTGGCGAGGCGGCCACCTCCCGCGCGGGGCGGTGCGGCGATAGTCTTTCTATCGCTAGGATTTAGTGCCTCCCCCCCGATGTTGTCAGCCGCCGATGCGCCATCGCCTCATCCTGTCAGCGCTCCTTGCCCTGCTTGCACCGTGCGCGGCGGCCCCCCTCGCGGCCCAGGATTCGGCGCAGGCGACCAGGAAGCTCTGCTACCGCGGCCGTGCACTCCCGCAGTGCAGTCGATTCGTGATCACGGAGATCGGCTACTACAGGCGTGCTGCCGGAAGCCGTGAGACATATACGTACACCTATCCGACGACCGACGGCGGGCAGCAGGAGTACTCGTTCACCGAGAACGACATCGGGAGTCAGCTGACGTTCGAGGTCGGACTGATGGCGAACCGCGGACCGCGATCCGCCCTGGGTGCGACATTGCTGCTCGGGGCAGCGTCCGATGGGGCGGAGGTCGGTCTCAAGGGGCGGTATCGACGCTGGCTCTCGTCCGACGGGATTGCCCTCGACGTCGGCCTCGGTGTCGTGAGCGGCGGCGGCAACTCGCGCAACGGAGCGACCACGGGGAACGGCATAACGGCGGACGTCGCACTCAACGCGGCTGACTACGGCGCGATCGTGCTTCGTACGGACGCGTTGCGCGTGCACGGGCACACGGCTTCGGCGGTGTACGGCGGCGTTAGGCTCGGCTCCGGCCCCGCATTGATCGGGACGGGAGTGCTCGCCGTCGGCTTGCTGCTCGTCGTCGCTGCATTGTCTCGCGGCGATTATTGAGCGCGTCTCGCACGCCGCCGTCGTGCGGTCGGCGCGGGACTCATCATGGGAGCGCCTTGAACGGAAAGGCCCGATTGGCATCCGCGGCCGTCACCCCATGCACGCGATATGAGCGCAGGATGAGCTTTTCGACGAGGCGGTCGTCTCCCTTGGCATTGCGACGAGCGTCGGCGGCGGCCTGCTTTCCTCCCTTGGCCAGTTCGGCACGCAGAAAGGCACGATCGGCGTCGATGAGGAACGATTCGTAGGTCGGCGTCATGTCGCGTGCTCCGCCGCGCGTCCCGGTCCACGCCGATTCACAGGCCGCACGAAAGGCTTCCTTGAGCCCCGCCAGCTCCGCTGCCGAATCGGCGACGTTGAACGACACCGGAACCGACGACGTGACCATGAAGCGCGCGAGCCACGCCACCTTGAGGCGTGCGCCGCCGACGACGGTCCACGGCGGCTGGCCGTCGATGAGAAGCTGGCCGGGGAGGACGTGCGCCGCTTGCTCCCCGCGCGCCGCGGTCGCGTCCTGCACCTTCGCGCCGACTACCGTAAAGGTCGGCGTGTGACGCTTCTTCCACGCGAGCGACATCGCCGCGACCAGCGAAATCGCTTCGCAGGCGTGCAGGAGGCGATTGTGGGCATGCGCCGCCGCCCCCGCGATCACCGACTCGAGCGAGTCGTACGTGCGAGGCGATCCGTGTGGGAGCGGAACGGGGAACGAGCGGGTCGACATGGAATTCCTCGCATCGGCGAGTGATGGCGAACGGTGGGCGAATCAGCGCAACGTTCGTGCGCGAGCATCAACGCCCGACTCACGTGCGGACGATACGTGCAGGTGCGAATCCTGAGCGTTCGTCGACCAACGTGCGTCGGCTCACATCACCATGCGCGGCAACTCCATCACGAAGAACGGCTTGCTCTTCAAGCCGCTGGTGAAGGCCTCGCCCGTCACGCCGTAGCGGATCGGCGCCTCGCGGTTCGCTGGCGACTCCGCGGTGGGCACTGCGTCGGACAACCCGGCACGACCCTAGCCTCCCCTCACCCCCGGGCGCATCTTCCACCCCTCGCGCGCCGCAGAACGGTCGACGTCGCGACATCGGCAGTGGACAGAGGTAGTGAACCGTGGCGCGCCGATCGCGCGCGCCCGAATTCTCGGAGGAGTCTTGATGCGCCCCATCGTTGTCGCCACCGGCATCCTCGCGCTTGCCGCGCTCGCTTCGCCCTCGCGCGCCCAGGATCCCGGCGCTTCCCTCACGCCGTTCGACAAGAAGACCGGCGGGTCGGAAAAGATGCACATGCTCGCCCACATCCCGGGCAACGAAGGGAACTGGAAGGCCTCGGACGTCGAGCTCGAGCAGGATCCCTCGCGCCCGTACGTGTACCTGTGCGGCTTCGTCAACTACAACTTCCAGGTCTACGACATCGCGAAGTCGGGCAGCGCGAAGAAGATCTTCGAATGGTCGATCGAGAATCCTGAGCTGCATCGCGGCATTGGTGCGATGGACGGGAAGTACTTCAAGATCGGCGACCGCTACTACTACGAGCAGTCGTTCCAATTCCAGCAGGGGTCACCCGACGCCGACCTGGGTGCAGTCATCTTCGACGTCACTGGGCTCCCGGACGCGAGCAAGGTCAAGGAAGTGGCGCGCATCCGCTATCCGCAGTCACCCGGCGGCTTCCACAACACTTTTGCCTACAAGCATTCTGACGGACGCGCGCTCCTCTTCACGACCGTCAACGCGTCGAAGGCCCTGATCTTCGACCTCGACAAGATCGTGGCGGGCGCCGACAAGTCGACTTGGCTGATCGGCGAGATCGCGAATCCCACCCCGATGAAGCAGACCGGAATGGGAGGCTATCACGACTTCTACGTCGGCTACGACGTCGCCGCCCAGGCCGACAAGTTCTACGGCGCAGGGCTCGGCGGCTACTCGGTGTGGGACGTAACCAAGCCGGAAATGCCGAAGCAGATGTTCACGATTACGAGCCTCGGCATGGACCTCGCCCACACCTTCACCCCGTCGCCCGACGGGCGGTATGCGGTGACCGAGACGGAGTACCAGTACACGCCGCTCCGCATCTGGGATCTCAAGGACGGGCAGGACGGGAAGAACAAGAACATCGACCAGCCGATCAGCGCCTGGACCTCGGATTGGCGCACGCTCGCGCACAACCACGAGGTTCGCTGGCCGTACGTCTTCGTCTCGGCCTACGAGGACGGGTTGCAGGTCTTCAACCTCAAGGATCCGAAGAAGCCGGTGACCGAGGGGCACTTCTACACCTGCCACTGCGAGCACGAGAAGGGCTTCGGCGGCTCTGCCGAGAACAAGTTCGAGAGCCAGAACTCGGTGATGCAGGGCGCCTTTGGTGTCGACGTGCGCAACTACGACGGGCTGGTGGCCATCTCCGACATGCGGAGCGGGCTCTGGCTCTTCAAGATGGACGGCTTCAAGGGATGGAACGGGAAGGACTTCGGCGTCCCCGACATCTCCAGCGTGCAGGACTGGGATCGCGGGCCGACCAAGAACATCAAGACGAAGGCCAACTAAGTCGTGCCGGTGTCGTTCCGTCGGCTGGTGGCGACGATCCTCGTCGGCGGCGCGATCGCCAGCGGGCCGTACGACATCATTCTCCTGAACACCCCGAAGGTCCCGACGGCGCGGGGGGAGGCTCGCCTCCTCTGGGCGTCGTCGCCCTTCGGCGTAGCCGTGACGGCCGACGGCTACGCGCGGTACGATGTCCGCATCAGCGCCTCCGGCCTCCCGGACCCCTCCACGCTCGGCGCCTACTCCGCGTTTGTCGCGTGGGAAGTCTCGACCGACCTGTCGCAGTGGACGCGGTTGGGCGACGTGTCCAACGGGGAGACGGTCGTCGGCGAGGCGCGTTCCAACAAGTTCATCCTCGTGATCACCGCCGAGCAGAGCGACACGACCTCGGTGCACGCCGGCCCCACGATCCTGCACGGGCTTTCGCCCAGCGGGTGGATCCAGGCCTTCGGCTCGCACCCGCTCTTCCGCGGGATCTCCCAGTGACAAGCACGCTTCTGCAGCCACGCGCGTTCGCGCGCGGCGCGCTGCTCGTGCTTGGATGCGTGGCGCTCGCCACCGTTCCGCTGCAGTTGTCAGCGCAGGTGAAGCCGCCGCCGAAGAAGGGCGACAGCACGGCGACGAAGGGGATGCACGACATGCACGCGATGCATGGCGACACCGTGAAGAAGGACACGGTGAAGGCTCCGACGCCCGCGGATCCGATGGCCGGGATGGCTGGCATGGATCACTCGCAGCACATGCCGATCCCGATGCCCAAGGGGATGCCGATGATGCCGGGGCTGATGGGACTGCGCCCCGAGGTCACGCCGTTCCTCCCCGGCGCCGGCGTCGACGAATCGAAGCTCCCAATGGTTAGGCCGAGTGCGACGTTGCGCCTGGCGGACGGCGATACCATGGACCTGACGGCAGGACTCGTGCGCCGGACGGTCAACGGGAAGACCTTCGTGATGTACGCCTTCAACGGTCAGGTGCCTGGGCCGGTGTTGCGCGTGGCGCGCGGCGCGACGGTGACCGTGCGCTTTCACAACGCGATCGACCTCCCGTCGACCGTGCACTGGCATGGCTTGCGCCTCGACAACGAGTTCGATGGCGTTCCCGGACTCACGCAACCCGAGGTGGCCCCCGGAAAGAGCTTCACCTATCGCATCCACTTCCCCGACGCGGGCGTCTACTGGTACCACCCGCACGTGCGCGAGGACATCGAGCAGGCGATGGGGCTCTATGGCAACATGATCGTGGACTCCCCCGAGCCCAACTACTACTCGCCGGCCAATCGCGAGCAGTCGCTGGTCCTGAACGACCTGATGATCAACCGCGACGCGCTCGTTCCGTTCGGCAAGGAGGAGCCCGACTTCGTCCTGATGGGACGCGTGGGCAACGTGCTCACGGTCAACGGCGAAACCCGCTATTCACTGTTTGCCGACCGCGGCGAGGTGGTTCGCTTCTACCTGACGAACGTCTCGAATTCGCGCACCTGGAACCTCTCGTTCCGTGGGGCGAAGATGAAGGTCGTCGCCTCCGACGTGAGCCGTTTCGAGCGCGAGGAATGGATCGAAAGCGTCGTGATCGCTCCCGCCGAGCGCTACGTGGTCGACGTCCGATTCGACACGCCGGGTGAGGCGGTCCTGGTGAACGCGATCCAGGCGATCAACCACTTCGCCGGCGAGTTCGAGGCAGTCGTCGACACGTTAGGCGCGGTGACCGTGGGGACCAAGCCGGCGGCGCCGGATTACGGCGCGCAGTTCGCGATCCTGCGCGACTTTCCCCAGGTATCGCGCGACATCGACCGCTTCCGCCCGTTCTTCGACAAGGCTCCCGACAAGTCGCTCACGCTGACCGTTCGGGTGAACGCGTTGCCGCTGGCGACGGTGCAGTTCATGAACGTCGACACCGCCTACTTCGCCCCGGTGGAGTGGATGGACGTGATGCCCGACATGAACTGGCTCTCCACGAGCAAGCAGGTGCACTGGATCCTGCACGACAATGCGAGCGGGCGCGAGAACATGGACATCGACTGGCGCGTGAAGGCCGGCTCGATCGTCAAGCTGCGGATCTTCAACGACCCCAAGTCGTTCCACCCCATGCAGCACCCGATCCACCTGCACGGGCAGCGCATGCTGGTCGTGTCGCGCGACGGCGTGCGCACGAAGAACCTCGTCTGGAAGGACACCGCGCTGATCCCCGTCGGGAGCACCGTCGACCTCCTGATCGACGCGTCGAATCCCGGGGCCTGGATGCTCCACTGCCACATCGCCGAGCACCTGGGCGCTGGGATGATGGGCGTCATGCGGGTGGAGAAATAGCCACACATGGACACGCACGTCATCACCCGGCGCTCTGTCACCAGCTGGGTGATCTACGATCTGGCCAACACCATCTTCTCGATGGGCGTGGTCTCACTGTACTTCTCGCTTTGGGTGCGTGATGCCGTCGGCGCCGAGCGTGCCGACAGCGTGTACGGGACGATCACGGCGGTTTCGATGGGGATCATCTTCATCGTCTCACCGCTCCTGGGCGCGATGACCGACCGTGCGGCACGCCGGATGCCGTTCCTCATCGTCTCGACTGTCATCTGCGTCGCTTTCACCGCGCTCCTCGGGCGCGTGGGGACCGTGGGGACGATCGTGGCGTTCATCGTCGCCAACGCGACGTACCAGGCCGGGCTCCAGTTCTACGACGCGCTCCTCCCCGACGTGTCGACCGAAGCGAATCGCGGGCGGATCTCAGGGATCGGCGTGGGCGTCGGTTACCTCGGTTCGTACGTTGCGGTGGGGCTGGGACTCGCGCTGGGGACGCAGGACAAGGCGCGCCTCTTCCTCTACATCGCCCTCGCATTCCTCGTGTTGTCGCTCCCGTGCTTCCTGTTCGTCAAGGAACGGGGGAACCCCAACCCGCGTCCGATCTTCCAGCTGCGCGATCTCGTCACCTCGGTGACCGACACCATCGCGACGCTCCGGCAGGGACAGAAGTTTCCCGGTCTCGGGCGATTCCTCTTCGGTCGCATCTTCTACACCGACGCGATCAACACCGTGATCGCGATCATGTCGCTCTACACCGTGAATGTCGCCATCGCCCATGGCAACACCAAGGAGCAGGGAGAGAAGACCGCACAGCTGGTGATGATGGGGGCGATCACTTTCGCGGTGCTCGGGGGCTTCGCGTGGGGGTGGTTGGTGGACCGGATCGGCCCCAAGCGCACGCTGAACGCGGTGCTGGCGCTCTGGATCGCCGTCTTCACGCTGGCCGCGCTGATGGGACTCGGTTCGCTCCCGCTGTGGGTGCTCTATGTCGTGGCCGCGGCCGCCGGCGTCGCGTTAGGCGGTATCTGGGCCGCCGATCGTCCGCTCATGCTGCGCCTGACCCCGCCGGACCGCGTCGGCGAGTTCTATGGCCTGTACAACATGGTTGGCCGCTTCTCCGCCGTCATCGGTCCGACCATCTGGGCCATAACCGCGAAGCTCACGATCGAGCGCAACATGGCACCGGCCAAGGGGCAGGGGATCGGCGTGCTGGTGCTGCTCGGGATGATCCTGGTGAGTGTCTTCGTGCTGCGGCGCGTCGACGATGCGCCGCGCCACTGGAGCGCAGCGGCGAGCGAGGATCCGAGTCTACTCGTGGTGGAGCGCGCCTAGCAGGCGGCTGTTCGCGCGTCACACGTTTGGGAGTAGGTAATCGCGCCGCACGCCGAGCACCAATCCGCGGACTCCGCGTTTTACAGATCTTGTCCGCAGAGGACGCAGAGGACGCAGAGATCGCGGAGATCGCGGAGATCGCGGAGATCGCGGAGATCGCAGAGATCGCAGAGATCGCAGAGATCGCAGAGATCGCAGAGATCGCGGAGGACTGCTCCGCGACTACTGCGAGTCAATGTCGGAGTTCTCGACATCAAGTCAAAGGCGATTCACCACAGAGTCCACAGATCAAAAGCTATTGGCCACAGAGGTCACAGAGGTCACAGAGGTCACAGAGGTCACAGAGAGATTCGATCCTCGAGTCTCTCTCGGATGGTCGGGGCTTTCCTCCGTGTCCTCCGTGACCTCCGTGGTTACAAGTTCTTTCTCAGCGCGGACGCACGTACGGAAATCGACAAAGGCAAATAGCCTAAGGGTCCGCGAAGAGGGCGCAGCACTTCTCCGCGTACTCCGCGTACTCCGCGGTTCAAAGATCTTGAATGCAGACTCTGCACCACGCGCACGACGCGCACCACGCGCACCACGCACACGAAGAACGTCGACACGATGACCCTTCCCCCTCACGCCCCCCTCATCATCCGAACCGCCCGACACGACGACGTTCCGCACATCGTCCGCCTCCTCGCCGACGACACGCTGGGCGCCGGACGCGAAGTCGTCAGCGACCCGCTCCCGCAGGAATACTGGGACGCCTTCGATGCGATCGCCGCCAATCCCAACGAGGAGATCCTCGTCGCCGAATCGGATGGCACCGTCGTGGGGTGCTTGCAGCTGACGATCCTGCGCGGGCTCAGCCGTCGAGGGGCTACGCGCGCCCTGATCGAAGCGGTGCGCGTCGAATCGTCGAGGCGAAGCGCCGGGATCGGACAACTGCTCATGGAAGCAGCGATGGTGCGCGCGAGAGCGCGAGGATGCACGATCATGCAGCTGACGACCGACGCCTCGCGCGTGCGCGCGCACGCGTTTTATGCGCGACTCGGCTTCGTCGCGTCGCACGTTGGGATGAAGCGCTCGCTCGTCGAGTAGCTCCCCCTCCGCCCTTGACGGGGCGACACGACGAGGGCATGTTCCCCTCATCATGTGAGGGGAAGGGCGATGGACGTCATGCAGGGGACGCTCGACCTACTGGTGCTCAAGACGCTCGCGTGGGGACCCATGCACGGGTATGGCGTCTCGCGCCTCATCCACGAACGGACCGACTCGGCCCTCCTCGTGGAGGACGCGGCGCTCTACCAGGCGCTGCACCGCCTTGCGCGGAAGGGGTGGATCGAGGCCGAGTGGGGGGTATCGGAAAACAACCGGCGGGCGCGCTTCTACGCGCTCACGCCGGCAGGGCGCCGGCAGCTGCAACAAGAGGTCGAACGCTGGCGCGAATACGCGGCTGCGGTCTTCAAGGTGGTGGAAGGATGAGCCGCCGAGGGCCGTTCCACGGGATCCGGCGCTTCCTGTCGCCCGTCAGGCGCAACGACGCCGAGGTCGCCCGCGACGTGGACGACGAGGTGCGGTTTCACCTCGACATGCAGGTCGAGGCGCTGGTGACGCAGGGCGTTCCGCGCGACGAGGCAGAGCGCCAGGCGCGCGAGCGCTTCGGTGATGTGCAATCGGCCACGCGCTCGTTGCGCGCCAACGAAGCGCGCCACGAACGCCACCGCGCCCGCTGGATGTGGCTCGACGAGTGGCGGCGCGACAGCGCCCTCGTCGTCCGGCAGATGCGCCGTGCGCCTCTCTTTGCGACGCTCGTCGTCACGACGCTCGGACTCGGCATCGGTGCAACCAGCGCGATCTTCACCGCGGTGCGCGCGATCCTGCTCGCGCCGCTTCCGTTCCGCGAGCCGGAGCGCCTCGTGCGCGTGGTACGCGATACGCCGAACGGCGTGCGGCAATCATCGTCGGGAGGAGACTTTCTCGAGTTCTCCCGTACGACGAAGGCGCTGAGCGGTCTCACCTCCTACAACGAGGGGACCGGGAACCTCGTCGGCTTCGGGGCACCGCAGCGCGTGAACACCACGCACGTCTCGGCGAACTTCTTCGACGTCCTCGGCCTTCGCCCCGCGTTGGGGCGCTGGTTCACTGCCGCCGAGGATACCTACAACGGTGCAGCAGTCGCCATCATCTCCGAGGAGGCGTGGGAGCGACTGTTTGGCGGCGATCGCGGGATCCTCGGGCGCACCGTTCGCCTCGACGGCCGGAGCGTCGAGGTGGTGGGCATCGCGCCGGCGGGAACGGGCTTTCCGGCGAACACCGAATTCTGGCTCCCTGCGCAGTACCTCCCCCAACTCATGTCGGACGGCAACCGCGGCGCATCGTTCATCCGCGTCATTGGCCGGCTGGCGGACGGCGTGACGCTGGAGCAGGCGAACGCGGAGTTCGCCAAGATGTCGCGCAGCATCAGCGAGCGCTTCCCCGACGCACGTACCGGCGTGGTGTCGCGGCTCACCGGGCTTACCGATTCCCTGGTGGGCGATGTGCGCCAACCGATGTGGGTGATGCTCGGCGCCGTCGTCCTGGTCCTGCTGGTCGCCTGCACCAACGTCGCCGCCCTCCTCCTCGGCCGCATGATGGCGCGGGAGCAGGAGGTGACGATCCGGGCGGCGTTAGGCGCCGGGCGCGCCCGCCTCATGCGACAGCTGCTGACCGAGAGCATGACACTCGGACTGATGGGAGCAGTTGCCGGCGCGGCGCTCGCTGCGGCGCTCGTACGAATGCTGGTGGCGCTCGCGCCGGACATCCCGCGCATCCACGAGGTCGAGGTCAATATCCCCGTCCTGCTGTTCAGCATCGTGCTCGGACTGGTGACCGGACTGCTCTTCGGCGTCGCGCCGGCGTGGGAGGGCTCCAAGCGCGACGTGCAGACGCGACTCCGAGGCGCAGGGCGCGGTGTATCCGCGTCGCGGTATACGTCGCGCCTGCGCGGGGCGCTGGTGGTCGCGCAGCTCTCGCTCGCGATCGTCCTCCTTGGCGGGGCAGGACTGCTGATGCGCACCTTCGCCGAGATGCGCGCGGTCGATCCGGGCTTTGCCACGTCGGGGGTGACGATGTTCACCGTCACGCTCCCGCAGGTGGGGCGCTACGACGAGTCGAACGGGGGGATCGAGGGCGAACGTCTCTTCGTGCGCGAGGCCCTCGACGCGCTCCGCACCATTCCCGGAGTAGACCGGGTGGGAGCTGGAACGGCGGCTCCGCTGTCGGGGAGTAGTATGTCGCTCGATTTCACCGTCGACGGGCGCCCGGCCCCAGCACCGGGGCACGAGACGGAGTCGCAACTGCGGATGGTCACCCCCGACTATTTCGCGGCGATGGGGATGGCCATGATCCGCGGACGTCCGATCGAAGCCACCGACCGAAACGGCGCGCCCGTGGCGCTCGTCGTCTCCGAATCGATGGCGCGGCAGCACTTTCCCGGCGAGGACGCAATTGGCAAGCACATCACCTTTGGCTGGTCGCGCGGCGGTGTGGTGCTCGCGGGCGAGATCGTGGGGATCGTGCGCGACGTGAAGCATTCGAGTCTCGTCGGCGATGCCACGCCGATGACGTATGTCGCCGTGGATCAATGGCCGATGGACGAGTACACGTTTGCGCTCCGGTCGTCGCTCTCGGTGGGGGCGGTAGGGAACGCCGCCGCCGAGGCGATCGGCGCGATCGATCCCGAGCTGCCGCTCTACAACCTGCGCTCATCTGGCGCACTCGTGCAGGATGCGCTCACCACCACCCGCTTCTATCTCGTCCTGCTTTCGCTCTTTGCGGCCGTCGCGCTCCTGCTCGCGACCTGCGGGATCTACGGCGTCGTCTCCTTCGGCGTGGAGCAACGCACGCGCGAGTTCGGGATCCGTCTCGCCCTCGGCGCGTCGCGCGCGGGCGTGCGCACAGTGGTGGTGCGCGACGGACTGCGCCTGGTATCGGCCGGTGTGCTGCTCGGCGTGACGGGCGCGCTCTCGCTCGGCGGGTTGCTGCGCGGCGTGCTGTACGGCGTACGGCCGAGCGATCCGCTCACCCTCGCCAGCGTCTCTGCACTCCTCGCGGTCGCGGCACTCCTCGCTTCGCTTATCCCGGCGGCACGGGCGACGCGCATCGACCCACAGTCAGCACTGCGCGCGGACTAACCGCGTTCTGTGTGGAACAAGATTCTTATTGTCTGCGGAAGCTTGAAAGCTTTTTACCACAGAGGACATAGAGGACACAGAGACAGAGCAATCGCCGAGGGCGCGTACGGGAAGGCGACCGTTGTTAGCAGTCTCGATCGTCACGACGCCTGCATCGGATTCGCCGATAACTACAGTGCTGTCCTCCGTGTCCTCTGTGACCTCTGTGGTTACATGCTCTTTGCGAACTGGCGCTCCCGATACTACCAGTCGCGCTGCAAGAAATCGCGGTGAATGCCAAAGCAGAAGAGCAGCGGATTACACACGAAGCGCCCTCCGCGCAAAGAGGTTTTCCGGCTCCGACTGATATCGAACGCACCAGCGCATCAAAACGTGAGCGCGCCCCCCGCTGCAGGTCAGCGCATCGCCGCGACCGACAGCAAGAGGCAGCCAGAGAGAATCAGCGCCACGCCCACGAGCCGCCCCGTCGTGAGCGGCTCGCGCAGGAACTTCCAGCCGAGCGCCACGCCGCCGGCAATGCTCAGTTGGCGCATCCCCAGTACATAGCTGGTGACGCCGGTTCTCAGCGCGAACAGGACGAGCAGGTACGACGACGTGTTGAGCACCCCGATCGTGACGATCCGCCAACGGTGCTCACGCCACGCCAGCTGCACCTCGTCGCGCGGTGCGCGGCGCACGAGCCAGGTCGCGAAGGCAAGCGACGCAAAGAACGTGTAGAGCCACATGTAGGCGAACGGTGCGAGGCGCAGGATCGCTCGCTTGTCCCACACGGTGAAGACGGCAGCGATCAGTCCCGAGAGGAGCGCATAGAGCGTCGCGCGCCCGGTCAACGCCGCGCCCAGCCGGCGCAGCGCATCGCCCCCGAACCCCTCGAGGTTGAGCACGACGATCCCACCGATGATCACGCCGAGCCCCGTGGCGCCGAGTGGGGAGAGGTGTTCACCAAGGAAAAGCCAGCCGGAGAGCGGGAGAAAGACGAGGATCGCGCCGCGGGCGATCGGATAGACGAACGACAGGTCCCCCAGGCGATAGGCCCGCGACAGCGCGACGTAGTTCGCGGCGACTCCGATCGAACCGATTCCCGCCCACCAGACCGCCTCTTGCACCGAGGGGAGGGCAGGTGCAAAGGCGAGGAGGAACGCCGGCGCGAACACGGCCACCTCCGCCACCTTGCTGAGCGACATCACGACCTGCGTCCCTCCGGCGCGCTTGAGGAGGAAGTTCCAGCTCGCGTGGAGCACCGCCGAGAGGAGGACGAGTGACAGGGTTCCGATCGCCATTGATCGGAATATCGCCAACGGCAATCAACTCGACAGTGCGCCGCCCCTTCGGCACATTGCTCCTGCCCCAACCGATGATGGCCCATGCGTCTGCAGCTTCGTTCGCCGATCGCCAGCGTGCTCTGCGCCACCGCGCTCTTCACTCCGGGCGTTGCGCGCGCCCAGGACGCTGCCAGCGGTCCGCCGGTCTTTCGCTCCACCTGGTTCCCGCTCGGCGAATCGCCGATCGAACTGCGCGGTCCCGCGCGCCCGGGGGTCTACGTGGCGTCGGTGGGGCGTCGGGCGATCGCGATGGGACACGAGAACGGTCATCTCGAACTGTGGAGTTGGCCGTACAAGTGGTTGCACGACTTTCAGCTCTCGTTCCGCGTCCCCAAGTACACGGCGCCCATCAACGGCGACGAGGTCGCGCGCTGGGTGACGGTGCGCCCCGAAGGCGTGACGATCGAGTACTCGTACGAGACGTTTACCGTGAAGCAGCACATCTTCGCCGCGCTCGATGCGCCGGCGACGATCATGCTCCTCGAGGTGGACGCGGTGCGCCCGCTGGAGATCGTGGCGACTTTCGCCCCCGACATCCATCTCGCCTGGCCCGCCGCGTTAGGCGGTCAGTACATCGCCTGGAACACCGACGCCAAGGCCTTCATCTTCAGCGAGAGCCGGCGCACGGTGAACGGCTTCCTCGGATCGCCGGCGGTCACGAGCGCGAGCGACGTTCCCGCGCACATGCTCTCGGCGGCGCTCCCGCAATTCGTGATTGGCGTGGGCGATGCGAGCCAGCGCTACACCGAGCCCAAGCTCGGCGAGCCCCCCGGCGGCAACGTCAACATCGGAGAGTCGTACATCCCCATCGTGATGGCCGGCGGTGAGATGCCGCGTGATTCGGCGCGGGCGCTCTACGACCGGCTCATGGCGCCAGGCGCCGCACGGCGCGAGTGGCAGCGCCGCATCGCCCACTTCGATTCGCTGAGCCACAACACGCTCCGCGTCATCACCCCCGACAGCGCCCTCAATCGCGCCGCGGAATGGGCGAAGGTCAACCTCGACGAGTCGATGGTTTGCAATCCGCAGTTGGGGTGCGGGCTCGTCGCGGGATACGGACTCTCCGGCGCATCGAGCGACCGCCCGGGCTTCGGCTGGTTCTTCGGCGGCGATGCGGGGATCAACTCCTTCGCGATGAGCAGCGTGGGAGAGCGCGACCTCGTACGGGACGGCGTGTTCCGCTTCTTTGCCAAGTACCAGCGTGCCGACGGCAAGATCACGCATGAGATCTCGCAGGGGGCGGGGAAGATCGATTGGTTCGGCGCCTATCCCTACGCGTTCTATCATGGCGACACGACGCCGTTCTGGGTCCTCGCCTTCGGTGAGTATTGGAAGCAGACTGCCGACACCGCGCTCGTGCGCGAGTTGTGGCCGCAGCTGCGCAAGGCGTACGAGTGGTCGCGTAAGGCCGATAGCGACGGCGACGGGTTGATGGAGAACACGATCGCCGGCGCCGGCGCACTCGAAGTCGGCGACTTGCAGGTCGGTATCGTCTCCGACGTGTACCTGAGCGGGGTGTGGATCGCCGCGCTCGAACGCTTCGCGCGGATGGCCGACGCGATGCGGGAGCCGAAGCTCGCCGCCGAAGCGCGGGCGATGCGGGCGAAGGCGCTCACCACGCTCGAGCAGATGCTCTGGATGCCGTCGGTGCGGCAGTACGCCTTCGCGATCCTCGAGGGGAAAAAGGTGAACGAGAACCTAACGGCGTGGCCGGCGACGGCGATGTCGTTCGACGTCTTCGATGCGACGCGCGGCGCCGCGATGGCCGCGCGCCTCGCGTCCAACGCGATCCTCACCGACTGGGGCGCGCGCCCGCTGGCGGCGACCTCGAAGCTCTTCGACCCGCTGCACTACAACAATGGTGCAGTGTGGCCGTTCGTGACCGGTTGGGTGTCGCTCGCGCAGTATCGCTATCACAACGCGCATGCCGGGCGTCTCGCGCTCGATGCGATCGCCCGCACTGGCTTCGACGAGTCGCTCGGGCGAAATCCTGAAGTGATCTCGGGGCGCCTCTACAAGCCGCTCGATACCGCGGTGCCACATCAGTTCTTCGCGACGTCGATGGTGCTGACGCCGCTGGTGCGCGGCCTTTTGGGGATCGAGGTCGATGCGCCTGCGGGTCGCGTGCGGGTGGCGCCACACCTCCCGGTCGAGTGGGACACGGTGCGCGTCGAGCACGTCGCGGTGGGGGAGGCGCATCTCACCATGCGACTCGTCAGGCGCGGGCGCAGTATCTCGCTCGACGTGGCGCGTGAAGGAATCGAAAAGGGAACGCCGATCGTCGTCGAGTTCGCGCCGGCGCTCCCGGTGGGGGCCACGGGCGTGCACTCGGAGGACGGTGACGCGCTCGCGAGCACGGTCTTTCCCGGCGCCGTCGTCTCACGCGACAGCGCAGTCCTCGGCGACAACGCGCGCTTCACGATGAACTGGAGCGGCGGGTGGGAGGTGCAGCCCCCTCGGCAGGCGCCGCGCATCGGCGACCGATCGGCGGCGCTCCACGTGCTGAGCGAGCGCGTGGACGGCGAGGAGTATCATCTCGCCATCGAGGGGCGTGCAGGGAAGAAGTACGCCATCAAGCTGCGTACGCCTGACGGCGTCCTCTCTCGCGTCACCGTCCTGCCGCGCGAGACGACCATGATGCCGCTCACCATCAGTGCGGCGGATCACGACGGGTGGGTGACGCTGACTGTCGAGTTTCCGTCGCAGGGGGGGGACGCGGACGATTTCGTCCCGCTCGAACTGGTGATCGCGCGGAACTGATTTCGTAAACGCGGGTCGGAGATGTCAGGGGACGCACGAATGTCGGTGTCCCCCTAACGCGCGCGCTGTCCCGGCGTCTCACTCCATGGGCGCCAACGGCGCCTGCTCCGTGGGGCGCTACGGCGCACCGCGCGATGCGCGAACAGAACGGCACCTGGGGCGTCGCCACGCCCGGGCTTCAGTCAATGTGGGTGCAGGTCATGTGCGCGTCTCTGGGGGGAGCGCCACATACGGCACACCCCTGGCAGCGCAAGCTGTCCAGGGGTGTTGTCGTGCCCGCATGCGGCGCGGTCAGCGCCGTTAGGCAGGGTCAGGCGCGGCTACGCGTCCAGCACCTCGCCGAGTGCCTCGAGCACCGCCTCCACTTCACCTAACGAGTGCTCGCCCATGTGGCCGATGCGCACCATGTCGTCCTTGAGGGCGCCGTACCCGGTGGCGATCACGAACCCCTTGGCGCGCATCGCGGCGGCCACCTGCGATCCCGTCTTCCCGGCCGGCATGCGCACGCAGCTCACCCCGGGCGAGCGATAGCCCGCCGGCGCAAAGATCGAGAGTCCCCGCGCCTCGGCCCAGTTCCAGGTTGCCTCGGCCATCTGCGCGTGACGGGCCCAGCGCCCCTCCATCCCTTCGGCGATGATGATGTCGAGCTGCGCGTCGAGCGCGTAGAGAAGCGACACCGCCGGCGTGTTCGGCGTCTGGTTCTTGCGGAAGTATTCGTCGAACTCGAGCAGGTCGAAGTAGAGGCCGCGGCGCTGGCTCGCCCGTGCTCGCTCGAAGATGCGCGAGTTGGCGGTGCAGAACGCGAGTCCGGGCGGGAGCGCGAGCGCCTTCTGCGAACCGGTGAGGACGTAATCGAGATCCCACGCCTCGCACTCCACCGGGCCGGCAGCGAGCGACGAGACGGTGTCGATCACGATCGCCACGTCGCCGGCGGCGTGCGCGACTTCAGCGAGTTCGCGAATCGGATTGAGCACGCCGGTCGACGTCTCCGAATGCACGACCGTGACGAGGTCATACTTCCCACCCTTGAGCGCGTCGGCGAGGAGTTCGGGGCGATGATAGTCGCCGAACGGCACCTCGAGCTTGTCGGCGGCGATCCCCGAGTTCACGCTTGCCTTGTAGAAACGCTCGGAGAATGAACCGTTCACGAGACAGAGGACGCGCGCGCGCACCGCGTTGCGCACGCCACCCTCCATGAGCCCAGTCGCCGACGACGTCACCGAGTAGACCGGGTTCGACGTGCGGAAGACCTGCTGCAGTCGGGGCGCGATACGCGCCATGAGGTCCTCCACGTCCTTGCCGCGGTGCCCGATCATCTGCTGCGTCATGGCGTAGAGCACGTCATGGCGAACTTCGGTGGGGCCGGGAAGGAAGAAGCGACCGAATGAAGGGGCGAGGACCTGCGGCGCGTCGGCGCCGGGCGTATCGGGGCTCGAATCGACGACTGAACTCATGAGGGCGACCTGCCGGGTGAAAGGGAAACCGGTGAAGGAGCGCCGAGCAGCGCGCGCCCCTCGTCAATGAGCGATTGCAGCTCGGCGGGCAACGACGTGTCGTCGTCGCCGAGTGCGAGCGGGAGGACCGGGAGGAGCGAGTTGGCGCGGATCACGGCGTCGGCGCCGGCGATCACCTGCGCGCGCGCTGCCACGGCGGCGAAGGCCACGAAACAGTCGACCGCCGGGCGCGCCTCGAGATCCGTGGCGCCGTCCCCTACGAGCATGCTCGGGCGCGGCACGTTGCCTAACGACGCGATGAGCGCCGGCTTTCCCCCCTGCCGCGCCAATGGCGAAGACTCGTCGTAGCCAGCGTAGCCGCCCCGATCGTCGAAGCGGATATCCACTGCGTGGACTCGATTGGCCGGTACGGCCAGCGCCTCCGCCACGTGCAACACCGCCGGGCGCAATCCACCGGAGATGATCGACACCTCGATCCCAAGTTGCGTCAGCGCCGCGACCGTCTCACGCGCCCCCGGCACCAGCGACGACACATACTGCGCGCCCACGTCATCGAGCGCCTGACGAGTCGGCCGAATGATCGCGAGGCGCCGTCCATAGACCGACTCGAGCGAGACCTCCCCCCGCATCGCCGCCTCGGTCAACGGAACGATCTCGTCGCGATACGCCCGCCCCAGCTCGTCAATCCCTTCGATGGAGGTGAGGGTGGAGTCGCAGTCGAAGAACACTGTCCGGAATTTCAACGCGCCTCGCGTCCTGTGAGCGTCGCAGAAAAGTGATCAGAAGACGAGTGTGGAGAAGACGAGATCTCGTCTTCTCGTCTTCAGAAAACTCGTCTTCTCCCCTTAGATGTGTATTGCGCGGCCCAAGACTGCGAGCGCCGCTTCTTTCGTAGTCTCCGACAGCGTCGGGTGCGAATGCACCGTGATCCCGATATCCTCGCTCGACCCGCGGTACTCGAACGCCAGCACCACCTCGGCCAGGAGATCCGACACATTCGCGCCGATCATGTGGCACCCCAGCAGCTCGTCCGTCTCGGCGTCGGCGACAAACTTCACGAAGCCGTTGGTCTCGGCCATCGTGCGCGCGCGACCGTTGGCGGAGAAGGGGAACTTCCCCGTCTTGTAGGGACGCCCGCTCGCCTTCACCTCCTGCTCGGTGAGCCCCACGGTGGCGATCTCGGGCCAGGTGTAGACCACGCTCGGCATCGAGCGATAGTGCATGTGCACCGGCTTGCCGGCGATCACTTCGGCGGCGATGACCCCTTCTTCCTCCGCCTTGTGGGCGAGGAGCTTGCCGCCGACGACGTCACCGATCGCGTAGACATTCGGGAGGTTGGTGCGCATCTGGTCGTCGACGATCACCGAGCCGCGCGGGTCGACATTGAGGCCTAACGAGCCGGCATCGACGCCGTGGAGCGACGGACGGCGCCCGATGGACACGAGGACGTAATCGGCATCGAGCGTTTCGGTCGTCCCGTCCTTCTCCGCCTGCACGAGGACGCGGTCTCCTTCGACCGTCCCGCCGGTCAGCTTCGTCCCGACCTTGAGGTCGAGTCCCTGGCGCCGGAAGATGCGGTCGGCTTCCTTCACGATCTCATCGTCGTTGCCCGGGAGAATCGTCGGCATGAACTCGACGACCGTCACCTTCGCGCCGAGCCGCCGCCACACCGAGCCGAGTTCGAGCCCGATCACGCCGCCGCCGATCACCACGAGGTGGCGCGGGACTTCGGGAATCGTGAGCGCGCCGACGTTCGAAAGGACGCGCTTCTCGTCGAACGGAAGGAACGGGAGCGCCGAGGGGACCGAGCCGGTCGCGATGATCACGTCGCGCGCCTGATAGCTCGTCACCGTGCCGTCGTTCGCCGTGACATCGACGCGGTTCCCCGCGCGGAGCGTCCCCGCGCCACGCGCCCAGGTCACCTTGTTCTTCTTGAAGAGGAACTCGACCCCGCGCGTGTTGGCCGAGACGACCTCGTCCTTGCGCTTGAGCATCTGCGCCAGGTCGAGGCGGAGCCCGTCGAATGCAAAGCCATGCTCGTGGGCGTGCAACCGGGCGAACTCGTAGTGCTCGGACGACTGCAGCAGCGCCTTGCTCGGGATGCATCCGACGTTGACGCAGGTGCCGCCGAGCGTCTTGTCCATCTCGACGCAGACCGTGGAAAGGCCCAGTTGTGCGGCGCGGATCGACGCGACGTAGCCGCCGGGGCCGCCACCGATTACCACGACGTCGGTGGAGACGAGTTCGTTCGCCATCGGAAGAATGGGGGGAGGTTCGAGGAAGAGTCTTCCGAAAGCTAAGCGGGTGCGGCCGCTCGTCGCGACCACACCCGCCCCCACACCGCGATCCCCTGCGGTGCCCCAGTAGCTGTTCCCCTACGCGGCGCGCGTCCCTCGGCTCACGCGCGTGGCCGAGAAGCTCCCGCTGCGCAGAGTATTTCTCCAGTTCTGCACGCGTGTGTAGAACGTTCCCTCGATGTGCTCGCCGCTCCGCGTCCCTTCGAAGACCGTCATGACGTCGGCGTTCTCGCGCGGGCAGTAGTACGGCCCGACGAGTGCAACGAAGACCGAGTTGGCCGCCTCGAGAAGCTTCATACCTGTCGGCGGTACGTCGCGCGTCGCGAAGAAGAGGAAGCGCCCCGCGACCGCCGCATCGCTCGACTGGTCACGCAAGAGGGTGAACGGCACCCGCTCGTCGCTCCCATCGATGATCATCTCGCCGCGCCAGTTCCCGGCCAACGCACCAAGTGCGGCCGGCATGCGCGCCTCGAGGCGCGACGGGGGAAGCGGGGTGAAGGCGTATTCGTTTGGCATATTCCATCTCCTCTGACATTCACTACGGGGGCGCGCGCTTTTGGATTCACGATCCTCACGAACGTCCTCAACCCCTTGGACGTCGCGAGCCGGGAAAGGGTTTACTACTGCACGAGAAGACGAGTTTTCTGAAGACGAGAAGACGAGAGAACTACGGAAAAGGAATGGGGGCGGCGCCGATTCGGCGCCGCCCCCTCTCGTCTTCTCGTCTTCTCGTCTTCAGATCACTCAACGACCATTAACGCTGGATCTTCCATCAGCTCCTTGATCTTCACCAGGAAGAGCACGGCCTGCTGGCCATCAATGATCCGGTGGTCGTACGAGAGTGCCACATACATCATCGGGCGGATCACGATCTCGCCGTTCACCACCATGGGGCGGTCCTGCGTCTTGTGCAGCCCGAGGATCCCTACCTGCGGATAGTTGATGATCGGCGTGGAGATCAGCGAGCCAAACACGCCGCCGTTAGTGATGGTGAACGTCCCGCCGGTGAGGTCGTCCATCGTGAGCTTGCCGTCGCGTGCCTTCTTGGCCACGGCGACGATGCTGCGCGCGATGTCGAGGAGACCCATCGCGTCGGCATCCTTGAGGTTGGGGACGACGAGCCCGGCGTCGGAGGCGACGGCGATCCCCATGTTCACGTAGTGGTGATACTGGATCTGGTCGCCGTCGACCTTGGCGTTCACCATCGGGTACTGCTTGAGCGCCATGCACGCCGCCTTCACGAAGAACGGCATCATCGAGAGGCGTACGCCGTGCTCTTTCTCGATGCGTTCCCTGATGCGTCCGCGCAGCGATTCGACCGCCGAGAGGTCGATCTCGTTGAACGTCGTGAGATGCGCGGTCGAGTGTTGCGATTCCAACAGGTGCTCGGCGATGCGCCGCCGGCGCGTCGACATCTTTTCGCGCGATTCGCGCGCGCCCGTAGGCGCCGGAGGGGGTGCCGGAGTCTTTGTTGCGGGCGCAGCGGGCGCAGCGGGCGCAGCGGGCGCACTTGGTGCCGGCGTGGACGCGGGCAGCGTGGTGGTGGTCGCCGTCGCCATGTGCTCGATCACGTCGGGCTTGCTGACGACGCCGCCACGCCCGCTCCCGCTCACCGTAGACAGGTCGCCCCCTTCCTCGGCGGCGACGCGACGCGCTGCGGGCGAGGTGCGCTGGTCTACGTCCGCGGATGCCGTCGCCGCCGCCGGCGCTGGAGCGTGCTCCCCGGACGCGGCAGGTGCGGCAGGGGCGGCAGGGGCGGAAGCAGCGGCCGATGCTGCCGGCGTGCTCGCCGGTGTCGTCGCCGGTGTGCCGGCGTCTGCGGCCGCTGCATCATCCAGCTCGCACAGGACGTCGTTGACCGCGACCACATCGCCTTCCTGCTTGAGCAGTCGCGTGATCACGCCCGCTTTCAGTGCCGGAACCTCGACCGTTACCTTGTCGGTCTCGAGCTCGACCAGCGTCTCGCCCGCCGACACACGGTCCCCCTCCTTCTTGAGCCACCGCGAGATGGTGGCTTCGACAATCGACTCTCCGAGGGGGGGCACTTTGATCGAGACCATTGCGTGGATCCGGGGGAAGACGAAAGTGGTATCGCGACCCTGCGGGACGATCCCGTTCAGGGGATATCCGGCAGCGAACGTGCCGGAATGTATCGGATGCACCCACCCTTCACTACTGAACGCGTGCGCGCACTGACGCTCTCGGCACACGGTGGAATCGAGCCGCTCGTCCTTCGGGACGACCTTCCCACGCCAATCCTCACGTCGGCGACCGATGTGCGAGTGCGGATGGGGGCGGCGGCGCTCAATCGCCTGGACCTGTGGATGCTGGGCGGGTTGCCGCACATCAGGATCACGCCGCCGTGGATCGTCGGTTCGGACGGCGCGGGGGTGGTGGAATCGGTGGGAGACGCGGTCACCTCGGTGCGGGTGGGCGACCACGTCGTTCTCAATCCGGGGATCAGCTGCCGCGCCTGCGAATACTGCCTTACCGGCGACGCGCCGCTCTGCCTGAAGTACGGCATCCTTGGCGAGCACTTTCCCGGTACGATCTGTGAGATGCTCGTCGTTCCGGAGACCAACGTCGTCGCCATTCCCGAGCGCATTCCGATGACAGAGGCGGCGGCGTTTCCGCTCGCATCGCTCACCGCGTGGCGCATGGTCGTCTCGAAGGCGCGCGTGCAGGCTGGCGAAAACGTGCTCATCTGGGGAATCGGCGGCGGCGTGGCGCTGTCGGCGCTGCAGATCTGCAAGGGACTCGGTGCGCGCGTCTGGGTGACGTCGGGGAGCGATGAAAAGCTCGTGCGCGCACGGGCGCTCGGGGCGGACGAAACGCTGAATCATTCCACGCTCGACGTGGGACGGGAGGTGCGTGCGCGCACGGGAAAGCGCGGGGTGGACGTGGTGATCGACAGTGTGGGCGAGAAGACGTGGGGGCAGTCGTTAGGTGCGCTCGGGAAGCGCGGCCGGCTGGTGACCTGTGGCGGAACCTCCGGGCCCATGGTGCAGACCGACGTGCGACGCCTCTTCTGGAATCAGTGGACGATCATGGGTTCGACGATGGGAAACGAAGCGGAATTTGCCGCCGTCACGGCTCAGTTTGCCGCGGGGCGATTGCACGCGATCGTCGACTCGGTGCACCCGATGGAACGGGCGGCGGACGCGTACGAGCGCCTGCAGTCGGGGGGACAGTTCGGAAAGGTCGTCGTCGCGATCTCCGATACGGTCGGCGCTGCGCCGCGAGTTGGCGCATGAGGCGGGAGGTGCTGGCGTGAGCGAGTCGGCCAGGTACAGTCGCGAGGAAGAAGCAGCGCTCCGGCGTGCGGTTGCCGACGGGGAGGCGGCACGCTGTCCGCGCTGCGCTGCGGCGATGACCCAGCGCTCGATCGGTGGGGGATCGTTTGGGCTCGGTTACTCCAGGCGCCGCGAGTGGTACATCTGCCCGACCTGCCATCGTTCGGTGATCTTCGACCTCCGGCGCGGCACACGGAACTAAACCTCCGTCGCCGCACGCTTGCCCTCCGTCGAGCGGGAGCGGAGATTCGACGATCGCCGCCCGCTGTTCGGCTGCAACGCCAGGAGGAACGTTTGCCGCTCAAAGCGCCGCATCGGTTGATCGACAAGAAGCTGCGTGAGGGCCGAGTGGTCCCATTCCTCGGGGCCGGCGTGAAT
>CAZWVG010000033.1:27259-31509 GCA_964637355.1 uncultured Gemmatimonadaceae bacterium
ATCCGCTCACCCGGTCGCGCCATCGGCGGCGCCGCGCTTCCCACGGGGAGCCAGCTCTCGCGCCAACTGGCAGCGCTCGTCTCCTATCCTGCCGACGATGAGCGCGATCTCGACGATCTCTCCAAGGTCACCTCGTACTTCGTCGAGACGTCGGCGCGGTCGGTGCTGCGCCAGGAACTGCGTGCGGTCTTCGACGTGGAGACCGAACCCGGGCCGATTCATCACTATCTCGCCTCGATCGACGCGCCGCTCCTGATCGTCACGACGAACTACGACGACAACATGGAGCGCGCGCTTCGGCGCGCGGGCCGGCCGTACGAACTCGTGGTACACCCGACAGACCGCAAGGATTACGACGCATCGGTCTTCTGGTGGCGGGCGGGGGCAACGGAGCCCGAGAAGCCGGTCGCGCCTAACAAGCTCCTCCTCGACCTCGCGTCGTCGACGGTCGTGTACAAGATGCACGGCACGATGCATCGCGACGATGCGCAGTGGGACAGTTACGTCGTGACCGAGGACGACTATGTCGAGTTCCTCAGTCGCATGGCGGGGCAGAGCGCGGTGCCGAGCCAGTTCATCCGTCACTTCCGCTCACGGCATTTCCTCTTCCTCGGGTACGGGCTGCGCGACTGGAACCTGCGGGTGTTGCTCCGGTCCCTCGCCTTTGCGCCTGGCGGTGGCGCGCCTTTGGTGTCCGGCGCGGCCGACGATGCGTCCGACGATGCGTCCGACGATGCGTCCGATGACCCGCGCCGCGCCACCGAAGAGCGGGTCAAGTCGTGGGCGATCCAGTACAAGCCCTCGGCGATCGAGCTCGAGCTGTGGAGCGCGCGCGCCGTGCGCATCTTCGACGAGGCGATCGACGACTTCACCGACGCGCTCGTGGGCACACCACCGCCGGCGCCGTGACGGCGTTCGCGGACGGCGGTATCGGCGCACCAGGCGCACCAGGCGCACCAGGCGCGGCGGCGCGTGAAGCGGCGTGTCCGTACCCGGGGCTCGAGGCGTTTACCGCCGACAACCGGCACTTCTTCTTTGGGCGTGCCAACGACACGCAGCTCCTCATCAGCAACCTGTACGCGTCGCCGCTGACGGTGGTGTACGGGTCGAGCGGGGTGGGGAAGACGTCGGTGATCCTCGCCGGTGTGGTGCCAGAGGTGGAGCGCGAGGGGGACGCGGCGATCCTCGTGCACCGCACCTGGCAGGATGCGGCCCGCTCGCGGTCGCTCGGCGCGCGCCTCGCCGCGGTCGCGCAGCGCGCGCTAGGCGAAGCACCGCTCGCTGCCGACGTGCCGCTCGACGTGCCGCTCGACGTGCCGCTCGACGTGCCGCTCGACGTGCTCGCCGAACGACTCGCCGCGCGCTGGCGCCGTCCGATCTTCCTCGTCTTCGACCAGTTCGAGGAATACTTCCTCTACAACGAGGCGTCGGACGACGCCGGCAGTCTCGACGGCGAGCTGGCGCGCCTGATCAATCGCCGCGACCTGAACGTGAACGTCATGATCGTGCTGCGTGAGGACTCACTCGCGGCGCTCGATCGGTTCCGGCACAGGATTCCGACGCTCCTCAACAACCTGTATCGCCTCGAACACCTCTCCGCCGACGATGCGCGTCACGCCATCGAGGAGCCGCTCGCCGTGCTGCGCGAACGCGCCGACCCGGCACTCGCGCTGCCGACGGCGTTCGAGCCGGGACTTGCCGCGGCGGTGCTCGATGACCTCGCCTCGCTCGATCGTGCCGGTGCGCCGCCGCCGATGGGGCGTGAGGACGCGCGCGTCGAGCTTCCCTTCCTGCAAGTCGTGCTCGAGCGCATCTGGCTGATGGAATGCCGGTCGCGTTCTCCCGTCGTGCGCCGCGCGACGTTTGGTGCAGCTGGCGGTGCGCGCGGGATCGTGCGACAGCGCGTACAGGAGGCGCTCGACCGTATCTCGCCCACGGAGCAGGACGTCGTCGCCAGCATCCTGCGGCACCTCGTGACGCCGTCAGGCGCAAAGCTGGCGCTGACGATGGCCGACCTGGCGGGCTATGCGGGGACGACGGAGGCGCGCGTGGACGCCATCGTGCGACAGCTGGTGGCGGGCGATGCCCGCGTGCTGCTCCGCGTCACCCACCCGTCGTCGGATCCGGCGCTCACCAAGTACGAGATCTACCACGACGCGCTCGGCGCACCGCTGCAGGCCTGGCGGCTGGAGATGGACCGGCGACGCGACGACCAGCTGCGTCGCGGGAAACGTCGCGTGCGCGATGCGATCGTCGCGCTGGCGGCGCTGGTGCTCCTGATCGCCGCGGTCGCCCTCTTCCTGCAGCGCGGAAAGAACCGCGTCGAGGCGCGCGAGCTGGCGACGATTGCCGGCGGCCAGCTCGACACCGACAACGGGCGCGCATTGCTCCTGGCGATGGCGTCGATCGAGCGGAGCGGGCGCGAGCAGGCGGGGGAGGTGGTCCTGCGGCGTGCACTCTTCGAGCCCGGAGAGCGGCAGCGGGCGCTGGCTCCGCCCACGGTGCAGCGAATCGTCGTCTCGCCCGACGGGCGCTATGCCATGGGAACGAGCCGGAACGGCGCGTCGATGCTCTGGCGGCTCGACTCGCTGGGCGAAGTCCCGCTCCCGGTCGATAGCCGGGACGCGCAGTCGGCTTCGTTCGACTCACTGTCGCGTCGCCTGCTGGTCGTCGACGCCAGCAACCCGGTCCTCCTCACCCTCGACTCGGTGGTCGCGGGCTCGCGCCTCCCGCGCCTCACGGGGAGCGTGGTGACCGGGGCGCTGCTCAAGCGGGGCGACCGCGCGCTGCTGGTGTATGCCGGCAGCGGAGTGCTGGAGTGGCAGCTGGCGGACGGCGCGTGGCACGAAGTGTCCCGCACCGCCACCAACGGTCCGGTGCCGCGAGCGCTCGCCATCAGTGCCGATGAGCGCTGGGTCGCCTGGATCGGTGCGGGCGGCGTGAGCATCGGCGACCGGCAGCTGCAACCGTGGGGCGTCGGGGCGATCGACGTTCCCGGCGGACGCGCCACGCAGGTGCAATTCGTCTCGCCGCGCGAGGTCGCAGTCGCCTCGGGGAGCGACACCATCCGCGTCTTCGACGTCACCACGCGTGCCCAGACCGAGGCGATCGCCCTCTCCTGTCGCGTGAGCCGCTTCGCCTTCGCCAGGGGCGAGGCTGTGGGACTGTGCGGCGATAGCGGCGTCGTCCTCTTCACGCTCCCCCGCATGCGCAGCCAGGCGCGGATGGGAACCGAGCCGCCGCTTGTGAGTCGCTCGTCGCCGCTCGCCGACGTCGTGCTGTCGCCCGATGGACGCCTGATGCTCTGGCTGCCCAAAGGAGACCAGGTGGCCAGCGTTTGGTCCGTCTACAGCCGCTCGGAAATCACCCGCCTGCGCGGCCATCGTGGTGCACTCACCGCCGCCACCTTCCTGGGCGATGCGCGACGCGTGTTGACCACGGCAGCCGATTCCACATTGCGGAGTTGGGAGGTCGTGTCGGCGTCGCAGCGCATCGGCGATGGCGAATTCATGGCCGGGCGCGCGAAGGTCGTCATCGATGACGCGGCCGATCGCGTCGCGATGATCGGGCCGTACGGCGCTCAGCTCTGGGACGTGGCGCAGGGGCGCGCGCTCATCGAAGCCCCGGTGAACGACGCCACGAATCTTCTCGCGATTTCCAGCGCCGGCGATCGCCTGTCGACGATCGACGGGAACTCGACCTTCCTCGAGTTCCTGGCGGTGCCTGTCGGCGAGCGTCGGGTGGAGCTGCCACGTGCGGACGCCGACCGGGTAAATAGCGGCGGCGTTACGTTAGCGCTGTTAGGCGCCGAGACCGTGAAGCGCTAAGCAGGGGCGTCGGCACATCTCAACTCCGTGCGCTCGCGCAGCGGGAACCGCGACAGTTCGCTGATCGTGCGCGTCTCGCCCGCCGACAGCCGCGTGGACGATGTGGCGCTCGTGGGCGCGGCCGTCACCGATCTCGCCGTTGACTCCACGGTGAGCCGCGCGGCGGTCGCCCTCGAGGACGGACACGTAACGGTCATCGCCCTCGGCGAACGCACCGCTCCGATCGACGTGGCGACGCACGCCGAGCGCGCGTCGGCGGTGGCGGTGTCGCCGAGCGGGATCGTCGCCAGCGGAGGGGGGAGCGGGGACGTGCAGCTCAGTGTTCCCGTCGCGCGACCGGCGGCGCGACTCCCGAGTCGAGCAATGCAGTACGCGCCGGCCGTAACCGATGGCGCCCACGCGCGTGGCGTGGTGCGTCTCGCG
>CAZWVG010000033.1:31519-32272 GCA_964637355.1 uncultured Gemmatimonadaceae bacterium
ACGGTCCGCCTGTGGAGCGTCGCGCCCCCGCGCGAGCTCTGCTCGCGCGAGGGACAACACGCTGACTACATCCGGGCAATCGCCTTCGCGCCGAGCGGAAAGACGGTGGCCACCGCCGACGAGCGCGGGGTGGCGCTCTGGTTCGTGGATGAAGGAGCGGGGCGCTGCCACTTCGGCTACCGTCTGGTCGACCTCGAGGCGCCGACCGAGGCGATGCGCTTCGCCGCCGATGGGAGTGCGTTGGTGGTCGTGGGGCGAGACGGGGTGATCCGACGCTACGCGCGCAGTGTGTGGGCGCCGCGCGATTCGCTCCTCGCCCTCGCCCGGCGACGCTTGCGCGGTCGCCAGCTGACCGACGCCGAAGTCGAGCGATACATCAGGGCGCATTAGTCGTTAGTTTTTTCGCAGCCGATTGGCCTTTTCTCCGCCGCTCGCCTCCCGAACCCGGGCGCCGCGCGCCCTCCCCACCCGCCGTGACGTTCTTCGAACGCCTGCAGGACAGCTTTGCCCAACTCGCCGATATCGTCCCGGCGCTCGGCGGCGCGCTCATCATCCTGTTCGCCGGTTATCTGGTGGCCAAGCTGGTGGAGAAGGGGAGCGAGCGCCTCCTGCGCAGGATCCACCTGAACCAATGGCTGGAGCGTGGCGGGGTCCTCGAAGCGGTCGAGCGCACGGGGTCGCACTTCAATCCCACCCGGGTGGTGGGAAAGGTGCTCTTCTGGTTCGTGATGTTCGCGGTGATCATGGTCGCCG
>CAZWVG010000034.1:0-429 GCA_964637355.1 uncultured Gemmatimonadaceae bacterium
CGTGGTGCTGCTGGGCGTCGTGCTGCTGGTGAATGGGTTTCACGGCCTGGTGTGGGGTACGACGGCGACGCCGACCACGCAGGAGCGCAAGGCACCGACGCGCCGCACGCCCGAGGGCTCGGCGGCGACCGCGCCGCGCAACGCCCGCGCGACGCCGGGGGCGACGCGCACGATCGGCGAGCGGCTCGACGCCTTCTTCCGACCGATGCGCGCCGAAGGTGGGGTGACCGGGAGCATGCCGGCGATGGTGGAACCGGACGACTTCGACGAGTACGAGCAGCAGACGACGCGGCTCGAGTCGAAAGTGGTCGCGCGCGTGGGGATCGCCACGATCACCGTGGCGAGCGTGATCTTCGTGGTCGCGTCGTTGGCGTATACGTGGCACCTCCTCTCGTTCTCCTTCACTGGCGGAATCGAGGCCACCTTGTC
>CAZWVG010000034.1:439-9846 GCA_964637355.1 uncultured Gemmatimonadaceae bacterium
CGCGTTGCACCTGGCGAGCGGTGTTTCGCCGCTCCTCCCGCTGGTGCTACTGGGCGGCGGCTTCGCCATCTGGACGTGGTGGCAGCTGCAACAGGCGCGCACGTTCGATCATCCCGATCACTTCGAAAGCGGCCTGCGACACCTGGCGCACACGCGCGAGTCGGCGGCGCTCTGGCGCAGGGCGTATCGGGTGATCGTCGACGCGCGCCGCGGCCTGAGCTGGATCGCCCCCGGCCTTGGCGTCACCTGGATCCTCCTCGCGATCGGCGTATCGGCCTGGTTCATCCTGCGTCGGCGACTTCCCTCGCTCGAGGTCGTCGCCGACACGGTGTCGGGAGGCGACCGCTGGTTCGACGCCGCGCTCTGGCTAGGGATCGTCTCGCTCATCGTTTCCACGTCGTGGGCGATCTATCGACTCGTGCACACCTGGAACGCGCTCGAGCGCTTTCTCGACATCGTGAGCGGGACGCCATTGGCGAGTGCCTTTGCGCGCCTCCCGCTCGACGTCGTGCAACTCACCAACGTCGGTTTCCTGGGATACCGTCGCGACGACCGCAACGACGGTCGTTATGCAGCGGAGCTGTGGGAGCGGGCGAAGAGCGACGTGTCCGAGGGCGAGAGCGTGACCGGCGACGCGCTGGCAACCGGGCTGTCGGCCGCGCTCGGCCGGGTGCAGGCGCTCACGCGGGGGAGCGACAGCGTACAGCAGTCGCTCTCGGCGCTGCGCGAGGGGTGGGACCTGGCGCGCACGCGCCCCGATCCGGTGAAGGACGCGCCACTCGAACCGACCGGCGTGGCTCCGGTGCAGGGGCGGGCGTTGCGCTCGCTCGAAGAGTACATCGCGTGCGAAGTCGTGCTCTATCTCGAGCAGTACCTGCTCAACCTGCGCCGTCTCTGCTTTTTCCTGTTTGCCTCGCTCCTCATCCTGGTCGTCGTCGACGCGCAGTATCCCTTCCAGCCGCACAGCATCGTGAGCCTGGCGTCGATCCTGTTGCTGGGGTTCACGGTGGTCTCGGTCTTCTTCGTGATGCTGCGCATGAGCCGCAACGTTGCGTTGAGCCGTATCTCGCGCACCGAGCCGGGGAAGGTCACGTGGGACACGACGCTGATCCTCAACATCGTGACGTTCGGGATCATCCCGCTCCTCGCGCTGGCCACCTCGGAGTTCCCGGCGGTGCGGGCCTTCCTCTTCTCGTGGGCCGACCCGGTCGTGCGCGCGGTCGCGCGTACATGAACGACGTGTAGGGGGCGGGAGCTCGCCGATGTGTCCACTCCATCGGCAACAGCGGGAGTGGATCCCCGCCTGCCGGCAGGCGACGCGAGGCGTCGCCGCCGCCTCCCCACGCCAATTGCAGATCATATATGTCGAAGCTTCCGCGCGCAGCGTTGCACGGTCGGCGCAACGCACACGGGGTTCACCGTCACGACGACGATCACGAGGACTACGGTGGGTTGCACCGCGACCTCGGGCTCACCGGACACGTCATGGGGCGACGCCGGTTGTTGCAGCTGGCGCTCGGCGCCGGTGCACTCTCGCTGCTCGGGTGCAGCAGCGTCACCGGCGAGGATAGTGGCACCGACGGACAAAATGCCGCGTGCAGCCTCACGCCCGAAGAGACGCAGGGGCCGTACCCGGGCGACGGCTCCAATGGGCCGAGTGTGCTCAACCAGACGGGCGTCGTGCGGAGCGACATCCGTTCGAGCTTCGCCGGTCTCACGGGGACGGCGGCCGGAATCCCGCTGTCGGTCGTCTTGACGGTCGTGAACAGCGCGACCTGCGCGCCGATCGCCGGGCGTGCGGTGTACATCTGGCACTGCGACCGCGAGGGACGCTACTCGCTCTACTCGTCAGGCGCGACGCAGCAGAACTACCTGCGCGGCGTGCAGGAGACCGACGCAAACGGGAAGGTGACGTTCACGTCGATCTTCCCGGCGTGCTACGCGGGGCGATGGCCGCACATCCACTTCGAGATCTACCCGAGCCTTGCCGCTGCGACCAACGTCGCCAACAAGACCGACACGTCGCAGCTCGCCTTTCCCAAGTCGGCGTGCGACGCCGTCTACGCCACCACCGGCTACCAGCAGAGCATCACGAATCTCGCCGGCGTGAGCCTGGCGACCGACGGGATCTTCGCCGACGGTTACGAGACGCAGCTGGCGACGATTACCGGCGACACGACCAACGGCTACACGGCCGCCCTCACGATCTCGATCTGATCCCGCGGTCGCGCGCCGCTCAGGGGGCGGCGCGCGGGAACTCGGTGATGCGGAGGTTCGTACACCCGTACGGAATCAGCGTCACCGATTCGACCGGCTCTCCCGGTGTAGGGAGCGGCGGTTTGGCCCACGCCGAGTCGGTGAGCGAGAGTTCGCCTGCCCACCCGTTCTCCAGCGTCCAGCGCGGGAGTCGTCGCGCCGGCGCGCTGGCGACCATCCCCGCGCCGTCCGGCGAGAAGGGGCGCTCGCCCACCGGGCGCTCCTCGAAACGGATGCTCGACGCAGGGTTGGACGCGTCGAGCGCGAGCGCGTAGTTCCACGGCGTGGTCGGGCGCACCTCGAAGTCGCCGTGGGGGAGTTCGCGATGCGGGACATCGGCGTGCACGCGCGTCCACGCCTCGCCGATCCTGAGCGCGTAGACGAGCGGGCCGCGCTCGACCGCCACGGCGCCGTTGTAGCGCGCCGTCACCTCCGGGCGCATCGGCAGCTGCAACACGAGTGTCGTCGTCCCGCTCCAGGTGCGATCGATGCGATGCATCGTGCCGCTGGCAGCACGCGCCGGCGCCGCACCTCCGATGCGCACCGTCGCGCCGTCGGCCCACCCCGGAATGCGAAGCACGAGCGGGAACTCGACCGGACGATCCGTCGTGACGGAGACGGCGATGGTCTCGCGGAAGGGATAGTCCGTTTCGACGTGCACCTTGACGGGAGTGCCGCGCACCGTCGTGGCGACATCGCAGGGTGCCCACGCGACCGCGGCGAGCCCGTCGTCGGGCGTGCGCATCCAGAGATGCGCGGCGAACTTGGGCCACCCCTGATGCAGGTTCGACGTGCAGCAGCCGTAGTTGGGTTCGAGCCCGAAGAGGTTCGACTCCGGTCCGTTGGTCGACCAGCCATGCTCGGGATTGATGGTGCATTGCACCTGGTTCGCCTGCTGCACGTACTGGTGCGACCAGCAGTCGGGGGAGAGCGTCGCCGGGAGCGCGTTGAAGGCGAGGCGCTCCAACCGGTCGGCGAAGGCGACGTCGCCGAAGACCGAGGCGAGCACCTCGAGCGAGTACATGTACTCCACCACCGCACAAAGCTCGCTCCCCTGGAGCGGATTGCGCCCAGCCAGGCATTCGTCGCCACTGAACATCCCCGTCGCCTGCCCATGATACGTCTCGAGGATCTCGATCATCCGCGCCGGGAAGGCACGATCGGCGTCGCGACGGTCGAGACGCCAACTGAGCGCAGCCGCCTTGGGCGCCATCGCCATATTCACCACGTGCTTGGTCCACTTCCAGAGGCCGCGACGCGGCGTCGGGACCCGCACGTCGTCGGTGGCCATGAGCGCGGCGAAGTCGACGCCCTGCGAGCGGAGCGCGCGCGCGAGGTCGAGCAGCCACGGCTCGCCGGTGCGCTCGTACGCATACAACGCCGGAATCACCCCCTCGAACCAGCGAAAGCGCCCCCAGTCGAAGAGTGGCGTCGTCTCGAGTCCGGTGAGCATCGCCTTCATGCTGCGCATCGACGCGGCGAGCGCGCGCTCGTCCCCCGTGGCCTCGTGATACTGCACCAGGACCTTGTTCACCAGCAGGATCGCCCACATGTCGTACGGCTTGCTCGCCGCGTCGACGGGATAGGGGGAGAACCAACCATCCGCACGCTGGTGGGCGATGATGTACTCCACGTGTCGCGTGAGGCGCGCCTTGAGCACCGCGTCGTCGAGGAGCCAGGCGAGCGGGATCGCGCCGTCAAGCCAGTAGGGCGCGCGCTCCCACCCTTCGGCCCGCCCGCCGAACCATTGGCTTTCCGCCACGTCGGGCCAGAACTCGTCGAGGTGGCCGGTGAGCCCGTCGCGCTGGATATGCAGCTGGCGGTCGAGCCACCCCGAGGGGCGCACGCTGCCTAACGGGAGCGGGGCGTAGGCGAGAGGCGCGAGGGCCGGCGCCGGAGTTCCGTCGCCCGGCTCGGCGCTCGGCGCGCGCGTCGCCCCCGAACGCGCGGAAGTGGCAGCAGACTCCTCCTGTGCGGCACGCGGAACGCTCCCCGCGGCGATCCCCACCGCCACGTGCGCCAGAAAGTCACGCCGATCGATCGATCCCATGGGTCACCTCCTCCGGTCCGGATGCGAATCGCGTGGCGATCGCACCGATCACCTGCTGAATGCCAACGAAGGCGAGCAGGAGCCCCCCGATCGCCACGCTCGTCCACGCCGCGTTGAGGTCCCCCTGAAAGTCGATCAGGAGGCGGATCACGCCAAGGATCACGACGCCGACGAGCGTCCCCGCGACGCTCCCGACGCCGCCGGAGAGGCGCGTTCCACCGATCACGACCGCCGCGATCACCGAGAGTTCGAGCCCCTGTGCGGCCGTGGGGTCGCCGGCACGCTTGTAGAACGTGAACACGACGCCCCCGAGCGCCGAGCAGAAACCGGCGACCGCGTACGCCCCGATCGTCGTGGCGGCAACACGCACCCCCATCATCGACGCCGCGCGCGCATTGCCACCGATCGCGAAGAGGTTGCGACCGAACGTCGTCAGCCGCGCGACGACGACACCGGCGGCCACGAGGCCGAGGAGGAGGACGCCGCGAAACGGGAGAGCACCGCCGTCGCCTAACGGGAGTTCCCACCCGCTGGCGACGCGATCGAGGTACGGATGCGCGATCGCCGTGCTCTCCCCGCTCACCACGAAGCACGCCGCGCGTACCGCGAACATCCCGACGAGCGTGACGATGAACGGCGGCAGCTCGAACCAGGTGATGAACCACCCCATCGTCGCCCCGATCGCCGTGCCGAACGTCAGGGCGAGTGCGCTGGCGGCGAGCGGATGCATCCCGCCATTGACGAGCGCGGCGAGCGCGACTGCCGTGAACGCGACCACCGATCCCACGGAGAGGTCGATCCCCCCCGAGACGATCACCAGCGTCGCCCCGACGGCCGCAATCCCGATGTAGCCGTAGTCGCCGAGGATATTCCCCAGGTTCGCCAGCGAGGCGAAGTGGTCGAAGCGGATGGCGCCGAGCATCACGAGGACGACGAGGATGATCGTCGCCACCCAGGTCACCGAGTCGCGGCGCGGGAGCAATCGCCTCACGAGCG
This sequence comes from uncultured Gemmatimonadaceae bacterium, assembly GCA_964637355.1. GTDB lineage: Bacteria > Gemmatimonadota > Gemmatimonadetes > Gemmatimonadales > Gemmatimonadaceae > SCN-70-22. The sequence goes on from CAZWVG010000034.1 coordinate 5,742, forward strand.
GCTCCACAACCGAGCCAGCGCGCGCCGCCCGCGCGACGTCCCGACGATGCACACGGCGAGGATCGCCAGCGCCTCGGGGAGCGGGGCGACATCGGCGCCGATGTCTCGGGCGTACATCGTGGTGATCAGCGCCTGCATGAGAAAGCCGCCGAGCGCCGCGCCGAGGATCGACATGCGCCCCCCTTGTTGCGGCGTCCCGCCGACGATGACGGCGAAGATCGCCGCGAGTTCGAGGTTGCGCCCGGCGTTGAACGGATCCGCTGCCTTGATGTTGGCCGCCGCGATCAGGCCGGCGACGCCAGCCGTCACGGCACTGAAGACGTACGTTCCGCCGACGAGGAGCGCCGACCGCACGCCGGCGAGGCGCGCGGCTTCGGGATTCCCACCCACCGCTTCGAGGAGGAGTCCGAGCGCCGTGCGTCGCACGACCAGAAGCGTGAGGAGGAGGAGGAGGGCGGCGAGGAGAAAAGCAAACGGGACGGGGAGCCACGCGGGGCGACCGAGCGCGAGGTATTCGAGAACGGGGTCGTGGAACGTGACGATCTGGCTCTGCGTGACCATCTGGGCGATTCCGCGCCCGGCGACCATCAGCACCAGCGTGGCGACAAACGGCTGAATGCCGGCGCCGGCGACCAGGACCCCGTTCCACGCCCCGCACAGCGCCGCCACACCTAACGCGGCGCCGATCGACACCGCCGGTGCGCTTCCGCCAACCGAGAGCGTCGCCGCCACCGCGCCGGCGAGCGCCATGATCGAGCCGACCGAGAGATCGACGCCGCGCGTCCCGATCACCGGCGCCATCCCCACGCCGAGAATCGCGAAGGTGGCGCCATAGTTGAGGACGTCGAGGAGCGCACCGGCCGGGACGCCATCGACGACCGCGACGTGCAGGAAGGCGCCCGGTCCGAACAACCCCGGCCCGCCGGGCGACCACGCATCGATCGCCGCGTTGAGCAGGATGAGCGCGAGTATCCCGAGGAGCGGCCAGAGCGCCGGTGGCCAGTGGCGTCCGCGTGCAATTGCGCCCGTGCCGCGCGCGCGCGCCGGCACCGGTGCGATCGATCGCTCGGGTAACGTCACGCGCTGCGCTCCGTCGTTTGTCCCGCCGCGTTCGCGTGCGGCGCGGCGATCCGCGCGAGGATGGCCGCTTCGGTTACGGCGCTCCCGTCCAACTCCCCCACGACTTCCCGGTCGCGCAGCACGAGGACGCGGTCCGCCAGCCGCACCAGTTCGTCGAGCTCATCGCTCGCCACGACGAGCGCAAGTCCGTCCTTCACGAGGCGCCGCAGCAGCGTCTCGATCTCGGCGCGCGCTCCCACGTCGATCCCGCGCGTCGGCTGGTCCACGATCAACACGGTGGGGTCGATCGCCAGCCAGCGCGCCAGGAGGACCTTCTGCTGGTTTCCGCCGGAGAGCTGCCTAACCGGGACGTCGGGCGACGGCGTCCGGATCCCTAACGCCGAAATGTACCGCTCGGCGAGCGCGCGACGCTCGGCCGCGGGGATGGCGCGCAGCGCACCGCGTCTCGCCTGCAGCGCGAGGACGATGTTCTCCGCGACCGTGAGGTCCAGTACCAGTCCTTGCGCCTGACGGTCCTCGGGGGCGAGGGCAACACCGGCAGCGATCGATCGGCGCAAGGCACCCGGCGCCACGGCGTGTCCTGCGACCACCACCGTTCCGCTGTCGGCATGGTCGGCGCCAAAGAGGAGGCGCGCCAGCTCGGTGCGCCCCGATCCGCGGAGCCCGGCCAGTCCCAACGCCTCGCCCTGCTGCACGCGGCCATTGCTCGGCGCGATGCTGCGTGCACGCCCGAGCCCCGCCCACGAGAGCGCCTCGGCGCGTTGCTCCTGGCGGTCCGCATGGACGGCACCTCCTTCGACCGTCGCGAGCGCCGTCCCGGTCATCGCCTCGATGAGCGCGGGGCGGGGGAGCGCCGCTTTCTCCCACTCCCCCACCCGCTCGCCATTGCGCAGCACCGTGAGGCGATCGGAGACGTCGTAGACCTGGTCGAGGAAGTGCGAGATGAAGACGATCCCCATTCCCTCGTCACGCAACCGACGCACGATCGCGAAGAGGCGCTGCGTTTCCTGTTGGTCGAGCGACGATGTCGCCTCGTCGAGAATCAGGATGCGTGCATCGACATCGAGCGCGCGCGAGATGGCGACGAGTTGTTGAACGGCAATGGGGAACGAGTCGAGGCGCGCCGTGACGTCGAGTTGCACGTCGAGTCGCGCCAACGCACGACGCGCCCGCTCGCGCGAGGCACGCGCGTCGATCAGGCCGAGTCGCCGCGCGTAGCGACCGAGGCAGATGTTGTCGGCGACCGACATCGTGGGGATCAGGTCCAGCTCCTGGTGCACAGCGCTGATGCCGTGCGCGGCGGCCGAGCGCGCCCCCGTCAGCTGCACGACGCGTCCCCCGACCTCCAGTTCACCGGCGCTCGGTTGCACCAGGCCGGCGATCACGCGCGTGAGGGTGCTCTTGCCCGCGCCGTTCTCTCCCATGAGCGCGTGCACTTCGCCCGCGCGCACCGTGAAGTCGACCTCGCGCAGCGCCAGGACTGCGGGGTATCGCACCGTGATCCCGCGCGCCGCCAGGAGGGGGGGCGGCGCGGCGGCGCGGAACGGTTCGGTCACGCGCTCCTAGTACTTGCGTGCCGCGAGAACCGCCGGCGTGACCTGCGACTGCTCGAAGACTCCTTCCTCGGTGAGGATCCGGTGCGGCACCGGCTCACCCTTCTGCAGTTTGGCGATCACGTCGAACAGCTGCGGGCCGAGGAGCGGATTGCATTCCACGCTGCAGGCCAGCTTGCCGTCGAGCATCGCCTGGAAGGCATCGCGCACGCCGTCGACCGACACGACCACGACGTCCTTTCCCGGCACCTTCCCGGCCGCCTCGATCGCCTGCAGCGCGCCGAGCGCCATGTCGTCGTTATGCGCGTAGAGCGCAGTGATCTTCGGTCCGTCGCTCGAGCGGAGGAACGCCTCGAACACCTCCTTCCCCTTGGCACGCTCGAAGTTGCCCGACTGGCTCTTGATGATGTGCATGTCGGGGTACGCGGCGAGCGCCTCCTCGAAACCGCGTTTGCGATCGAGCGCGGGGGCTGAGCCCGGCGTTCCCTGCAACTCGGCGATGTTCGCCTTTCCGTTGGTGTGGCGCGCGAGGCACGCGGCGGCGCGGCGCCCCTCTTCCACGAAGTCGGACCCGATGAACGTCACGTACAGCGTGCTGTCCGAGACCTTGACCGCGCGATCGGTGAGGATCACCGGGATCTTCGCACGTTTAGCCTCCTGCAGCACCGACTCCCACCCGTCCTCGGTGCGAGGCGAGAAGGCGATGTAGTCCACGCGTTGCTGGATGAACGAGCGGATCGCGCGCACCTGGTTCTCCTGGTCGCCCTGCGCGTCGGAGAACTTGAGCGTGATGCCGCGCGCTGCCGCTTCATCCTTGATCGACTTGGTGTTCGCGGTGCGCCACCCCGACTCGGCCCCCACCTGGCTGAATCCCACCACTGGGCCTTTGGACGCGGCGTCGCGCGCAGGCTCGCGCGAGCAGGCTGCGAGCAGGAGGGCGCCGGTGACGGCGAGCGAGATGGGGCGCTGTCGCATGGGGCGTGGGCTCCGGGTTGGTATCGCGTGTACGGTGCATCGACGGCGCGAGAATCTACGGCGCGTGCAATGCATCTGGCGAGCACGTCGGGCGAAGTTGGTGTCCCCCTCATCCCGGCGCCACGAAGACGCTACAATTGTTCGACGCCACGGGTGTCGCCGTGGCCGTGTCCCTGCTCCTCGCGTCGCGCTCTCCCAATCATGCGCGGCGCGCCGCGGTCTCCCATCCGTCCCGAGATCATGAGCTTCCCGATTCCCGTGCGCGCCTCGATGGCTGCTTCCATCCTCGCCGCGTGCGCACTCCTCTCGCCGCGTGACGTGCACGCGCAAAATCCGGACGTCGCCGGCATGACGCGCTCCGGTCCCGTCATCATGAGCGCGGGCCCGTCGGTGAAGGTGGAGAATCCCACCTTCGACATGCCGCCCGGACACGAGTTCAAGGCCGTCTTCCTCATCGACAAGGGCGACGAGAACGACTTCGCCAAGGTGCTCGACTT
>CAZWVG010000034.1:9856-32265 GCA_964637355.1 uncultured Gemmatimonadaceae bacterium
ACACGGCGGCGGTGAACGCGCAGCTCGTGACCGTCGCGCGTTTTCTCAACATCCACGCGCGCCACGGCATTCCGTCGGACAAGGTGAAGGCGGCGGCGGTGGTGCACGGGAGTGGGTGGATGGCGCTGCTCTCAGACTCGGCGTACGGCGCGCGTTTCGCCGGCAAGACGAACCCGAGCCGGCCGATGGTCGAGGAACTCCTCGCGCACGGTGTGCAGCTGGTGCTGTGCGGACAAACGGCCGGGATGCGCGGCGTCGGGCGCGCGGAGTTGCTCCCCGGGGTGAAGGTCGCCGTGTCGGCGATGTCGGCCTTCAACATCCTGCAGTCGCAAGGCTACCAGTACAATCCGTGGTGAGCCGCGGGACGACGGCGATGCGCAGCTGCAACGACTGGGTGCTCCACGCATGAGCGACGCGTCGCACGACGGAGCCGCCAGCGCAACGGGTGCGGACGTCACGGTGGATGTCGACCGCCTCGCGCGCCTCATTCGATCCGAGCGCGAGACGCTGCTCGCCCAGTGGCGGCGCGAGGTGCGCGAGCTCCCCTCGGCGAGTGACCTCGACACGCCAACGCTCAACGACCACATCCCCGCGCTCCTCGACGAGCTGTCGCTGGCGCTCTTCACCCACGCCAAGACCACGATTCCCGAGTCGCTGCGCAACGGGAGCTCGCCGGCACACGGGCGTCAGCGTCTTGCCGACGGTTTCGACATCGCCGAGGTGGTGGCGGAGTACAACATCCTGCGCGGGTGCGTGAACGATCTCGCCGAGGCGAACGGCTTGCGGCTGGCGGGAGCGGCGTTTCACATCCTCAACCGCGTCCTCGACGGGGCGATCGCGATCGCGGTGCAGACGTATGCGAAGGCGCGTGAGCGCGAGCTGAGCGAACGGCGCGAGGAGTACCTGGCCTTCGTCGCGCACGACCTGCGCACGCCGCTCAATGCAATTTCGCTCGCGACGAACGTGCTGGAGTCGTCGGAGCGCGACGAGGCGCCGGCGGCGCGCGCGCCGATGCTGCGCATCCTCCGGCGCAACGTGCACGAGCTCGTGAAGCTCGTCGACACCGTCCTCAAGGAAAACGTCAACCAGCAGGTCGATGGGCGTCCCAAGCTCGAGCGGCGCATGGTCGACCTGTGGCCGCTGGCGCAGTCGCTGCTCATGGACGTGCAGGTGCTCGCGCACGACGCCCAGACGCAGTTGCGCAACGAGGTGCCCGACGAGACCGTGGCGTACGCAGACGCCAGTTTGTTGCGCCGCGTTCTCCAGAACCTGGTGGCCAACGCGATCCGGCATTCTCCGGGGGGCGAAGTTCGAATCGGGGCCCGCAGCGCCGGCGAGCGGGGAGGCGTGGAATGCTGGGTGCGCGACAACGGTGCAGGGATTCCCGCCGACAAGCTCGAGCGCGTCTTCGAGAAGGGCGAGTCGTCGACGGAGCAGGAAGGGGGGGCGGGACTCGGCCTCACGATCGTGAAGACGTTCATCGAGGCGCACGAGGGGACGGTGCAGGTCGAGAGTCGCGAGGGTGAAGGGTCGACCTTCACGTTCACCCTCCCCGGGCGCAAGCGGTAGCCGCGCCGGCGCGGGAGAGTCCGCGCCAGCGCGCTCTGTGTGTCGTTAGGTATCGCGTCGCTGGGCGGCGAAGCCGCGGGAACTGCGAAGCCGCGGGAGCCGCGAAGGCGCGGAAGCTGCGAACCGGCGGTGCGGCGACTCGGCGACGCGTCAGGTGACCACGTCGGGCCACGAACCGGCGCGGAGGTCGAAGCGAGGGATCGCTGCTTCCAGCGTCGTGCCATCGTCACGCACGAAGTGGTAGCTCCCTTCCATCGAGCCGCTCGGCGACTTGAGGACGCAGAACGACGCGTACTCGTGCGCCTGGCCAGGCGCGAGATGCGGCTGCTCCCCCACCACGCCATCCCCTTCGACGACCGTGTCTTCCGCCTCGTCGTCGTGAATCAGCCAGCGCCGCGACAGGAGGCGCGCGCCGATGCTTCCGGTGTTCTCGATCCGGATGTGATAGGCGAAGACGTACTGCCCGCGCGCTGGACTCGACTGCTCGGGGAGCCACGACGGCCGCGCGGTGATGCGGATACCGTCGGTGATGCGATAGAAGAAGGGAACGCGCGCGGCGGCCATCGTCGGCGAAGCTGCTCTCTCAAAAAGGTTGGGACCGGCTCTTCTCCACGCTGCAAGCACGAGCGCCCCGGCGCAACGGAAACCGTTTTCCAACTACGCGTGTCGAACGAGGCAATTCCCCTTCACGGAGTCCTCGCATGTCGCGCACTGCATTTGTGGCCGCCATTGTCACGCTATTCGCCGCGGGCGCGGGATCGACGCCTGCGCAGGCGCAGAATCCCCTCGTCGGAAAGTGGACCATCGACTACGAACGCGGGCGCCGGATCGAGAACGGCGAGTCCTCGCTGATCATGGGGACAGGCGAGTTGACCATCGTGCAGTCGGGCGACTCGCTCGTCGCTACGCTCGTCGCACCGCCACGTCCGGACGGTACGGTCCCGCCCCCCTCGACCTTCGGCGGGCACCCGAAGGGCGACGACGTGGTCTTCGTGCAGCACAAAACGGCGCAAGTCGACACCAACGGCGAGGCATCGACGGTGAACATCACGCTCACCTGGACGTTGCGCGCGTCGGGCGATGTGCTCGCAGGAAGCCTGCTGAGCGAGCTGCCCATGATGTCGGGATCGTCGGAGCCGTCTCCTGTGAAGGGGAAGCGGGCCGGGACCTGACGCGCGGAAGTATTGCAGCTGGCGGACCGCGCATGGTCGCCGTCCGCCAGCGCGCCCGCGTTCGACAGCGCGCTACCGCTTGATGACGCGCTTGCGCTTGCGGCGGGGGACGGAAATCAGCGTCGGATCTTCCGACCACATGCGAATTCCTCCCTCGACGGCGAGCTCGTTGGAGCCTCGTCGCGTGTGCGGCGGGAGCTTTGCCAGCTTGGAGACGTTGCCGCCGCCCAGGACGATGTAGTCGCAGAGAAGCGCGTGGCGCATCAGCTCGCACACGATCCCCACGTGCTGCGCCCACCGCTTCTTCCCCAGCTTCTTGAGTCCCGCAGCGCCGAGGCAGTCCTCGTACGTCTCGTCCTTCCGATACGGGAGATGCTGGATCTCGAGCGGGAGCAATCGCCCCTCGTCGACGATCGCCGAGCCGAGCCCGGTGCCGAGCCCGAGGTAGAGCATGCGCCCCCCCTCGTAGCTCCCCAGCGCCTGCATCGCGGCGTCGTTCACGATCCGCACCGGCTTGCCGAACGCCTTCTCGTAGTCGATGCGGCGCCACCCGCCGCCCAGGTTCACCGGCTCGGCCATCAGGCGCCCGGCGCGAACCGGGCCGGGATAGCCGATGGTGACCACGTCGTAATTCCACCCGGCGGTGACGGCGAGAACGCCCTTCACCATCTGCGCACCGGTCATCTTGCGACCGGACTCGATCTTGACGGGCGTGCGGCGCCACGAGCCGGCGACCTTCACATGCGTGCCGCCGACATCCACGACCAGAATTCTCACGGCATTGGAGCGAACGGGGAACGGGAAGCGGGCGCCCGAGTTGCGCCCGCCCCACGCATCCTACTCGCGACGTGCGCCCGCGTCGAGGTCGCGCGCCGAATGTGAACGCGCGCGACCGCGCCTCCCGTCAGCTGCTCAGGCGTGCGGTGTGTTCCACCCGCCCACGTCGGCGGTCAGGCGATCTGCCTCCTGCGGCCCCCAACTCCCCTGTGGATACGGGGTCGGCGCTTCTGCGCTCGTTATGAGCGGGTCGACGATCTCCCACGCCGCCTCGACCGCGTCCTGACGGGCAAAGAGCGTCGCGTCGCCAACCATCGCGTCCCCGAGGAGGCGCTCATAGGCGTCCATCTCGTCCGACGACTTCTGCCGCATCAGCGAGAGTTCCGTCGGTTCGCCGACCATCGCTTCGCCGGGGCGCTTGGCGCTCGCGCCGATGGCAATGGCGACATCGGGACCGAGACGGAAGCGCACGTAGTTCCCCATGTCGGGGCGTGCCTCCTTGAAGACGACCGGCGGCGGCGACTTGAACTCGACCAGGACCTCGGTCGCCGTCATCGCCAGCGACTTCCCGGCGCGCACGAAGATCGGGACATCGGCCCAGCGCCACGACTCGACCTTGAGCTGCACGGCGGCATACGTCGGGACCTTCGAGTCGGGAGCGACGCCCTCCTCGTCGCGGTACCCCTCGAACTGCCCGAGGACGAGCTTCGACGGGTCGAGCGGGGGGATCGAGCGGAGCACCTTGGCCTGTTCGTCGCGAATCGCCTCGCCATACGCCGCCGTCGGCGGTTCCATGGTCAGGAACCCAACGACCTGCAGCAGGTGGTTCTGGATGACGTCGCGGATGACTCCCGTCTCCTCGTAGAACTTGCCGCGCCCCGACACGCCGAACTGCTCGGCCATGGTGATCTGGATGTTCTCGACGTAGTTGCGATTCCAGATCGGCTCGAGGAAGGCGTTGGCGAATCGGAAGTACAGGATGTTCTGCACCGCCTCCTTGCCCAGGTAGTGATCGATGCGGAAGACCGCCGACTCGTCGAACTGCTGGTGCAGCGTCGCATTGAGCTCGCGCGCCGAGGCGATGTCGCGCCCGAACGGCTTCTCGACGACGACCCGCGCCCCCTGTGTGCACCCGGTGCGCCCGAGCCCCTCGACCACCGATGCGAAGAGGGACGGCGGGATCGCGAGGTAGTGCAGCGGACGCCGCGCGCTGCCTAACGCCGAGCGGATGTCGTCGTATGTCTTCGCTTCCTTGTAGTTGCCGCGCACGTACTGGAGGTTGTCGGCGATGCAACGAAACGCATCCTCGTCCACGCCGCCGCCGTGCTCGTTGATGCTGGCCCGTGCGCGGTCGCGCAGCTCGTCCACCGTCCACTCGGACGACGCGACGCCGATCACCGGGACGTCGAGATGTCCGCGGCGCGCCATGTTGTGCAGCGCCGGAAAGATCTTCTTGTACGCCAGGTCGCCGGTGATGCCGAAGAAGACGAGGGCGTCGGAGCGCGCGGCGGTCATGTGGCGGGCTTCTCGAGGTGTCCACCAAAGGCGAAACGCATCGCCGAGAGCATCCGGTTCCCGTACTCCGCCTCGCCGCGCGACGAGAAGCGCTGGAAGAGCGCCGACGCGAGCACGTTGGCCGGCACGGCGAGATCGTTCGCCGCGGCAAGGGTCCAGCGCCCTTCGCCCGAATCGGAGACGCGCCCGGCGAACTTCGAGAGCTTGGCGTCCTGGGCAAGCGCTTGCGCCGAGAGGTCGAGGAGCCACGAGGAGATCACACTCCCGCGGCGCCACAACTCGGAGATCTCACCGAGGTCGAAGTCGTACTGGTAGAACTCGGGATTGCGGAGCGGCGTCGTCTCGGCGTCGTGCTCCTGGTCGGCGCGTCCTGCACCGGCGTGTTGGAGGATGTTGAACCCTTCGGCGTACGCCGCCATCAGCCCGTACTCGATCGCGTTATGCACCATCTTGACGAAGTGGCCGGCGCCGTGCGGGCCGCAGTGGAGATAACCGTGGTCGGCGGTGCGCTCGTCGCTCACGCGCCCTGGCGTTGCACTGGCCGCCGCCTTGCCCGGCGCCAACGCCGCGAAGATCGCGTCGAAGCGACGCACGACCTCCGACTCGCCGCCGATCATCAGGCAGTAGCCGCGCTCGCGCCCCCAGACGCCGCCGCTCACGCCGCAGTCGATGTAGTGGAGCCCGCGCGCACTCAGCGCTTTGCCGCGCGCGATGTCGTCCTGGAAGTTCGAATTTCCGCCGTCGACGACGGTATCGCCCTTCGCGAGGACCGGGACGAGCGATTCGATCGCCGCGTCGACGACCCCTGCGGGGACCATGAGCCAGACGAGTCGCGGTGTGGGGAGGGCAGCGGCGAAGTCCTCGAGCGTGGTCGTCGCGACGGCCCCTTCGCCCGCCAGCTGCTGCGCCGCCTCGGGCGAACGATCGTAGACCACACACCGGTGCCCCGCGGCGATCAGGCGTCGCACCATGTTGGCGCCCATCCGTCCGAGTCCAATCATCCCGACGTCCATTCGTCACTCCGGAAAGGGTTGCGGCAAAGCCCTGCATTACGGCGTTGCGACGCGACATCGCTCCGCAACGCGACCGCCTGTAGTATTCGAGTCGTCGTCTCGCTCGCACTTCGCGCGACGCACGGATCCGGCATCTGGCAGGCAGCCAGTGACTGGACTCGTCACGCCATCACTCGCGAGCGCGGTCCTGCAGGGTGCAGGAGATATGTCGCCCGCCGATGCAGAGGATGCAACGGACCATGACCAACTCGGTACCCGAGCATGAGGTTGTCGTCGCCCCGGTCGAGGCGTTGCGCGCCGGATTTGTGGAACTTGTGCGCGACCTCGCGCGCGACGCCATTGCGCGGCGCGGACGCTTTGCCTTCGCCGTCCCGGGAGGTTCGGTCGCCGACACGCTCCTCACCGGGCTCGCCGCCGACACCGCCGAGTGGGGGAAGTCAGACGTCTTCTGGTGCGACGAGCGTGTGGTCGATCCCGACTATCCGGACTCCAACTACGGAACGGCGCGCACCGGCTGGTTGCAGCCGCTCGCGGGCGCGTCGCTTGGCATCCACCCGATGGTGCGCACCGTTGACGCCCCTGACCGCATCGCCGACGCGTACGCCGCGGAGCTGCGCGACACGTTAGGCAGCGTGCCGGTCCTCGACCTCGTCGTGGTCGGGGTCGGTGAGGATGGGCACGTCTGCTCGCTCTTTCCCGGGCTCCCGGGGGTCGACGAGACGGAGCGTTGGGTCGTCGGGGTGGAGGGGGCGCCCAAACTTCCGCGTCAGCGTGTCTCCCTCACCCTCCCGCTCGTGACCGGCGCGCGATGCCTGGTCGCGGCCGCTTTCGGCCTCGGCAAGAAGGACGTGATGCGCTGCGCGATCGAGGAACCGACCTGCGTCCTCCCCGTCGCCCGCGCGCTGCGGGGCGCGGAGCGCGCGGTCATCCTTCTCGACGACGCTGCGGCCTCCACGCTCACCGTCTTCCGGCGCGCCTCCGGGACCTGACGCCCGTCAGTCGGGATCCAGCATCTGCCCGACGGCCGCGAGGAGCTGGCGCGGCGTCGACGGCTTCTGCAGGAAGTTCACGCCCGGCTCCAGCTGCGTTGTGCGCGTCGCGTGCTCGGGATCGTACCCGCTGCTATACACTACCCGCAGCGCTGGCTCGCGGGCCTGCAGGCGCGACGCCAGTTCGATCCCGTCGACGCCACCGGGCATCACCAGGTCGGTGAGGAGCAGGTCGACGCGCGGTTGATAGCGCTCCCACTCGCTCAGCGCCTCGCGCCCGCTGCTGGCGGTGTGTACGCGATAGCCGCGTCGCTCGAGAACGCGTCGGGTCATCGTCCGTACCGAGCGATCATCCTCAACCACGAGGATCGTGTGATTGGTGTTGTGCGTGACAGCGACCGGAGGCTCGGCAGGCGACTGGGCATCCTCCACCACCTCGCTCGCCGGAAGCAGCACCTCGATCGTGGTCCCCCGATGCTCGGCACTCTCGACGAATACGGCGCCGTCGTGCTGCTGCACGATGCCGAAGACCGTTGCGAGGCCCAGTCCCGTTCCCTTGCCGGGTTCCTTCGTGGTGAAGAACGGCTCGAAGATGCGGGCGAGATTCTCGGGCGCGATGCCGCACCCCGTGTCGCGCACGCGAATCCCCGCGAAGCGTCCGGGTGGAGCCCCCGGGAAGGCGCGGAGGTCCTCGCTGGTCAACTCGCGCGAGAACGTCTCGATGGTCAGCTGACCGCCATCGGGCATGGCGTCGCGTGCGTTCACCGTGAGGTTGAGTACGACCTGCTCGAGCATGCCGGGATCGGCGTGCACGCCGAGCGAGCGCGGATGCAGCACGAGTTGCAGCTGCACGTGTTCAGGGAGGACCCGCCGCAGCATCCGGATGACCGTGGCGACGAGGTCGTTGAGCTCGAGCGCGCGCTCCTGCATCGCCTGACGGCGACTGAAGAGGAGGAGCTGGCGGGTGAGGTTCGACGCGCGCTGCGATGCGGCGTCGATGTCTTCGAGCAGTTCCGATGCCTCGGCAGGCAGCCCTTCTACTCCCCGTGCCATTCCCGCCTGCATCATGATCGCGGCGAGGATGTTGTTGAAGTCGTGGGCGATCCCGCCCGCCAGCTGCCCGATCGCCTCGAGCTTTTGCACCTGGCGGAGCTGGTCCTCGATGCGGCGGCGGGCGGTGATGTCGTCGGAAATTCCGACGACGCGGTAGACCTCGCCGTTGGCGTCGCGCACCGGAAAGGCGCGACCGTGCACCCAGTGCACCTCGCCCCCCACGTCGACCACACGGTACTCCTCGTCGTAGAGCGCGCCGGCGTTGACCGCCATCGACGCACGAATCACCCGCTCGCGATCGTCGGGGTGGATCCGCTCCAGGCCCACCGTGGCGTCCTGCATGAGCACTTCGGGACGAAGTCCGTACAGTCGCTCCACTCCGGGGCTGATGTACAGCAGCTGGTTGGTGCGCGCATCCATCATCCAGAAGACTTCTCGGATGTGCTCCGCCAACTGCCGAAAGCGTTCCTCGCTGCCGGCCAGTGCCGCTTCTGCGCGCGCGTGCTCGGCGTGCGCGCGCAGCGCCAGAATGCCGTAGGCCAGGTCGTCGGCGAGCTGCGCGAGGTGCGATACCTCGTCGGCGTCGAATGTCCCCGGCTCCTCCGAATAGACCGAGAGCGAGCCGAAGATGTGCGAGCCATCGCGCAGCGGGAGGACCAGCGCCGAGCGATACCCACGTACACGCGCCTGCTCCCGCCACGGCGCCACCGCCGGGTCGGTGAGGAAGTCGTCGCACACGGCGGGTTGTCCCGACCGAATGACCCGTCCGGTCGGTCCGAGTCCAAGGGGAGAATCGTCCCAGCGGATTTCGACGTCGTCGAGGTATCCCGCCTCGTGTCCGGCATGCGCGACCGGGAAGATCCGCTTGTCGTCGCCGTCGCCGGCGAAACCGACCCACGCCAGGCGAAACCCGCCGTCCTCCACGATCACGCGACAAACCGAGTGCAGCAGTTCCTCCTCCGTCGCGGCACGCACCAGCACCTGGTTGCACTGGGTGATGGTGCGCAACAGGCGGTTGGTGCGCCGCAGCCGCTCGTCGTCGAGTCGGCGATCGGTGATGTCCTCGGCGATGCCGTCCCACACCACGACGTCGTTCCCCGCCGCGCGCGGGGTGGCGGCGAACATCACCCATCGCTCCACGCCATCGGGGCGCAGCACCGACGCCTCCACGCGATACTCCGATTCCTGCCCCTCCCGCTCGATGGCGCGTCGGTCACCGTGCCGAGGAGTCGGCTCGCGGAAGAGCGCGTCGAGCCGCTCGGGCTCGGCACGCAGCTCTTCAGACGTGATGCCGAAGACCTGCTGCGCATTGGCGCTGACGTAGAGCAATTCCGCCGAACCGTCGCGCGCCCGGGTGAACTGGAAGATGACCCGATTCGGCAGGTTGTCCGCGAGCAAGCGCAGTCGATTGCCGATCTCCCGTGCTGCGGCGTCTGCCACTTCGCGCTCGGCCAGGGCGGAGGCGAGGAGAAGTCCGGTCATTCCCATCACCGCGAGGTACACCTGCACCAGCAGGAGCTGCTCCGAAACGTTGGACCCGCCGAGCGAAAACGATGTGGGGTCGGTCAGGACGACGTGGATGGCGATCGCCGCGACTCCCGCCATGGCGGCGGTCGTTCCGCGCACGCCGAGCCGGAACGCTGCCCAGACCATGAAGGGCGCGAGCATGTAGGGATGGGCGGTAATCTGACCCACCGTGAGGCTGCCGCGGAACGCACGGTCCGCACTCCACACGAGGGCCGCCGCGAAAAGGAGGGCCTCGACGAGCCGGCGAAGCCGTACGGTCGACATTTCCTCACGCGCGGCGCGCACCCACGCCACCAGCATGGGCGTGAGTAGCAGCATTCCGAGCACGTCTGCCGTCCACCAGGTCAGGACGCTGCGCCCGTACGCGGCGCCGGATGCCCAGACGGCGAGGGCCCCGGCGAGGAGTGCGCTCAGCAGGGCACCGATGGCCGCTCCCAACACCAGCCCAAACGTGTCGCGCACGCGCCGGAAATTGACGCCGGTCCCGGCGATCCGTCTCACGATCCACAGGGCGGCGGCGAGCTCCAGCAGGCTGGGCACGAGGTACGCCGCACCGACCCACGGCCGCGCCGTGCTGAGCGCGTTGGTGGCAACGTCGGTTGCCACCGCGATGAGCAGCGCGGGTGCCCAGAGTTCGCGCCGCAGGAGGAGAAATGCCCCGAGCAGCACGCCCGCGGGTGGCCACAGCGGAGAGAGAGGACTGAGCGGCGAGATGCTGCGTAGCCCGATCCGTTCGGCGAGGAACAGCGTCGTCGCGAAGAGCGCGAGCGAGATGATGTCCTGCCGACGATCGCGCAGAACCGTGCGCGCTGCCATGCGATGGAAAGTGAATCGGAAGAGTGGCACTCGCGGGATCGCCTCGACGCGATACGGCGAGCAACAGGCCCGCGAGAGAATCGTAGTAAGACGCGTCGCTCCCGCCTCACGTCATGAGAAGAATTTCAATGGACGATTTCAATCTCGAGAGAGGGCCTATGCCGAGGTGACCTCGGACCCGTCACCGGAGGCGAGGCGTTCACCCCCTGGGCTCCGGTCCCTGCTCAGCTCCCGACGGCTCGTCCCAGCCGGATTTTCACCGCTCGGCGCGCACGCTACATTCGGCGCTCGTTCGATCCCCCCCAAACGAAGAGGACGTTGCGATGATGCGTGCCCTGTTGATGCTCGCCCTTGTCGGACCGGCCGTTGGCTCAGCGCCGGATGCTGGGCGGGCGACGCCGAGCGATTCCACCAAGGTCGTCGCCGATTCTCTGCGCGACGAGCCGGCGCAGCTCGCAGCCTTCGGCGCCGCCGTCGCGATCGCCGGCAACACCGCCTTCATCGGCGAAGCGCGCGGCACGTCGCCGGGCGTGGTGCACATCTATCAGCGCACCGGAACCGCCTGGCGCGCCACCGGGAAGCTCACCGCCGACGAGCCGAAGGATCGCGACAGCTTCGGCGCGACGATCGCGACCGACGGGACGACGCTCCTCGTCGGACGTGTGGACCAGGTCTTCGGTCCCGACAGCGCGCGCGGTGCGGTGCACGCGTATCGCCGCGGAGCCAACGGGGCGTGGACGCCGTCGGGCGTCCTGCTCGCCGATACGCGCACGGCGCGTGCCGTGTTCGGCGCGGCCATCGCCGTCGACGGCGACATGGCCTACGTCGGGGCGCCGGGCGAAGGGAACGGCGTCGTCTACCTCTTCAAGCGGCAGGCGAACGGGAGCTGGTCGCCGGCCGGGAAGCTCCCGGTGACCGACGGCACCTCGAGTGATCGCTTCGGAAGCGCGATCGCGGTCGACGGGAATCGCCTCGCGGTCGGCGCCCCCGGGCGCTCCTCGAACAAGGGGGCGATCTTCACCTACACGCGCACTGCCGGCGGCGAGTGGACGCAGCAAGCCATCGTCCTCTCGGCGCGCGTGGCCGACAATGCGCGCCTCGGGAGCAGCGTCCTGCTCAAGGGGACGCGCCTCGTTGCCGGCGCGCCCGGCGCGCTGATCATCCCTGGGCAGGGGGCGGGGAGCGTGGGGATGGTGTCGGTCTTCGACTGGTCCGACATCGCCGAGATCTGGCGCGAGCGCCGAGCCTTCACCTCGTTCGACTACTCCGGCGCGCGCTTCGGGCAGACGCTCGGCATGGCGGGCGACGAACTCTGGATCGGGGCACCGGCGAGCGAGCGCGGTACCGGGCGCATCTACCGCCTGCGCGAGACGAAGGACGGCGGGTGGCTCGGGATGCAGACGCTCGAGGTTCCTGGCGTGGAGCCGGGAGCGTTCTTCGCCAGCGCCTTCGCCATCAGCGGCGACCAGGCCGCGGTGGGGATGCCTAACGACGGCGGTGGCGAGGGGACCGTGATGTTCCTCGCGCGCGCGGCCGGCGCCTGGACGTCGCGCGGGACGGTCTTCCCGGCAAGCACCGAGAAGACCTACACCGCGATGAAGGGGAAGGAGACGATGTGCGCGAGCAGCGGGAAGGCGGGTGACTTCGAGTGCGGGAACGCCTCGATCTACTCGTTCCTGCCAATCAGCGCGATCGGCGGGAAGCGCGGGACCAACATGAACGACAACTGGGGATGGACCGACCCCGTGACGCACAAGGAGATCGCCATCCTCGGCCGCACCGACGGGACGTCGTTCGTCGACGTGACCGACGCCGCGAATCCGAAGTACCTCGGCGACCTCCCCAAGACGAAGGGCTCGCCCGCCTCGGCGTGGCGCGACATGAAGACGTACAAGGACCACGTCTTCATCGTGTCGGACAACGCGGGCGAACACGGGATGCAGGTCTTCGACCTGACCCGCCTGCGCAACGTCACCACGCCGCAGACCTTCACCCCCGACGTCACGTACGACCGCATCAACAGCGCCCACAACATCGTGTCGAACGAGGAGACCGGCTTCATGTACACCGTCGGCAACTCCGGCGGCGGCGAGACGTGCGGCGGCGGCTACCACATGATCGACGTGCGCGAGCCCAAGAAGCCAAAGTTCGCCGGCTGCTTCGGCGATGCCAAAACGGGGCGTGCAGGGACGGGGTACTCGCACGACGCGCAGTGCGTGAAGTACCACGGCCCCGATACGCGCTACACGGGGAAGGAGATCTGCATCGGGTCGAACGAGACCGCGATCTCCATCGCCGACGTGACCGACAAGAAGAACCCGGTGGCCATCTCGCGGGCGAGCTACCCCAACGTCGCCTACGCGCACCAGGCCTGGCTCACCGACGACCATCGCTATCTGTATCTGGATGACGAAGGCGACGAGTCGGTAGGGAAGGGGGAGGCCGCCAAGGGGACGCGCACGCTCGTGTGGGACGTCGCCGACCTCTCCGACCCGGTGCTGGTGAAGGAGCATGTTGGCGTCGCGAAGGCGATCGACCACAACCTGTACGTCAAGGGCGATCGGATGTACCAGGCCAACTACACGTCGGGGCTCCGCATCCTCGACATCAGCGACCCGAAGGATCCCAAGGAGGTCGGCTTCCTCGACACGCACCCCGGTGACGATGGCTCGCCGCAGTTCGAAGGGGCGTGGAGCGTGTACCCGTACTTCAAGAGCGGAACGATCATCGTGACGAGCATCGGCGAGGGCGTCTTCTTCGTGCACGACCGCACGCGGAAGACGGTCCAATGATGCAATCGCTGTTGTGGGCGGCGACGGCGCTCGTCGTCGCCTCCAGCGGTGGCGGCCCGGGCGACCATGCCCGTGCCGCCAGCCGCAAGTTGTACATCGTGAACCAGGCCGGCGCGACGATCTCGATCGTCGATGAGGCGAAACAGAAGGTCGATACGGTGCTCGACCTCCGCACCATGGGGTTCAGCGCCAACGCCAAGCCGCACCACGTGGTCGTCGAGCCGGACGGCTCGTTCTGGTATGTCACGCTCATCGGCGATGGCCGCGTGCTCAAGCTCGATCGCACCAACCACATCGTGGGGCAGGTGCCGATGGAGACGCCGGGGCTCATGACGCTCGACCCGGTGCACGACTCGCTCTACGTCGGGCGCTCGATGACGGCGGTGAATCCGCCCAAGTCGCTCGGCGTCATCGCCCGCAAGTCGTTCACGCTGGTGGAGGAGCAGGAGATCCTCATCGCCCGCCCGCACGCGATCGCCACCTCCAAAGACGGAAAGTGGGTGCACGCGGCGTCGCTCGCCGAGAATCGCATCGCCTCGGTGGAGACGGCGACCGGTCGGGTGACGCTGAGTACGATCCCCGGGGCCGAGCGTTCGCTCGTGCAGTTCTCGCTCTCGCCCGATGGGACCCACATGGTGGCGGGGGGAGAGTTGTCGAACACGCTCCTCGTCTTCGACCTCACCAAGCCGCCGCCGCTGGCGCCGGTCAAGGAAATCG
Source organism: uncultured Gemmatimonadaceae bacterium (assembly GCA_964637355.1). Lineage (GTDB taxonomy): Bacteria > Gemmatimonadota > Gemmatimonadetes > Gemmatimonadales > Gemmatimonadaceae > SCN-70-22. The sequence continues at coordinate 23,797 of CAZWVG010000034.1, forward strand.
AGGTTCCGGGGAAGCCGTGGGAGACGCGCTTTGCACCTGACGGCAAGACGGTGTGGGTCACGACGCTCGTGGGCAACCAGCTCGTGCAGGTAGACATTGCTGCCGGGAAGGTGGTGAAGTCGTTCGACGCCAAGCTCGCGCAGCCGTACAGCATGCTCCTCGGCGGCGACGGAAAGACGGCGTTCGTCGTGAGCCAGAACACCGGCGCGGTGAAGGCCGGCGAGAGTGGGCACGCGATGCACGGGATGGCGGGGCACAACGACACCGACGGGTGGCTCTCCGTCATCGAGCTCCCGTCGGGGAAGGTGCGCTCCACTCTCATGCTGGGGACCGGACCGACCGGGATCGGCGCTTCCGGCGTGCGATGACCGGCGAGCGGGCCTTCGCGCGGACGGCGCTGCTGGTCGTGGCGTCGTCCGCGTTCTGGTTGTCAGGCGACGCGCCAGGACGTGCCGCGTCGGGGAGTGCGCACACCGCTGCTCGTGACACGATCCGCTACGAGCGCCAGATCGCCCCGTTCCCGGTACTCGACTCCGCGGGGACGCCGTACGAGGAGCCGTTCCTCGGCGGCTTCGACGTCCCGCGCCCGCAACTCGTCGACATCGACGGCGACGGTGACCTCGATCTCTTCGTGCAGGAGCGATCGAACGCGGTGATGTTCTTCGAGAACGTCGGCGGGCGATTCGTCTGGCGCACCGATCACTTCCAGGACATTCCGGTGGGAGAGTGGTACCGCTTCGTCGATATCGATCACGACGGGGCGATCGACCTCCTGAGCGAATCGCCGGTCTCCTACATCCGCGCCTGGCGAAACGTCGGGACGAAGCAGGGGGCGAAGTTCGTCATCGCTGCCGACACGCTCCGCGACATCGATGGCGCGCCGCTTCCCGCCGACCGGCAGAACATCCTCAATGCCGTCGACATCGACTGCAACGGACGGTTGGACCTCTTCCTCGGGCGCGTGGCCGGCACCGTCGACCGCTACGAGGCAGTCCCGGGGAGCGAGAGTCAGGGGATCCCTCGCTTCGTCCTGCACACCGCTCGCTTCGAGAACATCGAGGTGCTGGGACCGATCCCCGGGCAGCCGACGCCGCGCCGCATCGGGATCGGGGGAACGCGCCACGGCGCGAACACGCTCGCCTTCGGCGACATCGACGGCGACGGAGACGTCGACCTCTTCTGGGGCGATTACTTCGAGCAGGGGCTCCTCTGGTTCGAGAACCGGTCGACTGGCTGCACGACGCCGAGCATGCGCGAGCCGGCGCGACGCTTTCCGCTGGTAGGCCCGGTGATGACCAGCGGCTACAATGCCCCCACCGTGGGCGACGTGGATGGCAACGGTCTCCTCGACGTCATCGTCGGAGTGATCGGCGGCGCGTTCACTCCGCGCACGACGTCGGTGGAGAACCTCGTGTATGTGTCGCAGGTGGCGAAGGGGGAGTTCAAGGAGGTGACGCGCCGCCTCATTCGCACGCTCGACGTGGGAAACGAGTCGCTCCCCACGCTCGCCGACCTCGATGGCGACGGTGACCTCGACCTCCTCTTCGGGAGCAAGATTGCACCTGACGACGGGGAGTCGTCGCGGGTGGCGTGGCTCGAGAACGTGGGGACGAAAACCGCGCCGCAGTACCGCGAGCGCGGTGTCCTCCCGATGCGCGGCGAGTATCACTACGCGCCGAGTGTGGCCGACCTCGATGGCGATGGACTCCCCGATCTCGTGCTCGGGACCTGGCGCGACCGGGTGCAATGGTGGCGCAACACCGGGACGAAGGCGAAGCCGGCGTGGACGCTCGCCGACAGCGCGCTCATCACCCTCACGCGTGGGAGCAACACCACGCCGGCGCTCGCCGATCTCGATGGCGATGGTGACCTCGACATGATCGTCGGCGAGGCGTCGGGGCAGCTCAACTTCTATCGCAACGTCGGCACGCGCACTTCGCCAAAGTTCGAGCTGGTGAGCGATACCTACCTCGACATCGACGTGGGGCGGCGCAGCACGCCGGCGCTGACCGACATGGACGGCGACGGGAAGCCCGACCTGCTCCTCGGGAGCGAAGACGGCGGCGTGCAGCTCTGGCGCAACGCGACGGTTGGGCAGGACGTGCGCTTCGTGCGCGACCCGAGCTTCGTGATGGCCGCCGACCCGTACTCGGCGCCGGCAGTCGGCGACGTGAACGGGGATGGCGTCCCCGACGTGATCGTGGGGGGGATCAGCGGCGGGGCGCTATGGTACGCGCGCCCTAAGCGCTGATAGCGTACCTCGCAGCGTCCGCTCGCACGAACGCCGCCCCGCTTCGGGGCGGCGTTCTGCATTCGGGGGAAATTCGGTCGATCAGGTGATCACGGTCGGTGCATCGCGCCCGGTGAGCTCCTGCAGTCGAGACAGCTGCTTCGCGGCGTCGATGTAGGCGGCGAGCGCCTCCTGCGGATCGGCCCCCTGCTTCGATGCGTCCCCCTCGTACGACTCGATGTAGAGGCGCAGCGTCGCCCCCGACGTACCTGTCCCCGAAAGGCGAAAGACGATGCGCGCCCCGCTGGCGAAGCGGATGCGCAATCCCTGGCTGGTGCTGGTGCTCCCGTCGACCGGATCGTGATAGGCGAAATCGTCCACCTCCGACACCGTGTCGCCGGCGAGCGCAGTGCCGACCGCCGCCTTCCCCGCAGTGCGCGCCGACTCGACCACCGACTTGGCGGCCGCCGCATCGACCTCCTCGTAGTCGTGGCGCGTGTAGTAATTCCGCCCGTACTGTCGCCAGTGGGCGCGGACGATCTCCTCGACCGACTGGCGACGCGTGGCGAGGATGTTGAGCCAGAAGAGGACCGCCCAGACGCCGTCCTTCTCGCGCACGTGATTCGACCCCGTCCCGAACGACTCCTCGCCGCACAACGTCACCCGTCCGGCATCGAGGAGGTTGCCGAAGAATTTCCATCCGGTCGGCGTCTCGAAGCACTCCACGCCTAACGCGGCAGCGACGCGGTCGCAGGCTGCCGATGTGGGCATCGAGCGCGCGACGCCGGCGATCCCGCCGGCGTAGCCCGGCGCGAGCGTCGCGTTCGCCGCCAGCACGGCCAGCGAGTCCGACGGCGTCACGAAGAAGCGCCGACCGAGGATCATGTTGCGATCGCCGTCGCCGTCCGAGGCGGCGCCGAAACTCGGCGCATTCGCTCCGAACAGCTCCTCTACCAGGTCGTGCGCGTAGGTCAGGTTGGGGTCGGGATGCCCGCCGCCGAAATCGGGGAGCGGCGTCCCGTTGATCACCGTCCCCGCCGGCGCGCCGAGGCGCCGCTCGAGGATTTCCTTCGCGTATGGTCCAGTGACCGCGTGCATCGCATCGAACCGGAGCGTGAAATCCCCCTCGGCGATGAGCGCACTGATCGCCTTGAAGTCGAAGAGCGACTCCATCAGCGCGGCGTAGTCGGAGACCGGGTCCACGACTTCGACGACCATCCCGCCATGCGTCGATTCGCCGAGTTGGTCGAGCGCGACGTCGATCGAATCGTCGATGCGATACTCGGTGATCTCGCGCGTGCGCTGGGCGATCGCGCCGGTGACCTTTTCGGGCGCCGGCCCGCCATTCGAGATGTTGAACTTGATCCCGAAGTCGCCGTCGGGGCCGCCGGGGTTGTGGCTGGCGGAGAGGATGATCCCGCCATCGGCCTTGCGCAGCCGGATCAGGTGCGACGCCGCCGGCGTCGAGAGGATCCCGTCGCGCCCCACGATGATGCGCCCGATCCCGTTCGCCGCCGCCATGCGAATGACGGTGCCGATCGCCTCGCGATTGTAGAACCGCCCGTCGCCCCCGACCACGAGCGTCGCTCCCGCGGGGAGCTCCGCAGCGTCGAACGTGGACTGCACGAAGTTTTCGAGGTAGTGCGGCTGCTGGAAGACCGAGACTTTCTTGCGAAGACCCGACGTGCCGGGAGTTTGGTCTGGGAATGGTCGAGTAGTCGTCTGCATGCGGCGGTGAGCGTGGTAGGAGTGTGCGGGAGTTACGAAAATGCGGCGCGATACGGAAGGGATGGGCAGGGACGGGAGGTGGGGTACGGGAGACGGGAGTGCGCCGCTTCGCGGCGCCGAAGCCCTCGTCCGCGCCGCGGAGCGGCGCGCGGAACGCACGTCCTGACCGAGATGAACCCCGCTTCTCATCTGCCACACGCTCGCGCCCGCGCCGCCCCCGCGCTTAATTCGCGCCGAGCGCTCCAGCAAACCTCCGCGTAGAGTCTAGCGCCCGAGGGTCGTTCTCTCCCGTCCCCCGTCTCCCGTCCCCCGTCCCTTAAGGTCTTCCATGCTCCGCCCAGCTGCAATTCTCGCGTGCCTTCTCTTCGCGGCGTCCAGTGCCGTCTCCGCACAAGTCGTCGCCGATGCGACGGCGCACGACGTCGTTCCCGCACCCCTGCGCGCGACCAACGCCCCCGCGGCCGACGTCGTCGCCCCGCCAGCTGCAGCGAGCGACTCCACGGCGATCGCCGCCAAGGATCCCCTCGTCGAGTTCGAACTCATGACCTGGCAGGAAGTGAAGTCGGCCATCGAGGCGGGGAAGACGACGGCGCTCTTCTACACCGGCGGCACCGAGCAGCGCGGCCCGCAGAACGCCAACGGCGGGCACAACATGATGGCCAAGGCGACCGTCAAGGCGATCGCCCTCAAGCTCGGCAACGCCATCGCCATGCCCGTCCTCCCCTACACACCGAATAACGCCAGCGCCACGCTCCCCGGGACGATCGGGATCACCAACGAGATCCTCGCCGCGATCCTCGAGCGCATCTCGGAGCAGGCGATCGCCTCGGGCTTCAAGAATGTCATCCTCATGGGCGATCACGGCGGCGGCCAGCCGAACGTCTACGCCGACGTCGCCAAGAAGCTCGACGAGAAGTACGCCTCGCAGGGCATCCACGTCTTCTACTGCGACGAGACGTACGCCAAGGCGCAGGGCGACATGAACCAGTGGCTCGCCGACCACGGCTATCCGTCGGGCGGGCACGCCGCAATCAGCGATACCTCGGAGATGTGGTATCTCGGCGGCGACGAGTGGGTGCGCCCCGCGCTGATCAAGACCGCGTTAGGCGATCCGGTGCGTGAGCCGGGCTCGCCGCCCCCCGCCGCCGGCACCCCGCGCATCAACAACGGGATCACCGGCGATGCCCGCCGCTCGACCAAGGAGCTCGGCAAGATGCAGTTCGACCTCAAGGTGGAGTACGCGGTCAGGCAGATCCGCGGCTTCCTCGGGAACAACTAGCGAGCGGAAGCGCCTTCGCTCGCGCGACCCGGTGGTTCCACGGAGTCGCTCGAGAGCGAAGGCGCGACACCGATTGTCGCGAGTCGCTCGATACCGATCGCGACAGCACGACGGGGCGACTCAGATCGCACGGGATGTGACACGGGCCCGACGCCGCATGGCGCCGGGCCCGTCTGCATCAACCCGCGTGTCGTCGCCTAACGCCACTCCTCCGGATTGGTCGCCGGCCGCCCCGCGAGCTTGCGTCCCAGCTCGACGGTCTTGAAGCCGCTGTCCCCCCAGCCGATCACGAAGACACTGAACCCCTGCTTCATCCGCATCTCGATGTCGCCAAGCTGCGCCGGATAGCCGCACGGAACGTGGAACTCCTTGCACGCCGCGAGCACCTGCTGGATCGCCGCCTCCCACGCTACCTCATCGGTCACGCGCTTGCCGTCGGCGCCGGTGCTGCTGAAGACCCCGCGCAGCGTCCCGGCTCCCGGGAAGAGCACGCTGATCCCCTTCACGGCGGCGATCTCACGCACGTGGGCGAGCCCTTCCTTGCTCTCCACGATCGTCCAGTTGACCAGCTCTCCCTTCGGGTTGAGCGGCCAGAGATCGGCCTTCTCGCGGTACTCCTGGGCGCTCATCCCCCAGAGTGCCGGCGCGTCGCCGACCGACTCCGCGCGCGTCCCGCCATGCGACTTGTAGCGCATCATCTTGAGCCCTTCCTCGACCTCCTTCGCACTCTCGGCACCGACGAAGACGATCGTGCTTACCCCCAGGTCGAGCTGCTTCGAGATGCGTTCGCGCGCTTTTTCGGGATCGGGGGCGATCTCGGGGGTCTTGACCACCAGCGGAAAGCGAAGACGCTTGACCGGCCCCGTCTGGAGAATTCCACCGGCCTTCGCCCCGGCAGCGAATTCGGCGAACGACGTGTAGCCGCCGTCGAAGTCGTGCTCCATCACCCCGTCGAAGATGTAGTCGCTCGAGGGCTGTGCCATCGCTTCGGCGGCCAGCTCGGCGGGCGATTTCGGCGACGACGGCGGGGGTGTGGGAGCGCCGGGACGCGCGGGAGGGCGCCGGTTGCTCGGGGCGTACAGGCCGAAGATCGGCTTGTGGGCCGCCAGCAGGTCGATCATCGGATTCAAGTGCGGTGTGCTTTGGGGCACCAGCACGGCGCCGAGGAGCACCGCAGCCGAGGAGGCGATCATCCAGCGTGTGCGCATCGAAGGGGTCGACAGAGTGGAAGAGATAAGATGACTGGGCCGAAGTAGTCGCAGATCATAGCGCGCGAAGCCGGCTCGGGGCACAACGTTCCGTCACGCCCCCGCGTTGGACGGTGCAACGAAAGTTGTCATAATAAATCGTATACAAATCGTTGTGGTGACTGGCGATTCCACTTGCCAGACCTGAGGCACGAACGAACAATTGTACGCCTCATCCCACGGTCGGTCGATGAACGGTCGGCAGTGGGAAAATCAGGGAGATTCGGCATGAAGGCATCTACGGTCGCGACGGTCGCCGGCATCCTGGCTGTCACTGCGGGAACCGCGACATCGCTCCGTCTGGCACACGCGCAGGTCCCCCAGCGCACGCCGGTCCGCGCTGTAGCAGCGATGGACCGCCCCGCACTCACTCCGCCCGCCACGACGCGTGCGTCGCTCGTTCGACCGCGCGTCTTTCCGCATTCGGCACCGCACATCACGACCCCCGCCACGCTCGATAACGAGACGTTGAGCGCCGTCGTGAAGAAGTCGTGCAGCGGGTGTCACAGCGCGACGCGGAAGTCCGGCAACCTGGTCCTCGACGGCTTCGACGTGGCCGCTGCGGCGCAGAGCCCCGAGCTGACGCAGGTCGCCGAAAAGATGATCGGGAAGCTGCAGGTCGGGATGATGCCGCCGCCCGGACGTGCACGCCCGGGTGGCGACACGCTGGCCGCGCTGCAAGCCACGCTCGAGCGGCTGATCGACACCAAGGCCGCGCTGCATCCCGAGCCGGGGACGCGCAACTTTCAGCGCCTCAACCAGGCCGAGTACGCGCGGTCCATCAAGGACCTGCTCACGCTCGACGTGGACGCCGGGAGCTGGCTCCCGCTCGACACGAAGAGCGCCAACTTCGACAACATCGCCGATGTGCAGATGCCGTCGGCGACTTTGCTGGATGCCTACCTCGACGCAGCGAGCGAGATCTCGCGCATGGCGGTGGGCGATCGCAACGCCTCGCCGACCTCAGCGACGTACAAGGTGCCGCGCCTCGCCTCGCAGCTCGCGCGCGTCGACGGCGCGCCGATGGGAACGCGCGGGGGCGTCGCGGTCACGCACAACTTCCTCGCCGACGGCGAATACGTCTTCGCCATCACGCTCCACTCGATTCCCACCGGGCAGCTTTACGGCTCGATGGCGCCGTTCGACGAGAAGGTGGAGATTGCGATCAACGGCGAGCGCGCGGCGCTGATCGATGTGGATCGCGGGATGTCGCAGGCCGATCCCAACGGGATGGAGATGAAGTCGCCGCCGATTCAGGTGCATGCGGGGCCGCAGCTCATCTCGGCGACGTTCGTGCGCACCTTCGAGGGGCCGGTCAACGACCTCATCGCCCCAATCGGGCACAGCATCGCCGACACGCAGATCGGTGCCGACGCCGGGATCACGATCCTCCCGCACCTGCGCGAACTCACCGTCCTCGGTCCCTACAACCCGACGGGTGTGTCCGAGACGCCGAGCCGCAAGCGGATCTTCATCTGCCGCCCGCTCAGCGAGGCCGAGGCGCGCCCGTGCGCGCAGAAGATCATCAATTCGTTAGGCTCGGCGGCGTATCGGCGCCCGCTCAACGCGAGCGACGTGAGCGGGCTCCTCAAGTTCTACGACGAAGGGGCGAAGGACGGTGGCTTCGAGAGCGGTGTGCGCTTCGCGCTCGAGGCGATCCTCTCCTCGCCGCACTTCATCTTCCGCGTCGAGGAGCGCCCCGAGACGGTGAAGGCCGGTGCGCGTTACGCGATCGCCGATCTCGACCTCGCCTCTCGTCTCTCGTTCTTCCTGTGGGGAGAACCGCCCGACGACGCGCTCATCGCCGCCGCCAAGCGCGGGACGCTGTCGACGCCAGCCGGGCTTCAGGCGCAAACCAGGCGCCTCCTCGCCGACAAGCGCTCCGATGCCTTGGCCACGCGCTTCGCTGCGCAGTGGTTGCGCCTGCAGGACATCGACAAGGTGCACCCCGATGCGCTGCAGTTCCCCGACTACGACGCGCAGCT
>CAZWVG010000035.1:0-31858 GCA_964637355.1 uncultured Gemmatimonadaceae bacterium
CTCGTCCTCTCGTCTTCTCGTCTTCTCGTCTTCTCGTCTTCTCGTCTTCTCGTCTTCTCAAGACGATATATTCACTGCTCAACCATCTCCCGTGCGCATGAAGAAGCGTCTGATCGTCGTTGGCGACCGTGTCCTGGTGAAGTCCGAGGAGGGGGAGGAGCGGACGAAGGTCGGGCTCTATCTCCCGTCCACGGCGGTCGATTCACAGGCGGTGCAGGGGGGGAAGATCGTGGCGACCGGTCCCGGGCTCCCGATGCCCGACCTGGCCGACGCGAGCGACGAGCCGTGGCGCCAGGTGAGCGGCGGGATGCGCGAGACGCGCTTCGTCCCGATGCAGGCGCGCACGGGGGACTATGCCCTCTTCTTTCGGAAGGCGGCGGTCGAAATCACGTTCGAGAACGAGCGCTACCTCGTCGTTCCGCAGAGCGCGATCCTCGCGCTCGTACGCGACGACGCGCATCACGACGACGAGTGACGCGCGAGCGCTCTTCGCATTCCGTACCGATCTACCCGAGGATTTGCCATGTCGATGCCCCGCATGATGTACGATGAACGACTCGTCGCCCCGATTCGCGAGGATCTCACGCGCGTCGGCTTCACCGAGATGCGGTCGGCCGAAGCGGTCGATGCGACGCTTCCGACGAATCAGGGGACCACGCTGGTGGTGGTGAACTCGGTGTGCGGCTGCTCGGCGCGCATGGCGCGGCCGGCGGTGCGTTATGCACTCGAACACGCCCCCGCGCGCCCCGATCATCTCACGACGGTCTTCGCCGGACAGGACGCCGACGCCACCGAGCGTGCGCGGTCGTACTTCACCGGTTATCCGCCGTCGTCGCCGTCGATCGCGCTGCTCAAGGACGGAAAGCTGGTCTACTTCATGGAGCGCTGGCAGATCGAGAGCCGCAACGCCGAGGCGATCGCCGCCGACCTCATTACGGCGTTCGAGACGCACTGCGCAAGCGCTGCCTGACGACGGCGGCACGAACTTCGCGCATTGTCCTCGTGAGCTCGCAATAGCCGATGTCGCGAGCGCATCGCAGCTCTCTCCTCACTCGCTCGCACACTCAGGCCTCTCTCGCACAACCGCCGATTCCACCCGCTGAATCGGCGGTTCCCGCCGCGATGGTCATCACGCTGTATGCCGACCGACGCTTTCACGACGTCGCCGACCTCGCCGGAGGGCTGGCGAGTGCGATGGCGTCGCGCGACGTGGCGGTGCGCGTGGCGGTGATCGCCGCACCGCAACACGGCGACGGTTCGGCACAAGCGGTGGGGCAGTTCGACCTGCTCCCCTCGGGGAGTCCGGGCGAAGTTTCGCGCTATCTCGCCGCGCTGTCGCCGCACTTTCAGGTGACGCTCGTGGCACTTGGCGGCGCACCGAATGAGCAGGTGCTGGCGACCCTCGATGCGTCGGACCGCGTGCTCCTGGTCAGCGACCCGACGGTCACCTCACTCCGGGCGACCCAGCGCGCATTGCGCCTGTGCGTGTCGTTAGGCTACGGGAGCGAGAAGGTCTCGGTCCTCCTGCACGGCTTCACCGACGAAACGCCACTCGTGCCGGCCGAGGCGGCGGCCGTGCTCAAGCGCGAGATCCTGGGCGTCATTCCCGGGCCGGGGGGCGATGCCGCGGCCCGGGAACGCGCCTTCCATCACGTGGCGGAGCGCCTCACTGCGGCGCTTTGACCCACCGCATCACCTCGGCGAACGAGGGCTTCTTCCCGTACATCAGGACGCCCACGCGGTAGATCCGGCCTGCCATCCACACGGCCCCAACGCAGGACAGCAGGAGCAGGGCGATCGAGAGGGTGACCTCGTACCACGGCACGGCAGTGAGACTCATGCGCACCGGCATGAGGATCGGCGCGGTGAACGGGATGATCGACACGGCGCGCGCCAGCGTCCCGTTAGGCGAGAGGAGCACCGGCATCAGGAGGACCATGCTCGGGACGATGAGCATCGTGAGCGGCGTCGACACCTGCTGCGCATCCTGCGTGCTGCTCACCATCGATCCCACCGCGCCGAACAGTGAGGTGAAAAAGACGAAGCCGAGGACGTAGTACGTGAAGTAGGAGATCGCCGTGGCCATGGTGACCTGCGGCATCTGCATGGGCGACGGTGGAAGTCCGAAGGCGGCCATGATCGGCGCCTGGAACTTCATGAGGAGGACGGCGCTCGCGATCCAGACGAGCTGCTGCGAGAGCCCGACGGCGCCGACGCCGATCACCTTTCCTGACAAAAGCTTCTCTGCCGGAATCGCCGCGACCACGACCTCGGCAACCCGCTGCGACTTCTCCTCGATCACGCCCATGAGGATCGACTGCCCATAGAGCACGATGCTCATGTAGAGGAGGAGCGCCACGCCGTAGGCGAGCGCGGCGTTTCCCTTGCCGCCTCCCCCGCGCCCCTTCTCGGTGAGGCGCTCGGCGTCCATCTGCAGCTTCACCGTCGACAGCGCCTGCACCTTGGCGGCGTCGAGTCCCGCTTCCTCGAAGCGCCGGGCGAGGACCGCCGACTTGACCGCCTCCTCCAGGCGCTTCATGTCGGGAATCGTGCTGGCGTTGCGTCCCGCGTAGCGCGCCTTCTCCCCCGACATCGTGAGCTGGTCGACGACGAGGTATCCCTCGACCTGCTTGTCGACGACGGCCCTGGTTGCGGTGGATTCGGCCTGCGCGACTTCGTTAGGGGCGACGGTTCGGACTTCGGGGCGCTTGCCGAACGCGCCGAGCGTGAGCGCCACGCGCTCCCCCATCCCGCCCCCCGACGCGTCGAGCACGATGATGTTCCCCACGTCGGCCGACGCCGTGCTCTTGGAGGCGAGGTATGCCGGAAGGATGACCAGCACCGCCATCATCAGCGGGCCGAAAATGGTCGCAAACACAAACCACCGGGAGCGTACGCGCTCGAGGTACTCCCGCTTGATCACCGCGAAGACCTTATCCATGTCCGCTCATCCCCGCTTCGACGCCCGTCGCGCCGACCTGCTGAAGGAAGATCTGGTGCAGCGACGGCTGCACCCGCTCGAAGCGATCGATCGACGCACCGGCATCCACAAGGCGGCGCAGGAGCACCTGCGCATCGGCTCCGGGCGCCAATTCGATCTCGAAGAAGCGCGAGGAATCGTCCATGCGCGACACGAGCGAACGGTCGGCGAGGACCGCGTCGACTGCCGGCGTCGATGCCCCGGCGAGTGCCAGCGCGAGGTGCGATCCGCCGCGCGTCGCCTTCACCTCGCTCACCGATCCGTCGAGCACCTTCTCGCCGCGCGCGATGATGCAGACCGAGTCGCACATCCGCTCGGCGTTGTCCATGAGGTGCGTGGAGAAGAGCACCGTCCGCCCTTGCCGCTTGAGATCGACCACCGTGTCCTTGAGTCCCTGCGCGTTCACCGGATCGAGTCCGCTGAACGGCTCGTCGAGGATCACCAGCTCGGGGTCGTGCAGCAGCGTCCCGATGAACTGCACTTTCTGCTGCATGCCGCGTGAGAGCTCGTCGACCTTGGCGTCACCCCAGTTCTTCTCCTCCGTGCGCAGCTCGAGCCGATCGAGCCATCGATCGATCCGCGCGTCGGCCTCCTTGCGCCCGATCCCCTTCAACTCGGCGAGAAACCTGAGGAGGCGGCGAACCTGCATCTTGCGATACAGGCCGCGCTCTTCGGGGAGATAGCCGACGCGATCGAGAACACCGGGGCCGGTGTTGGGCGCGCCGTCGATCGTGATGCTCCCTTCGTCCGGTGCGATGATGTTGAGCAGCATCCGGATCGACGTCGTCTTCCCCGCCCCGTTGGGACCGAGCAGACCGTAGACGGCGCCCTGCGGAACGCGAAGCGAGAGCCCTTTGACCGCGACGTGGCCCTCGTAGCGCTTGACGATGTTTCGGAGCTCGACAGCAGGCATGTCCCTCTCTAGAAGACGAGAAGTCAGAAGACGAGAAGACGAGAGATGCAAACGCGGCGGCGAATATAGCGATTGCGAGTTCTGCTATGGCGTACGGGAGGCGTGGGTGGTGAGATTCGGCGAATGCTCCCGTCCTGTCAAATCGCGGTGCACTTCTCTCGATGACGCCTCGGCGCGTTCCTGCGGTGAGCAGCGTGTTGTCGGCCCTCGCCGCCTCCCTCCTCCTTCTCTTCCTCGTCGCCCCCATCGGGAAGCTGGTGATCGAGGGGGGAGCGGCGGGGATCCGTCATCTCGGCAGCGACGCCGAGCTGCGCGCGGCGCTCGCGCTCACCGGGGTGACGGCGACGATTGCGACACTGCTCGGCTTCGTGACCGGCACGCCGATGGCGTACCTGATGGCGCGACGCCGATTCCGCGGGCGTGCGGTTCTCTCGGCGGTGCTCGACCTTCCGCTCGTGATTCCGCATCCGGTGGCCGGTATCGCCCTCCTGCTCGTGCTCGGGCGAGATAGCATGGTGGGGCAGGGACTGCTCCTGGCGGGACTACGGGTGGTCGGGACGCCGATCGGGATTGTCTGTGCGATGCTCTTCGTGTCGGCGCCGCTGTATGTGAGCGGTGCGCGCGAGGCGTTCGCGCGCGTCGACCCGCGCTACGAGGCGGTCGCGCGCACGCTCGGCGACAGCGGGTGGCGCGTCTTTCGGCGCATCACGCTCCCGCTCGCGGGGCGCGGGCTCCTGGCGTCGGCACTCGTTATGTGGGCGCGTGCGGTGAGCGAATTCGGGGCGATCGTCATCCTCACCTACAACCCGAGAACCGTCAGCGTCCTGAGTTACGACCGCTTCACGAGCTTCGGGTTGCGCGAAGCGATTCCCGTCGCTGCGGTGCTCGTGCTCATCGCGCTGATTCCGCTCGCGGCGCTGCGCGCGTTGCGCGGCGACCATTCGATCCACGCGGGAGGGCTCGAATGATCGCCGCTCGCGACCTCTCGGCGCGGCTCGGTGCATTTCGCCTCGAGCAGGTCAGCTTCGAGGTCGCCGCCGGTGCGTACGGGGTGGTGATCGGACCCGCGGGTTCGGGGAAGACGACGTTGCTGGAGACGGTGGCTGGCATCATTCCGCTGGCCGGCGGCACGTTGCAGCTGTCGGGGCGCGATGCCGCCGCGCTTCCCGCCGAGGCGCGACGCATCGGGCTCGTGTACCAGCATGGCTACCTCTTTCCGCACCTCTCGGTCGCCGAGAACATCGCCTATGGCGCGGCGAATCCCGCCACTGTCGAGGAGGTCGTCACGCGCTTCGACGTCTCGCCGCTCCTCGCGCGCGACGTGGTGAGCCTGAGCGGCGGCGAACGGCAGCTGGTTGCGATCGCGCGCGCGCTGGCGATGCGGCCGGCGATCCTTCTCCTCGACGAACCGTTCAGCGCGCTCGATCCCGCGCGCCGCGCCCGTACGCGTCGCGAGGTGCGCGCGATCCATCGCGAGTGGAAGCTCACGGTGCTGCAGGTGACGCACGACTTCACGGAGGCGGGCTTGCTGGGTGACGTGGCGATCCTCCTCGATCGCGGTCGCGTGCTGCAATCGGGCCCTCCCGAGGAGGTCTTTCGCCGGCCGGCTTCGCCCTACATCGCCGAGTTTCTGGGTGCGGAGAACGTGTTGTCGGGCGAGGCGCGCGTGCTGGAAGATCTGGCCCCGGACTGGCTCGATGGCGCCGCGCCTCGGGACGCCGAGGGGCATCACGCGCTCGAGTTCCGCGCCGGGCCTCTCACGCTGTATACCGTTGGTCCCGCTCCCACGGGCGACCGGAGCTACGCCGTCATCCGCGCCGAGGAGGTGGTGTTGTCGCGCGCGCCGCATGCGTCATCGGCTCGCAACCTCTTTCGCGGGCGTGTGACCGAGGTCACGACGCTGGGCGCGTACGCACGCGTGACGCTCGACGTCGACGGCGTTCCGCTCGTCGCGGCGCTCACCGCGCGTTCGGTGCACGAGCTGGGGCTGGAGGAGGGTGCCGAGGCCTTCGCCACCTTCAAGGCGATGGCGGTTCACCTCTGCTAGGGTGATGGAGAGAGCGAGGGCGGAGGTCGGCTGCGCGCCGCCGCGCCGCCGGTGCTACGAGAGCGAGTCTAGCCGTTCCTTGCCGATGACGGGAATCCACGGGATCAGTTCATACTGCGCGATGCCACGCTGCCAGAACGGGTCCGCGTCGCGCACTGCGTCGAGCGCCGCCTGCGAATCGGTCTCAGGGACACGCAGGAGCAAGATGCCGCCGGTCCGCGGATCCATTGGTCCCGAGGCCAGGAGCGTGCCGTTGGCTTCGAGCGTGCGCAGGTAGGCCCGATGGTCGTCGGTGTTGGCCACCACTTCGTCGAGCGGGCGGCGGTAACGCAGGATGACGATGGCGTACGACATGTTGTGGGTGGTGGAGTGAAGGAGTGCGGCGCATCTTAGCCGCCGACGTGAGTCGGCGCCACGCACTAGGGTTTCCCCCAGTGTCTAGTTGCGGGGCTCGGCCGTAGACTCTCCGATCCTTCCTCGCGACGCTCCATCACGTGGTGTGTCGCGGCCATCACTGCACGCGAGAACTGCCATGACCATCCCACCTCTCTCAGCGGGACGAGACCACAGCATCTCTGCCGCTGACGCGGCCGAACTCACCCGTCGTCACCGGCTCCTGGAGAGCGGCGCGACGGGGACGTCGACCGGTACGACCAGCGGAACCGCAACCGGCCCGATGGTCACTGCAGGGAGCGGGGCGGTGGACTCCGCGCGCACGCCGGAGCAGGGAGCGCTCGGTGGTTTGTTCAGCAAGAAGGCGATTCTGTCGCTCCTGAGCCGGACCGACGCGCAGTTCCTCCGCTACTATCACGCGCGCGACAACGATGGAAAGCGTACGCTGGTCCTCGTGGCAGCCGACGCGAACGGCAACGACCTGCTCGATGCCGGTGCGCAGACGCTGGATCAGCATTGGCCCTGTCCTCCCTACTGCCCGACCGAAGCGAGCGCACTACGCGGGTAAAGCACGAAGCGGCCAACGCGATGCATGGGCAACGTGCTGCACGTGCAACGCGTTGCACACGCAATGCATTGCGCGGGTAGCGCGCTCGACGGCGGGTGCCTAACTATTCCGCATCCTTCATCACACGAGGCGAGGCATGACGATTCGAAAGCAGGCCAGGGGCGGTGCCAGGAAAGGGCACGGCGGGAAGGGGAAGCGTGGCAAGCCGCGCGGCTACGGTGACGTGCCGCCAAAGGGATCGCAGCGGATCACGCTCGAAGCGGCGGTCGATCTCACGCAGCGCTATCGCAAGGCGTCGCCGGCTTCTGAGCACGGCGGGTTCTTTTGGGCGGACGGCATTCAGGAAATTCTCGCCCAACCGGGATGTGTAGGGCTGCGCTACTATCACGGCCTCGACGCCGATGCGCGCTACCAGATCGTCCTCGTCGGTGTGGATGCGAACGGGAACGACATCACCAAGGGAGCCGGGACATCGGGCCGGCCGACTCGCGGCGCGAAGGCGTTGATGGCGGCGGGTGCCGGCGCGGCCGTACTCCTCGACCAGCACTGGCCCTGTCCCCCGTACTGCCCGACGGATTCACCACTCAACTAGCGCGCGAGGCGGTATCTCCATTCGCGCACGTCAGCAGCATTGAATTTCCTCGAGTATCCGTTCCCGACGGCAGCAACGCTGGCCCAGTTGCTGCCGTCGATCGCCGTCTTCCTCGCGTGGTCGCGCACGACCGACGCGCGCAAGGCGATCGCGATGTGGTGCCTCGCCTTCTTCGTCTCGGACTTGGTGCAGCTGCAAGTCACGCTGATGTACGGCGAGAACTGGTGGATCTTCATCTACATCGAGCCCTTCGAGGATGCGCTCCTCCTCTGGGCGCTCTCGTTCTGGCAAACGCGCCCGCTCACGCGCATCACGCTTCGCATTGCGACGCCGCTCTTCATCGCCAGTTACGTCACGCTGGCGATCGCCGCCGGCGAACAGGATACCTTCAAGACGTTCTCGGGACCGTTCCGCGCGCTCATCATCATGGGATGGACCGCGTTCACGCTGATCTCGAATCTCGCGCGCTCCCCTGAACGTCCGTGGAGCCGCGATTGGCTCTGGACGACCCTCGGCATCCTGCTGTATTTCGGGCTGCTCGTGGCGACCGATCCGATTGTCGCGGCCATGCCGCGCGATCAGATCGGCAACATGAAGCGGGTCTACGATGTGCGCGCGATCGGCGACGTCTTCGCCTTCATCCTGATGTGGAGGGGCATGCGATGCCCGCTTCCCAACAGCTCTTCTGGATCTACGTAGCAGCTGCGCTGGCCGTCACCGTCGTCCTGGCGGCGCTTGCAGCTGCACTGTTCATCTATCAGCGCCATAGCCTCAAGCTGCATCGCGTGTACGCGAAGAAGCTCCTCGAGGCACACGAGGAAGAACGCGCCTGGGTTGCCCGCGAGGTGCACGACGACGCGTTGCAGCGCGTGGCGATCCTGCAGCACGAATTGAGTGAGTGGGACACGCGGGATCGAAACGGTGGTGAGCGCGATACGGTGCGCATCGAGGCGCTGCGATCGGAGTTGCAGGACCTGGGCGTCATGTTGCGCCGAGTCGCGCATCGGTTGCATCCTGCCATCATCGATCAGGCGGGGCTCCTCCCGGCGCTCGAGCAACTCGCGTCCGATGTGAGTCGCGCCTCGGGTATCGAAGTGGAAACGGACTTCAGCGAGGACGGGCGGGCATCACAGCTTTCACGCGAGCGCGCGCTGATGCTGTATCGCATCGCGCAGGAAGGATTGCGCAACGTGGCGCGGCACTCGCGCGCCAAGCGGGCACGCATCGTCGCGCGCTCGCAGGTGGATGAAATCGAGGTGTGCATCCAGGACTTCGGGCGTGGCTTCCAGGCCACCGACCCGAATCGCAGCAAGGGGTTGGGGCTGATCTCGATGGCTGAGCGCACGCGACTCGCCGAGGGAAAATTCGAGATCGTGTCGACCCCGGGAGAGGGGACCACGGTGAGGGCAAGCGTACCAATCAAGGGATAAGGAGGCGACGACATGCGCCGCTCACTGGTGCTGATCTGCGACGACCACCCGCTCATGAGTCAGGGGCTGCGCTCCTTGCTCAAGCCAGCCTATCTCGCGGTCGGCGTCGTCAACGACGGACGCGAGGTGCTGGGCGAGATCGCGCGCACCAAGCCCGATATCCTCCTCCTCGACCTCTCGATGCCGCACCGCAACGGCCTCGAGCTCCTCCCCGAAATCGCCGCAGCCTATCCCGAGCTCAAGATCCTCGTCGTCACGATGCATGTCGATCGTGCACTGGCCGATCTCTCGATGCAGAAGGGGGCGCACGGCTTCATCCCCAAGGAAGCGTCGGCCGAAGAGCTGAACGGGGCGATCGAGGCCGTCCTCGCGGGAAAGGCCTTCATCTCCCCGCGCGTCCCCAAGCGATCGTTCCGCGACCCAACCGCGCTCCAGCACCCTGCCCTCGATCGCCTAACGCCACGCCACCTGCAGATCCTGCGACTGATCGGTGACGGAAAGTCGACGAGCGACATGGCCGAGATTCTCAGCGTCTCCCCGCGGACGATCGAGTTCCACCGCGCGAGCATTCGCAAGGCGCTCGGGATCACCACCGAGTGGGGGCTCATGCGCTTCGCGATCATGCTTCCGCCGGAGGGTGAAGGCGGGGACGACCTTCTCGAAGGGGCTGGGGGGAGCGAGGATCAGGCTGATGAGGACGCGGACGATGTCTCGGACGAGTCCGAGATTCGCGTGACGTCGCGCGAGCGCGGATCGACCCGCGAAGAGATGTCCGGCCCGGCGTAGCGCCCGACGGAACGTAGCGTCGGCGCTGGACGCCGGCGCCCGACCCGGGCGCGGAGCGCCGGTACAACGTCAATCACGGCGGAGCATCTGAGTCCGTAAACCAGACAATCACGGTTCCGGCCTCGAGTTTCGAGGCTTGGTAACAGGGGGGCAACCATGACCGGTTGCCCCCCTTTTTCCCGTTTCCTTGGGTGCGTGCGGTGCCGACGGGGCCCGGTCGCGAGCACGACTAGTAGTTCCCCGAGTGTACTGCCTTTCCGCCCACCCGTAACCTCATCCCATGAACTCGTCGCCGCTGTTGATCCTCGAGCCGCCCTACCAGATGGCGCGCCGCCTCCACGATGTCTCGCCCGACCTCGGATCGGTCGCGCTGCTCGACGCCGTGGAACGCCGCCCGTCGACGAACGATGTGAAGTCCCAGCTCGACGTCGCCCCCTGGTGTCCGCTCTGCATCATCGCCGAAGAGGAGTCGGGAATGCGTTCCACCCGCCGCCTCCCGCGCACGTGCGTCGTCTTCGACCTCGCCGACTCCGACGGGGCGGACCCGATTCTCCGCGCCGTCGCCGCGCGCCCGCGTCCCACCCCCAGCGACATGGTCGACTGGCTGGTGAAGCGCACGCGCATTCCCACGCTCGCCCGTACGCTGTCGGACCTCTTCACCCGTCCCGCGCTGCGCCGGAATCAGGTGTCATTCCTCCCCTATACCGTGCGGGAGCAGCTCCGTCAGCTCGGTGACTGGAGCGCGCTGGAATGGCAGCGCGCCGCGGTACTCGCCGACCTGGCGTCGGATCGCACGGCCCTCAACCGCGTTGTCTCGGCCGACGAGCCGGGTGCCGCGGAGACGCGCCGCTGGATCCACGACCTGCTCGGGATGAACGAGCGTGAGTTCCATCAGCGCTTCGGCTGGGAGTGGGTGCTCGAGGCGTCGCTGAGACGTTCTGGATTCTTTCAACGCAAGGGAAAGGGAATTCGTGCGCTGCACCCGTTTCGCGTGGTCGCGCCGGCGTCGGATGTGTGGGGAAACATGGGTGGTCGGGAAGAACGCCGGGCGTCCGCGTAGCGGGTCAGCGCCGAGTGGTTGGGTTGGGATGAGGTAGCGTGGGGTGGAAGGGGGGAGGGGACGTTCGACAAGCCGGTGTCGCGCACGTCGTGTCTTCGTCTTTTTCGCTGCAAATCCGAGAGGGCCCGACTTCGCTCAGCGATGTCGGGCCCTCTGTTCGTTTCTCTCGGATGTCGCTACTGCGTCGACGCCAGCGCCCCCGATGTGCCGAGCGGCGGGCGCCGTTTGCGTGACAGGCCCGCCGCGGTCACCAGAGTGATCAGAAGTCCGACCGGGAGCGGCTCGAGGAAGGTGAAGGAGATGTTCACCAGCGGATTCTTGTAGCTCTCGTAGAACGCCTTGGTTTGCTTCTCCTGTGCCTGAAGGCTCGCTTCGCTCGCGCCGTTCGCCCTCGCCTTCTCCAGCTCGTACGCCATGTAGCGATCGCCGAAGTCGGGCATCATGCGATAGAACACGAACTCCCAGGTAGCGACATAGCACGCCGAGGCGACGATCATGATGAGCAGGCCGGCCCTGGTGGCGGCCCAGAATCCGATCGTCCCGCCGAGCACCTGGTCGCGATACGCACGAACACCGAAGAAGATCATCAGGAAGGCAGCGACCATCGAGGTGTAGCCAACGATCGCGCCGCGATCGAATCCGATCTGCTCGATGAACGCGGTGCTGATGAGCATCATCCCGCCGAGCATTGCGCCGGCGATGAGCCCGTAGGTGAGGACGATCCGTTTCATGCCGAACGCTCCGTGAGGATGAATGTGGGGAGACGGTACGGCTCCTCTCCCGGAATTTGCGTCACCCTTTCGCATGATTCCGCGCGCCGGCGGCGAAAATCACCCCTTCGTGGGAGCTTCGCTACATGTCGTCTCGCGACTCCGCGCCAGTCGCCTCGATCCCGGGCGCCGGTCGAGAGCGCGGTCATGGGGCGAACCAGGCGAGTGAGCCAGGTGACCTACCGCTGAACGGTTCGCGACGCGTGGCAGACTGCGCATTCGCCCGTCAGCGAATCAGCCCGAGCTCTTTCCCCAGTTGGACCGCCTGGGTGCGCCGACGCGCGTTGAGCTTGTCGAACAACCGACTCGAGTGCGTCTTCACGGTGTTCTCGCTCACGAAGATCCGCTCGGCGATCTCGCGATTCGACAGCCCTTCGGCGATCAGCTCGAGGATCTCGAGTTCGCGCTTCGTGATGCCGAGTGCCTCGCGGCGCGCCGGATCGAGGGGGCCGGTTGGCGCGGCGGGGAGCGGCGGCGCCGGGACCTCGACCTCTCGAACGACGACGCGTTCCGGTCGCCCGGTGAGCGTGGCGCCGAGCCAGAGTCCGAGCGCGACGAAGACCGCGGCGATGAGAGCGCCGTAGATCTCCACCGAGTGCGAGAGAATGAGGTAGCGATACTCGACAAACTTGAGGAGCGCGATGAGCGCGCCCCCCAGGAGTCCGTAGAGTACGACGTAGCGCTTCATGCGAGAGCGCGACCGCTGCGGGCGCTGTGCGAAGTTGCGCGCGAGGTTGCGCGCAAGGTTGCGCGCGAGCGATGGCGGTACACGGTCGGTCGCCCCGCGCGCTACTCGGCGCGCTCCGCTGGTGCAGCGGCGTCGGCGCCGTTGAGCGCTTCGCGCATCGCATGCCACGCGAGCGAGGCGCACTTCACGCGCGCTGGAAAGCGCGCGACGCCGGAGAACACCTTGAGCTTGCCGAGCGACGCCGGGGGCACACTCGCGCCGCTCGCTGCGTCGGCCGCGCTTCCGGTCACCATCGCGTGGAATTGCGAGAAGAGCGCCTCCGCCTCAGCGCGCGTCTTACCCTTGACCGCCTGCGTCATCATCGACGCGGACGCCTTCGAGATCGCGCAGCCGGTGCCTTCGAACGAGACGTCGGCCAGGAGGTCGCCATCGACTGTCACCCACACCGTGACTTCGTCACCGCACATCGGATTCCGCCCATCGGCGCGACGGCTCGGAGGGGGGAGTTCTCCCCAGTTCCGCGGGTTCCGGTTGTGCTCCAGGATCACGTCCTGGTAGAGATTGCCGAGGTCCATCGGAAGGCGTCGCGGCTCAGGCGAAGACGGTGCGCACGTGCTGGATCGCGCGCACGAGCGCGTCGACCTCGTCCCGCGTGTTGTACAGATAGAACGACGCGCGTGCAGTCGACGGGAGACCATATCGCCGCATCAGCGGCTGGGCGCAATGGTGGCCGGCGCGGATCGCGATGCCGAAGCCGTCGAGGATCGTTCCGATGTCGTGCGGATGCGCGCAGTCCATGACGAAGCTCAGCACCCCCGCCTTCTCGGCGGCCGTCCCGACCAGCCTGACGCCGGGGATTTCGCGGACTTGCTCGGTGGCGTAGGCGAGGAGGTCGTGCTCGTGCGCCGCGATGGCGTCGAGCCCGACCCGTTCGAGGTACTCGAAGGCGTGCCGATACGCGACCACGTCGGCGATCGACGGTGTTCCCGCCTCGAACTTCGACGGCAGCGCGGCCCACGTGCTCCGCTCGAAGGTGACCTGCGAGATCATGTCACCCCCTCCCATGTACGGGGGCATGCGCTCCAGCCACGACTCCTTGCCGTACAGGATCGCCGCACCGGTGGGGCCGAGCATCTTGTGGCCGGAGCAGACGAAGAAGTCGCAGTCGAGCGCCTGCAGGTCGACTTTGGTGTGCGGAGCCGACTGGGCACCATCGAGGAGGACTGCGGCGCCTGCCTCGTGCGCGAGGCGCACGATCTCGGCCGCGGGATTGATCGTGCCTAACGCATTGGAGACGTGCACCACGCTGACCAGGCGCGTACGCTCGCTGAGCAGGGCGCGATAGGCGTCCATGTCCAGCTCACCGGCGTCGGTCACCGGGATCACCTTGAGCACCGCCCCCGTGCGTTCGCACAGGAGCTGCCACGGGACGATGTTCGAGTGGTGCTCCATCGTCGAGACGACGATCTCGTCGCCCGCCCGGACGAAGGCGCTCCCGAACGACGAGGCCACGAGGTTGATCCCCTCGGTCGTGCCACGCGTGAAAATGACCTCGTGCGCGTGGCGTGCGTTGAAGAAGCGCCGCGCCGTTTCGCGCGTCTGGTCGTACAGCTCCGTTGCCAGTTCGCTGAGGTAGTGCACCCCGCGATGGATGTTCCCGTTCTGCGCTTCGTAGTAGTGCGAGAGCGCGTCGATCACCGACCGCGGCTTCTGCGACGTGGCGGCATTGTCGAGGTAGACGAGCGGTTTGCCGCGCGCGTCGATGTCGAGGATCGGGAAGTCGGCACGAAGGGCGGCGACGTCGAGCGGGGCGGGTGGAGCGTGCGTGGGTGCGGACATGGCTAAAGCAGGACGGGGGACGGGGGACGGGAGACGGGGGTGCGCGACTTCGTCGCGCTTCGGCGATGCGTTTTTCGTGAGGAGCACGCTACGCCGTGCAGGACATGAGCTTCGGCGACGCGCGAATCGCGTCGCTGCGCGCCAGCCGCGTCGGGACGTGAGCTACGGCGACGCGCAGCGCGCGTCGCCACTCCCGTCTCCCGTCCCCCGTCTCCCGTCCCGCCCCTACACATACCGCTCGAGCGTGAGCCTCTCCAGCTCCACCTTCAGCGGCTCCAGCTCCAGCTCCTCCACCACTTCTGCTGCGAACGCGTAGGTGAGCAACCGACGCGTGAGATCGGCCCCCACGCCGCGCGAACGCATGTAGAACGACGCGATTTCATCGAGCTTGCCGACCGTCGCCCCGTGCGTGCACTTCACGTCGTCGGCAAAGATCTCGAGCTGCGGCTTGGTGTCGATGCGCGCCCGCTCGGAGAGGAGGAGCGTCTTGTTGGTCTGCTTCCCGTCGGTCTTCTGTGCCTCGGGATGCACGTAGACCTTCCCGTTGAACACGCCGTGCGACGTGCCGTCGAGGATCCCCTTGTACACCTCGCGCGAGTAGCAGTTGGGGGCGATGTGCTCGATGCGCGTCTGGTGATCGCTCACCTGCTCGCCGTCGAGCATGTACAAGCCGTTGAGCGTCGCCCCGCACCCCTCGCCGGCAAGCCCCGTGTAGATGTTGCTGCGGGCGAGCGCGGCACCAGTCGCGAAGGAGAACGACACGAGGTGCGAATCGCGCGCCTGGCGCGCTTCCACGTGCCCGACGTGGAACGCATCGCGCCCCTCGCGCTGCAGCTTGTAGTGGTGAAGCGTCGCTCCGTCGGCCAGCGCGCACTCGGTCACGCTGTCGGTGAGGTAGCGCCCACCGCCTAGCGAGATGTATTGCTCGATGACCGTCGCGCGCGCGCCGCGCTCCACGACCAGGAGGTTGCGCGGGTACGATGCCCCTCCGTTGCCGGCGGCATCGGTGACGAACAGCAGGTGAATCGGCGAGTCGACCGAAACATCCTTCGGCACATGCAACACCGCACCGTCGCGCATCATCGCCGTGTTGAGCGCGCTGAAGGCGAAGGCCTGCCCCTCGATCGACGCGTACGTCCCCAGGTAGTTCTCGAGAAGCGTGGGCTCCTCGTGCAGCGCCGATGCGAGCGAGATCAAGCGCACCCCTTCCGGGAGCGCCCCCACTCGGCTGAGCGACGGAGCGTAGCGCCCGTTCACGAAGACCATCATCGGCCACTCGGCGTGGCCGACCGTGTACGGCGCGAGGTCGGCGGCTGACAAAGTCCCCGTTGCCGCACCCATCGGCGCGAACGGCGTGGACGTGATCGGCGCCGGGTTGGTGAAGTGCCAGTCCTCGTTGCGCGGGGTGGGGAAACCGTGCTCCTCCACCTGCGCCATCGCCCGCGCGCGAAGCGGGGCAAGCCACGCCGGTCCCTCGGCGGGGAGCGTGGCAAACTGTTCACTGTAGGAAGCCGTGCTCACGCTCAACCCCCCACCGCCGCCGGCTCGTCGATCAGCCAGTCGTATCCCTTCGCCTCGAGTTCCAGCGCGAGCTCCTTCCCCCCCGAGCGCACGATGCGCCCGTTCGCCAGCACGTGCACGAAGTCGGGGACGATGTACTCGAGGAGGCGCTGGTAGTGCGTCACCACGATCGTCGCCGAGTCGGGGCGCTTGAGCTTGTTCACCCCGTTCGCGACGATGCGGAGCGCGTCGATGTCGAGCCCCGAATCGGTTTCGTCGAGAATCGCCAGCGTCGGCTCGAGCACCGCCATCTGCAGGATCTCGTTGCGCTTCTTCTCGCCACCCGAGAAGCCCATGTTCACCGAGCGCTGGAGCATCGCCTCGTCCATCTCGACGAGCTTGAGCTTCTGCTCCATGACGTCGAGGAAGTCCATCGGGTCTACCTCTTCCTTGCCGTTCGCCTTGCGGATCTCGTTGTACGCCGAGCGGAGGAAGTAGGCGTTGGAGACGCCGGGGATCTCGATCGGATATTGGAACGCGAGGAAGACGCCGGCGTGCGCGCGCTCTTCGGGTTCCATCTCGAGGAGATCCTTGCCGAGGTACTCGACGGAGCCGCCGGTGACTTCGTAGCCCGGATGCCCCGCGAGCACCTGCGCCAGCGTCGACTTCCCCGACCCGTTAGGCCCCATGATGGCGTGCACTTCGCCGGCGTTCACGGTGAGAGAAATCCCCTTGAGAATTTCCTTTTCTCCCACCGTCGCGCGCAGGTCCTTGATCTCGAGCATTGCTGTATGTGTTGAAGTGAACAAATGAAAGATCGAGTGTGTCGTGCCTAGCGGGTCCAGACTTCCGTGGATTGTCAACCTTCAAAAAGCTTTGAACCACAGAGGTCACAGAGGTCACAGAGGTCACAGAGCCGCTGGCGGAGAATGCGGAGTTCGCGGAGACAAATCGCCGTTCTCCTCTTGTCTACTCCGTGACCTCTGTGACCTCTGTGGTGAAATGCTTTTGACGCTCAATCGACGGTGAACCGAAACATCGACTGCTCAGCCCACAGATCCTTCGAGCGTGATCCCGAGCAGCTGCTGCGCTTCAAGCGCGAATTCCATGGGCAATTCTTTAAAGACTTCGCGACAGAAGCCTGACACGATCATCGACACTGCCTGCTCAGCACTCATTCCACGCTGCTTGAGATAGAAGATCTGGTCCTCCCCGATCTTCGCCGTGCTCGCCTCATGCTCGATGGTCGCGCTGTTGTTCTGCGCCTCGATGTACGGGAACGTGTGCGCCCCGCAGGCATTCCCGATCAGCATCGAGTCGCACTGCGTGTAGTTGCGTGCGTTCTCGGCCTTGGGCATCACCTTCACCTGCCCGCGGTACGAATTCTGTCCCTTGCCGGCCGAGATTCCCTTCGAGACGATGTTCGACTTCGTGTTGCGCCCGATGTGGATCATCTTGGTCCCGGTGTCGGCCTGCTGCCGGTTGTTGACGACCGCCACCGAGTAGAACTCGCCGGTGGAGTTGTCACCCTGCAGGATCACGCTCGGGTACTTCCAGGTGATCGCCGAGCCGGTCTCCACCTGTGTCCAGGAGATCTTGGCGTTCGTCATCGCCTTGCCGCGCTTGGTGACGAAGTTGTAGATGCCGCCAACTCCTTCCTCGTCGCCGGCGTACCAGTTCTGCACCGTCGAGTACTTCACCGTCGCGTTGTCGAGCGCGACGATTTCCACGACCGCCGCATGCAGCTGGTTGGTGGAGCGCTTGGGCGCCGTGCATCCCTCGAGGTAGCTCACGTAAGCGCCCTCGTCGGCCACGATCAACGTCCGCTCGAACTGCCCGGTGTCGGCAGCATTGATGCGGAAGTAGGTCGACAGCTCCATCGGGCAGCGCACCCCCTTGGGGATGTACACGAACGAGCCGTCGGAGAAGACCGCCGAGTTGAGCGCGGCGAAGAAGTTGTCGCTGTAGGGGACGACCGTGCCGAGGTACTTCTCGATAAGGTCGGGATGGTCGCGCGTCGCCTCCCCAAACGAGCAGAAGATGATCCCGTGCTTCTTGAGCTCTTCCTTGTAGGTCGTGCCGACGGAGACCGAGTCGAAGACCGCGTCGACGGCGACACCCGCGAGGAGCTTCTGCTCGTGCAGCGGGATCCCCAGCTTGTCGTACGTCTCCTTGATCTTCGGGTCGAGCTCGTCCAGGCTGCCTAACGGCTTGGCCGTCCTGGGCGCCGAGTAGTACGACGCATCCTGGTAGTCGATCGCCGGGTAGTTGACGTTGGACCAGTGCGGCTCCTGCATCTGCTGCCAGCGGCGGAACGCCTTGAGGCGCCACTCGAGCAGGAACGGCGGCTCGTTCTTCTTGGACGAGATGAGCCGCACGACATCCTCGTTGAGCCCCTTGGGGATCGTGTCGGTGTCGATGTCGGTGCTGAAGCCGTACTGGTACTCCTTGGAGACCAGTTGGTCGATCGCGGAACTCATGGCATCTCCTGCGGGGTAGGGCTCCCGGCGCGCGAGGGCGCGGGCTCGATCCGAACGAATGAAACCGGAGCATCGGTTGCAGCTGACGACTCTTCCGCCGACGTCCCGGATGGGTGAATGCAGTACTCACAGCAATTGGCGCCGGCGGCGATGTGCTGCTGCCGGGTCACGTGCGCGCCGAGCACCTCTTCCAGGAACCCTTGCTCGGCGACGCAGATCTCGGGAAAGCGCTCGATGACCGCGCGGATCGCGCAGTTGTGCTCCCGAAGCGTGGCGCTCGACCCGCCGCTCGCTTCGGCCATGTAGCCCAGGCCGGTCAGCAACTCGGCGAGCCGTTCGGCGCGCGCCTCCAGTGGCAGAAGCGCGAGCTCCGGCTTGGCGCGCTCGGCGATCTCCCCCCACTGCTTCCGGAACAGTTCAACGACACCATCACTCCCGAACTGTTGGCGCACATGCTCCAGCACCTCCCCGAGCGCCGAGTCGTATGCATGCGGGAAAAGGCGCGCGCCGGCGTCGGTCAGGGAGAACGCGTAGACCGGGCCGCCAACGCCGCGGATCTCGCGCTGGTAGCGCACGAGCCCCTCGGTCTCGAGTTCCTTGAGATGGCGGCGCAGCGCGTTGGGCGTGACACCGAATCGGGCGCCAAGCTCCTTCGCGGTCAGCGGTTGCGCCTTCTTGAGGGCGACGAGCACGTCGCCGCGGAGGCCGCGGTAACCGGGGATGGGGAGAGCAATTGTGGGGGAGGACATCGCTCCGAAAAATCGGTCGGTCCCGCGGATAAGTCAACAAAAGTGTTGGCGAATTGCGGTCGTTATTACTATCTGCATAGTTGACAGGATCGCGGTACGACCGTATCTACTAGGCGCATAGTACACGGAGACCAACGTGACACTGGATGCGTTCGGATCGCGGGAGCTCGACGTGCTGCGCGTGCTGTGGCAGCGCGGACCATCGACCGTGGCAGAGGTACGCGAGGCCCTCGAGGCATCGCTGGCCTACACGACGGTTCTCACCATCCTCAGGAACCTCGAGGCCAAGGACGCGGTCGGCCACGAGGAGGAGGGCAAGGCGCACCGGTACTTCGCCCGGCTCGCGCACGACGAGGCTCGCCGGACTGCCGTGGGGAGCATGGTGGAGCGCCTCTTCGACGGCCGGCTCGAGTCGCTGATGACGCACCTCGTCGATGCGCGCGGTCTGTCGGAGGAGGAGATGCGCCGCCTGCATGCGCTCCTGGGGGAGCGACTCGATGGCGACGCGCGATCGTCGGCCGCGCAGGGAGACGGCGACGGCGGTAGCGGCGGTGGGGGCGACGGCGAGGCGAGGCACACCCGCGCGGACGGTGCCCGATGATCGCCGAGTGGATGGCCTTTGCGGTGCTCGTCAGCGCGGCGCTGGCGCTGTCGGCGCGCGCCGCTGAGTGGGGGCTGGAACGCCGCGGGGGCACGATCCGCTGGCTGTGGGTCGCGGCGATCGCCGGCGCATTCCTGCTCCCGCTCTTTCGATGGAGCGAGGCCAGGCGCGGTGCGACGCCCGCGCTGGCGCTCGGCGCGGCGGTGCGGATTCCGACCATCGACGTCTTCGCCGACGGCGCACGCCGAACCGCGTTAGGCGGTTCGATCGACGCCCTGCTCGTGACGGCGTGGGGGCTCGTGACGCTCGTGCTCGTGCTCCGGCTGGCGCGCCAGCGCCGCCAGCTGCACGCCGCGCGGCGGCGATGGGACGGCGCGGTGGTCGACGGCCACCCTGTCCTCCTGTCGGTCGATGCCGGTCCGGCGATCATCGGGGGGCGACGCCCGGCCGTCGTCCTTCCGCGTTGGGTGCTCGACCTTCCGCGCCCGACGCGCACGCTGATCCTGCAACACGAACGCGAACACCTGCGCGCCGGCGATGCCTGGGTGCGCGACGCAGCACGTCTCGCCTGCGCCCTCGTCCCGTGGAATCCCGTGCTCTGGTATGTCGAGCGCCGGCTCCGCGCCGCGATCGAGGTCGACTGCGACCGCCGAGTCCTGCGCGCGCTGCCCGACGATCCCCGTGCCTACGGCGCGTTGCTGCTGCAGGTCGCCGGACGAACGGCACCGCGTACGCAACTCCTTCCTGCCCTCTCCGAATCCTACACGCTCATCGCCAGGAGACTCACGATCATGACTCGCCCCGCTCGGCCTTCGCACCTGCTTTCCTTCGTTGCTGCATCGGCGTCGATCGTCGCGCTCGTCGCGGCCTGCTCGAGCGAGCCTCCCAAGGCCGAGCCCAAGACTCCCACCGGCGTGCAGCAGGTCGGTCCGTTTCGCGTGACTGCCCAGAGCGATACGCAGCCGAACCCTGGCGGCGCGTACTTCGAGTTCCAGGTCGAGACGCCGGCGTCGTACGCTGGGGGCATGGCACCGCGCTTCCCCGAAGCGGCAAAGGCGTCCGGAACGTCCGGTGAAGTACTCGCGCAGTTCATCGTCGATACCAGCGGGCGCGCCGAGGTGACGTCGTACAAGGTTCTCAAGGCGAGCGATCCGCAGTTTGCAGCTGCCGTACGCGAGGCGTTGCCGGACATGCGATTCACACCCGCGCGGGTGAAGGGGCGCGCGGTACGCCAACTCGTGCAGGCACCCTTCTCGTTCGACATCTCGAAGTAGGGCGCGCTTCACCACCACATAGTGCGCGCAGCGGCGCGCGTTGCCACGAGTGCAACGCGCGCCGCTCGTGTTTCATGGACAGTTGCACTCTCGCACGGCGTAGAAATGCAAACATGAGCGCGCAATCGGCGTAGTCATGCGTTGCGACGACTGCTGACGATGCGTGCCGAGCGGCGCGACGCGCGTTGCACCCGGCGAAAGCTGCCACTCTGCGGTGTTGATGCCGCATTCCGCGAGTGACCGAAATCACACGCGCCTCCTGCCTAACACGAATGTCGTGCGGACTCGGAGTTCCCCGAGTGTACAGGCGTTTTCTTTACGCCGACCTTCATGGGGGAATGACCGGAGCGGGCGTGTCGTGGTATCGACACTGATGGCGCAACAGGAAGGGAGGAGGTGCGGTATTACGCACGTTCCGCTTCCGGCATTCACCACGCATCGAAAGCACCGAAGAAGCTGCACCACCACAGCGCGCCCCTTCGCCCTCCATCGTCGGACGTTGGGTCACCGCACCGCCGCATCAGGATATCTGCCATGACCGCCGCCTACGTTCCGTTCGAGACCCTCTTCTCCGTGAGCCGTCGAGCCGAGTCGCACGAAAGCTCGCCGACGGTCTACGCCGCGCCTTCGCTCACCGGGCGTGGTGCGCTGGGAAGGAGTGGCGAGTTCAAGGCGGTCGAGCCGCGGATTCGTCCCACGTTGTCGCCGACGGTGGGCCCGCTCGGCCACGAGCGCCTCATCGGCGTCCGCAGCATCCTCAACCACGATGTGGAAGTGACGGGTGGCGCAACCGGGCGGCGCTATCATTTCGCCGCTGGACAGTCGCGCGAGATTCCGCTCTCCGACGCGCGGCTGCTCGTCGCCCAGGGGGAGTTCGGGTTCAGCGGGGGGCGTTAGGCACCATCGCCCGCGTGCTGCACGCGCCAACGGGTGCACGATAGAATCGGGGAGAGAGCGATTTCGCACCGCCCCCCGTGACACCATAGCGAAGAGCCGTCGCACGCGAGTGCGGCGGCTCTTTCGCTTTAGCCGGATGTGCTCCCCGGTCGACGGCTACTGCGCGTGCGGAACGATCAGCGCCTTGGTCACGCTCCGATCTTCCACCGCCTTGAGCGCCAAGTGCGCATCGGCCAGTGAATAGCGCCCCCCCACCATCTCCCGCCACGGGACACGGTCTCCGTGCTTCGCCGCGATCGAGACGGCGCGGTAGACGTGC
The DNA here is from genome assembly GCA_964637355.1 of uncultured Gemmatimonadaceae bacterium. Classification (GTDB taxonomy): domain Bacteria; phylum Gemmatimonadota; class Gemmatimonadetes; order Gemmatimonadales; family Gemmatimonadaceae; genus SCN-70-22. Next base: position 21,887 of record CAZWVG010000035.1, read on the forward strand.
GAGAAATCGCTCCCCCAGCACCCGCGTACCTCGACGTGCTTGCGGTTGATGTGGAAGTGCGGATGGATCGTCACGTCGCCATTGTCGGTGTAGTGCCCGCAGATGACGATACGGCCACCGTCGCGCACGAGGTCGAAGGCCTGTAGCACGGCATCGGGCGCACCGCTGGCCTCGATCACCACGTCGGCACCATGCCCTTCCGTCGCGTCGAGCACGGCGTCGCGACGATCTTGGGGAGAGAGGTCGAGTCCCAGCGTGTCGGTCGCCCCCATGCGCATCGCGAACGCCAGGCGCGAGGGCGGATCGCCCACCGCGACGACGCGATTCGCGCCCGCGAGCGCCGACAGCGCGACGATCGACTGTCCCACCGGCCCGGCCCCGAGCACGACCACGTTGTCGCCGAGCTTCACCTCGCCGCGATCGACGGCGTGCAGCGCGGTCACCAGTCCGCAGCCGCCACCGATGAAGGTTTCCTCGTCGAGGCGATCAGGGAGGCGGACCATGTGGACCCCGGGCTTCATCCACAGGTACTCCGACCATCCGCCGAGCAGCCCGTCATTCGCGCTGTAGGTGATGCCGTACACGCGCCGGTGCGGACAGCGCGTCGACTGCTTGGTCACCAGGCACTGGTAGCACTTCCCGCACGTCCCGTGGACGTCGAGGAAGGTGACACGGTCGCCGATGGCGAACGCCCTCCCCTCGATGTCCTCGACCGGTCCGCACAGCTCGTCGATCACCCCGACCGAGACGTGTCCGGGGATGATGGGGTAGGGGACCCCGGTGAGCCGGCCGTGGTGGAGGTGCACGTCGGTCCCACACACCTCGGAGTAGGTGACGCGCAGCGTCGCGGCGCCTGGCGTCAGTACTGGGCGCGGCATCTCGACAAGTTCGAGATCGGCGCCGGGGGCGGGCATTACTACGGCCTTGGGCATCTGACGAGAAGACGAAAGATCAGAAGACGAGAAATCAGAAGACGAGAAGACGAGAAGTTAGTCGCCTTCCTCGATAGCCAGGATGCGCGGGCCTTGTAGCCTGAGCACTGCTTCGATGCCTCCTTCGGTGGTCATCACCTCGCGCCAGCTGTCGCGAGAGGCAAACAGCGGAAAGCCGAGCGTGCCATTGGTCGCGGTCGCCGCGATCAGGACTCCACGCTCGCGCGACTCGCGGATCATCCGGGTGAGCATCGTGCTGCTGCTATCGTGTGACTCGATCGGCAGAATGAGCGCGGCATCTACCGGCGAGTTCGTCAGCTGCATCAATCCCAGGCGCACCGCCGAAAGATCGTCGCGCTCGGCGCGGGGCATTCGAAAGGCGCGCGCGGGAGCGGCGACGCGTACGGTGCCGTCGTGCACCACCACTACCGGCGCGGCGTCGAGCATCGTGGCGAGCGCGATGAGCGCATCGAGATGGTCGTCCACCAGCTGCGCACGTTCGGGGTCGCGCTCGAGTCCCGTGGCGATGATCACGCAGCCGAAGGCGCCGTCGCTGGCCACTGCCTAACGCCCCTCGAGGAAGGCGATCCCGCGTCGCAGGACCGCGGACGCCATCTCCACCTTGTAGCCGTTCTTCGCGAGGGGACGCGCGTCGTAGAGAGCGCGCGCGCCGAGCGTTTCGATGTCGTCGTCGCTCAGTCCACCCGACGCCAGATCCTCCTCGATAGAGTCCGTGACTCGCCAGGGGCGGAGCGCCACGCCGCCGAGGACGAGGCGCACCTCGCCGTCGGCGCGCTTGAACGCAGCGAGCGACACGAGTGCGAAGTCGAAGGCACCGCGCTGGATCACCTTCTCGTAGCGCTGCCGGCCGCCGCGCGAGTACGCGGGTATGGTCACCCCGGTCACGATCTCGTCAGGCGCAACGACGGTCTCGCCGTCGATGCCCGAGCGTGCACCGGTGAAGAAGTCGGCGATGGCGACGTCGCGCGTCCCAGCCGCGCCACCGACATGCACCGTCGCCTCGAGCGCGGTGAGGGCGATCGCCGGGTCGGACGGGTGCACCGCCGCGCAGGATCCCTCGCTACTCCCGGGGTCGAAGAAGATCGCGTGGTACTGATTCTCCCCGTCGCGCGCCGAGCAGCGATCGCCCCCTCGCTTGAGACAGTCGAACCCGTGACGGAAGTACGCGCAACGAATGCGCTGGCACAGGTTCCCGCCGAGCGTTCCCATCGTGCGGATCGCTTCGGACCCGACCGCTTCGCACGCCTCCGCCAGCAGGGGAAACGCCTCGCGAAGGCGTGCGTCGCGCGCGAGGTGGGCGAGCCGCGCCGAGGCGCCGATGTGGGCACTCCCATCGTCGTGCCAGGTGACCTCGGCCGACTTCGAAATCCCGCGCAGGTCCACCAGCGAGTCGGGCGCCGTCAAACCCTCGCGCATGAGGGGGATGAGGTCAGTCCCCCCGCCGAGTGGCCGAGCCCCGGGCGTCTGCAGGAGCGCGGAGGCGTCGTCGAGTGTCTGGGGACGGGTGTAGCGGAGGGGGGGCATGCGAGCGGTGCAGTTTCAGGTGCGGGAGAGGGAGACTAAGTTCGAAGGCGAGATGTCTACCCGCGAGACCCCGATGCGACGAAGGACGGTGCGGTTCGCCCTCGCGGCGTTAGGCACGTGCGTGCTGGCCTGCAGCGCGCCGGGCGGGGGCGGCGTGCTCGTCGGCGACTCGATCGCAGTGGTTGCCGACGATTCGCCCTCCACCGCTGCCGGTGCAGCTGCGGGGAGCGACTCGCAAACTACGGCGTCGGCGCCGGTGGCGGCGAGTCCCTCGCGTCCTGAGACCGCGAGTCCCTCGCCCGCCGACCGTGGTGGACTCTCGCCGCTCGCCGACACGATCGCCCAGCGCCTGGTCTTCGTCCCGCTCGTCGAGCGCTGGTTCACCGCGGCGGCGCGCACCAAGAAGCTGTACGTCGACCTCGGGCGCGTCGACATCGATCTCAAGAAGGATCCGGCGCGCCTCGCCGCCTTCTCGCGCGCCGCTGCGGCGCGCTCGCCCTTCCCGATCGGGACCCCCTTCGAGGTGCGCGGCTCGTGGGGGAGCGAACGCGGGACGCTCTCGGGGTTCGAGGCGTACAACGGCCGCATCGTGGGGACGCTCGATGGCGTCACGGTCGGCGACTCGCTGGCGCGCGTGACCGATCCGCTGGTGGCCTCGGTCGAACGATCCGATGCGTCGAGCGCGACGGCGGGCACCGCCACGGCGACGACGTGCGATCGCAGCGCGAACCCGGAGCTCGCCGCGCGCCTAACGCGACTGGGGAAGGCGATCGAGGACTCGTTGCGCGCCTCGACCGACCAGCCGATCTACCCTCGCCTCAAGGCGTCGCTCAAGGCGCGCCGCAGCCAGGTGACGGGGTGCTTCGGCGCGTCGCGCGGGGTGGTCGTCGTCACGCTCTACGGTGGCGACTACGAATGGGTGCGCGAGCGTGTGATGCTGGTCGGCGACTCGGCGATCCAGAAGGCGGCGGTACGCGACCTCCGCTTCCGCGCGCACGAGGCGCTGGAGGCGCTCGACGCCGACGGTGACGGCATCGACGACCTCGCCGCCCGCGCTTGGACGCCGCGCGGGGGCGGGACCGTGATTCTCAAGCTCGTCGACACACCCCCGCGCCGCTTCGAGCGACTCGCCTCGGGCTTCGCCTGGGAGCGATAGCGGGGGTGCGGCGCCTAACGAAGCGACCGGAACGCCAGCAGCGTGTAGCGCTCGGTGTCGTCGGTGCCGCCGTACGAATAGTCGATGTAGATGTCGGTCGGGAATCCGTAGGCACCGTCGTAGCGCCCGTTCACCCGCCGCGCCCTCGTGTCGATCGCATCCTGGACGATCCCGAACAGACCGTCGATCGTCGGGTAGTTGAAGGCGGCGCTCCCGGGGATCGGCGCCGAGGTGCCGTCGATGACGCGAGCGACCACGTATCCATCCTGCACAGTGACACGGACATCGACGCCCCCTAGCTGGCAATAGCAGTCGTGGCGCACCACATACTCGTAGTCGCGAATGTAGCTGTTCGACCAAGTGGCCCACGCGCGATTCAGGTCGCGCTGCTCGGCGCGGAGGTCTTCGGGACCGAGCACGTCGTCGCACGCGGTGAGCAACGAGAGGGCGAGGATCACGGAGGCGGCGCGCAGCACGGTGGTAGCGGCGCGTGAACGACGCGCACGCATGAGGATCAGACGAGGGACGGACATGGACGACCTCCGCAGGAGACGGTGGCGACTGGGGGGACACGGCGAACACTCGTGTCTCGTCGCCAACGAACGAATCGTGCCGCGGCGCGTGCGCGGCATTTCCCCCGTAGGGAACGGCGCCCGATGCGCGCGTGTCTCGCGAACGGGACGCGCTCCTGCCCAACGCGCGGGACACGGCGATCGCGCGCGCCATCCCTGCATCGCGTTGTTCGTCTTGTTCGTCTCGTCCCTCGCCGCATGCGCCCCCGGGCTGACTCCACTCCCCGGTCCGGCCGACCCGGCGCCGGACCCGATGGAGCTCCCGATTCCGGCCAACCCTGCGATCGCGGGCGTCCCCACCTCGCCGATCGATGCGCTCCTGCGCAGCAAGCGGTTGATGGTCCCGGTCGATGGCATTGCACCCGAGAAGGTGCCGGACACGTTCACCGCGCGGCGCGGTGCGCGCATCCACTCGGCGCTCGACATCATGGCGCCGCGCGGTACGCCGGTCCTGAGCGCCGACGGAGGGCGCGTCTTCAAGGTGCGCTCGAACAACCTTGGCGGGCTGACGGTCTACACCATCGATGCCGACGAGCGCCTAGTCTACTACTACGCCCATCTCGATCACTACCCCAAGGGGCTCGCTGAGGGGCAGCCGCTGCAACCGGGTGACGTGATCGGCTACGTTGGTACCACTGGAAATGCGCCCGACAACCTCCCGCATCTCCACTTCCAGGTCCTGCTGTATCGCGGGAACGGGCGCTGGTGGGACGGCGACCCGCTCGATCCGCACCCGTATCTCGTCCGGGCTGGACGCGCGCGAGAACGACCCTGAAGCAATCGAACATGAAAGGAAAAGAACGCGCCGAGCTGCGGGCCGAGGCCCATCATCTCCAACCGATGGTTCACATCGGGCACCAGGGTTTCACCGACACGGCGTTCGGTGCGCTCGATGATGCGTTGCGCACGCACGAGTTGGTGAAGGTGGCGATTTCGCGGACGCTGGAGACTTCGCCCAAGGTGCTAGCGGGGGAGATGGCGGAGGCGGTTGGGGCCGAGGTGATTCAGGCGATTGGGCGGAAGGTGACGCTTTATCGGCACAATCCGGAGTTGTGGAAGAAGGGGCGGGGGGTGGCGCCGTGGGAGGGGTGAGGTGACGGGGGGGGCGCGCGACGATCTGCGTACGGGCGCGTTGGCGGGGCTGAACGACGATTCCGCGCCCGGTCCGCCGCTCCGGCGTTCATTTTGACTATCACGAGCTGCTCGCGCGGAGGAGACTTATCACGCGCTCGAGGACGAATGTCTAAGTCGTGACAGCTGGGAATGTGCTACGCGCGTAGCGGATATCTCAGATTGGCGTTATCCTGACCTAGGTGTGCGGATAATGCCCAGTCCGCGGATCTGAACCGCGTTATCGAGAACAAGAGAATGGGCGTTAGCCAGTCACCAACCCCCGCTCATGCCACGTGCATTCCGCGTTCAAGGAGGCTCGCTAGCGCCTGGCTCTGAGGTTGATCCGAGCCATCAGTACTTCAGCGAGCAGAATGATCTTCGAAAGCGCGTTGAAGCGGAATTTGAGCGCGCTCGTCCCGACGGAAAGCCAAGGCGCGCGACGGCAATCTACGTCTTCCCGCACGAGAAGGATGCACGTGACTGGGTCGTTAAGTCACCAAAGAAGCGACTCTACGAGGTTGACGTGCCCGAAAGTGCGGTCCTTCACGACGCCGACTGGCACTGGCTCGACTTGGCTCGGGATCGCCTGAAGCGCGAAGAGTCGATCGAAACGCTCGCTCACTGCTACTGGAGAGGCGTGCGAACTAGCGAGGGTACGGTTATTGAGTGGCTCGTGAGTTCGGCGAGGGTGGTGCGAGAACTTGAGGTAAGTGAGCAGGAGCGTGAGGATTTTCGAGACTCACGTGCTGGTACGACCGCAGCAGACATCGCTGCGCAGTTTAAGCTTGGCGGGTAATCGCGCGGCTGGCGAACGGATCGGCGCAGTTGCCGGCCGCGCTTCGGATAGCGGCTGGAGAGCTACGCTCGCCTGCCGCAGTTCATGGAAAGCCGACGCAGCTGAACTTGGGCGTTCGCCAGATCTGACCATAGGAGTCCGAGCAATGCAGATGCCTGCTCCGGTGCAGCTTCCAGACCGACTTGGCAGATGGATCTGGGATAATCGACAAGGCCTGCCTGGGATGGAGATCGTGGACGTCTCGGGGAACTCCGCGGTGCTGGCGTTCGATCTAGAGGACTTAAGTAACCTCGACGAAAATCTTGATCCGATCGAAACGGGGCGAGGGTATGTGTATGTAGAGGCTGACGGTAGCTCGCAGTACAGCGAACTCGTTGACGCGGACGCCAAAGGCGCGACGCCGCTCGTGGCAGATTTTCGTACCTGTCTCATGCTGCAGGCTGATCGCGACGCATTGCTGGCAAGTCGAGTACATGAACTTGAACGATTCCGGAAGAACACCATCCAGGTTGGTCTACTCCTCGCTGCAGCAGCGCTGATGGTGGTGCTGGTTCGTTAGAGTCCGCCTTCGAGGCGGCGATCGCACTGGATAATGTCGCATGCATCAGCCGGCCGCGCTGTTGTATGCTCGCTTCACTCGCTCTGCTGATTCGGTCGCAGCTGATGCTCAACGTTGAGGCTGTAGGATTACCCTGTTCGCCTTGGTCCCAACGCACCGGGCGACGTGACGAGGTGCGTTAGGCCCGGCACCGCGCAGCCGCGAAAGTTCGCGCGTCCTTGCTGTCAGGGGTAGTTAGGCGGCGCATCCGCGGTGGGCGAGCTTCTCAATGTTGTGGACGAGGCAGAAGAGCTTCCATTGCCCGTCCACCTTCGCCTGACTCCGGAGCGTGAAGCGCGCAATCCCCTTGTTGTGGCGCAGATTGGCAAAGACCGGCTCCACCGTGGCGAAGCGACGGGCGTAGGTCGCGCGACCCTCCGGCGTGTCCAGTCGCCGCTGCATCTGCGCGGTGAAGCTCGCCGGCTGCCCCAGCGCCGGCCCCGCGAAGAACATCACCTGCCGCGTCGCGGTCCGCTCGGGATGACGCAGGCATCGGTCGCGGTGCGTGCACGGTCGGTAGTCGCGCTGCGCGCCTTTGAACTGCGCGCCGCGATAGCCCTTGACCACCAGGTCCTTCCCTTTCCGGTAGAGCGACTTCCCGGCGGGGCACACACACGTGCGCTGGAGCGGATCGTAGGCAAAGTCGGACGCCTGATACTGGCGAGGCGGCGCTGCCGCGGATTTGTCGTGCAGCGGATCTGGCTTGGCGCGATGCCGCGCCTGCGACGCAAAGCGTACATCGCGTGCGCGCATCTTCCGATCGGTCACCAGTGCTTGCCGACCGCGCGCCGCGAGGGCGCGCAGGTTGGCTTCACTGTGGTAGCCCGCGTCGGCGGTGACGATCGTCACGGGCGTGCAGAGCGGCGTCACCGCGTCCATCACAGGCAGCAGCAACTCCTGCTCGCTCCCCGTCCCGTGCGCCTGCGCATCGACGATGATCTGGTGCGCCGCATCAACGGCGGCGACACCGGTATAGCCCTGGATCACGCCCTTGCCGGTCGCCATCTTCGCGCTGTCCGGATCGGTCCGATTGCTCAGGCGCACGGCGCCTTTGGGGCTCCGCCGATCGTCCGGGTGCGTCGCGAGCCACGTCCGTAGCTGCGCCGCGTCACGCTCGAGTCGGGCCACCCGGTCCTGTTCCTGCCGGCGGGGCGTGCCCGGCCCATCCGGCGGCGGACCGTCTTCGGCCGCGTCCTGCCGGCGATGCTGCGCCAGCATCGCCGCCGCCGCCGCTTCGAGTTGGGTCGCCTGGCGCTCGAAGTCGGCGCGCGTCCCGCTCCGGTGCTTCGACGCGTTGTTAGGCAGCGTCACGCCGTCGATCGTGAACAGCTCCCGGCCAATGAGGCCCTGCTGATGGCAGACGGTGAGTACCGCGGCGAAGACGGGCGCGATATCGGGCCCCAGCGTGCTCACGAAGCGCGCGATCGTCGTGAAGTGCGGCGTCCGCGTCCCGCACAAGGCGATGAACGTCACGTGGTCCTCGCACAGGCGTGCGATCGCCCGGCTCGACACGATGCCGCGCGCGTACGCACACAGCACAACCTTGAGCAACACGGCCGGCGGATAGGCCGGTGCCCCCGTCGCGTCGTTGGTGAAGCGCGCATCGAAGTGCGAGAGATCGAGCACCGACTCGAGCAGATGATTGACCGCGTGCTCGAACGAGCCGGGAAGGAGCTGCGCCGCCAGGTTCACCGGTAGCAGGCGCGGATTGGTGTCAATCGGCTGGTAGCGAGCCACGGGAGACCTCGACGGCGGCAGGTGCAGACCACACATTGGCTGCCGGAGAAACACAGTCGGCGCGGCGAAGTTCCGTGTCCAAATTCCGTGCTGCGCCGGACTTTTTCTACAGCTACGTTAGACCGCCACTGCCAATATGATTACGACTTCGACTACAGACGGCACGCCGTGCGTCTTCCCTCTTTCTCGAAGGGGCTACTTTGAAACCAACTACTTGCGTTATGCGCATTATGCGCGGGAGGCGTTTGCCGAGTTGGAAGCCTCCGTGGCACTCGTGAACAGCCGGTGGCCCGTTCCACTGGGCCAGACTGCGCGAGGTAGCGACGTCACGCCGGAGTTGTCAGTGCTTGTTCGGCAACGAGACCGGCTGTCCGACTCGGTCAAGATCTTTTCTGCGATGGCCGTTGAAGCGTTCGTGAACTTCTACGGCGTCTTCCGACTTGGAGAGGCGGAGTTCGCTCGCCGGGTCGATCATCTCAAGCTGCCGAAGAAGCTGCGGCTTCTTCTGCACGTATCCGATCAGATTGAGTTGGCTGCGGATGATCCGCTCTCTAGCGCGCTCATTAGCCTCGTGCGACACCGCAACGACCTAGTTCATCCGAAGGCGAAGGAACATAGCGCACATGTTCCGGCCGAGGACCGAGATGGGGATGACATACCAGGCGTTGCCGCGGAGTGCCTACAGCACTTGACGATGTTTTTCACCGTTTTTGGCGAGCATGTACCCGGTGCTGGACATCTACTCCCCGATAGCTCCGCGGCCTACGTGGCGCTGCAGCAGACGGCCGAACCGGAAGAATACATAAACCGATAGACGTCGTCATCAGTTGGTCAGGATCCCGCAGTGGGATGGTCGCGAGGGCACTCGCCGAGCTGCTGATGTGGGTCCTCAATTCGACGGCAGTCCACAAGTAGAGTAGGTTGCGCCGGGGGCGACACCCGGAGCATCGACCGATCAAGAAGGCCCGGTTTACAGAAGAGCAGATCGCGTACGCCCTGCGCCAAGTCGCGCGGTTGATAGACCGGGAGCGTGGCGGTGGGACGCGACTTGTCGTGCAGCGGATCGGGCCCCTGCTGATGGCGGCCCTGCGTGGCGAAGCGCGCGTCGCGCGCGCGCATATCGTTGTCGGCAATCAGTGCGGGCCGGCCCTGCTCGGCGAGCGCACGCAGGTTGGTTTTACTGTGGTAGCCGGCGTCGGCGGTGATCAGGGTCGTCACTGTGCAGCACGGCGTGAGAGCGGCGACCACCGGCAGCAGCAACTCCTGTTCGGTCCCCGTGCCATGGGCCTGCGCGTCCACGATGATCTGCGCCCTCGCATCCACCGCCGCCACAGCAGTGTAGCCCTGCACGACGCCTTTGCCCGTCGCCATCTTGGCGCTGTCCGGATCGGTGCTGTTGCTCAGGCGCACCGCGCCGTTGGCGCTGCGTCGGTCGTCGGGATGTGGGGCGAGCCACGCATCGAGCTGTGCCGCGTCGTGCTTCAACCTCGCCACCCGCTCGGCCTCGCGCGTGCGGCGCGCCC
>CAZWVG010000036.1:0-31765 GCA_964637355.1 uncultured Gemmatimonadaceae bacterium
CATCCCGGGCGAGAACATGGTCTGGGCCGACGTGAAGGGAAACATCGGCTGGCAGTCGGTGGGGATCGCGCCCATCCGCCCGAACTTCAGCGGGCTCGTTCCCGTTCCCGGCGACGGACGCTTCGAGTGGGGCGGGTATCTCCCCATCAAGCAGAAGCCTAACGACTTCAATCCCGCCATCGGCTTCATCGCCACCGCCAACAACAACCTCACGCCGGAGAACTACCCGTTCCGCAACGCGATCGGGTGGTCGTGGGCCGATCCCTTCCGCTTCGCCCGGATCTCCGAGGTCCTCGGCTCGGGGCGGCGCGTGTCGATGACGGAGATGATGGCGCTCCAGAACGACTACACGTCGCTCCCGGCGCGGGCGCTCGTCCCGTTGCTCGCGGGGCTCAAGGCAGCGCGCGAACCGGTGGAGCGGGCGCGCCAGGCGCTCCTCGCCTGGAATTCGGTGCTCGACAAGGACTCGGTCGGCGCCGGGATCTACGAGGCCTGGTTCCGTCACCTCACCGACAACACCATCGACGTGGTGGTGCCAGCCAAGGCGCGGGAGATGGCGCGCGGCGTGCCGGCCAAGCGCATCATCGAATGGCTCACGTCACCCGGCGGAGAGTTCGGGAGCGACCCGACGACGGGGCGTGACAGCGTCCTTCTCCGGAGCCTGGACGAGGGGGTCGACGAGCTCACGAAGCGCTACGGCGCCGACATGAAGGGGTGGGCGTGGGGGCGCTATCACCATGTCATCCTGCGACATCCGATGAGCGCGGCGCTCAACGACACGCTGCGCGCACGCTTCGAGGTCGGGACCTGGCCGCGCGGGGGCGACGGCAACACCCCCGGGGCCACTGGCGGGGGAGAGAACCAGACCGCGGGCGCGTCGTTCCGCCTCATCGTCGAGGCCGGAAACTGGGATGCCGCCGTGGGGACCAACACGCCGGGGCAGTCGGGCGACGTCTCGAGCCCCCACTATCGCGACCTCTTCGAGCTCTGGAAGAACGATCGCTACTTTCCGGTGAAGTACTCGCGCGCGGCGGTCGAGTCGGTCACCCGGGATCGCTGGCTCCTCGCTCCGGCCCACTGACGGGAGGAAGCCGGCAGGCTTCACGTTCTGCTCGTGGCTGAAGATGAGGAGGTCGCCGCGGCGTGTAAGCGTCGGTGCAGCATTCCGTGTCAGATGGATGACCGGGATGCGCCCCGACCACCTCCTCATTCCAGACCTCGCATCATGAAGCCTCTTCTTCGTTCGCGCTCACTCCTCTCGTTCTCGGCGATCGCGGCTGCCGTTCTCGCTGTCGCCTGCAACGATCCCGCGAGCTCCACCGCCGCGGGGTCACTGAAGATTGTCAGTGGCGACTCGCAGACTGTGGCTGCCGGTGCGGTGCTCGCCTCGCCGATGGTCGTGCGCGTGCTGGCGCAGAACGGCGACCCGCTTTCGGGGACGGTGGTGTCGTGGGCCCTCACGACCGCGTCGACGGGGACGCTCGCCGCATCGACCAGCACGACCGACGCTTCGGGACAGGCGAGCATTGGCTTCACGGCGGGGACGATTGCCGGAAAGGCCGAAATCGCCGCATCGGTCGAATCCGTCTTCTCGGTGGTCTTCACGCAGACGATTGCCGCCGGGGCGCCGAGTCAACTCGCCAAGTTCGCGGGCGACGGTGCGGCGGGCGTGGCAGGGAGCGGCGTACAGGTGGTGGTGAAGACGACGGACAGCTATGGCAACGCGGTCTCCGGTGTCACCGTGAACTGGGCCATCGGCGCGAGCGGCGGAACGCTGAGCGCCACGAGCAGCACGAGCGACGATGCGGGGCTGGCGCGCGTGACGCTGACGTTGGGCGCGACGGCGGGCGTGTACACGGTGACCGCGACGAGCGGATCATTCGCTCCGGTGACGTTCAACGTGACGGCGATCTGAGGACAGCGGGGTCGGGATTCCCCTGTGAGGGTCATCTGACAGTCATGTGTCTCATCGCAGGGACCGGCGTAGCCCCCACCGTCGGTACGAGACCTGATCCTGGAGACCCGATCCCATGCGTCACCTCATGCGTCATGCTGTTCAACGTCCCGCTCGTGCCGCAGCGATCGCCGCGCTGTTGCTCGGCGCCGGCGCCTGCACCGACTTCCTTTCGAGCAACGGCAAGACAGCGGTCAGCAGCCAGGCGTTGACGGCTGCATTCAGCTCCGTCCCCGTCGGCTTCTCGAGCAACAGCAGCAGCTACTCCGGCGACAGCGACGGTGTCCCGTCGTTGTGGCTGCCGGGCGAGCACGCCCGCGGCTTCGGACGTGAAGGGCTGATGGGCGGGGGATTGGACGACAACTTCGCTGGCGCGATGCCGGCGGGGCGCGGCTTTGGTCACGCGGGGCCATTCGGCGGGCGATTCGGCGGCGGGCGCACCTGCTCCGGCGCGTTTGATGCCAGCACTGGATGGTTTGTCTGCACCCCGGTCACGACCAATGGCGTGACCGCATCCGAGCAGCTGCAATACAAGACGGCGACGGGGACGATCCAGTCCGCCTTCGACACGGCGACCACCAACTCGGTGCAGGTACAAACGACGGTGAGCGGGACGGTGAGCTTCGTGAAGGACTCCACCCGCGGGGGACCGTGGGGGGGACGTCATGGCCCGCCGCACATCGGTCGCCTGATCGGAGACACCAGCACCGTGCTCGCCGCCAACACCACCCTGAGCCACCAGAGCGATCGCACGGTCACGGGTCTCGCCAGCGGGAGCACCCAGCGCACGATCAACGGGACGTCGCGTGGTGAGGAGTCGACGACCGGAACGACCAGCACCGGTACGTTCAGCTCGCGCCGCGTGGCCGGCGACACGACGCAGGGCGTCGTGGTTCCGATCACCGATGGCAAGCCGACGTATCCGACCGCGGGGACGGTGATCCGCTCGATGAGCGCGACCTTCACCCTCGGCGACGCTGCGCCGGTGACCGCGAGCCGGCGCGAAGTGATCACCTACGACGGAAGCAGCACCGCGACGATCGTGATCACGATCAACGGCGAATCGAAGACGTGCACGATGGCGCTCCCGCACGGGCGTCCGAATTGCCCCTGACGGAGCCCGCGAGCATGCCGGCGAACGACTGAGTACGCCGACAGCGGCTGCAATGCGCTGATCGTCCCGACCCCTCGCCGGCCGTTCCGGCGAGGGGTTGTTGCGTCACCGCGCATGTCGTGGCGTGTCACCGCGTGTCACCGCGTGTCACCGCGTGTCACCGCGTGTCACCGCGTGTCGCCGGTCGTGCCGGCGCGCCGCCCGGGCCGAGCGCCGGCGACGATTCCTGCAGACGACCTCTAGAGCGCGGCGCGCTTCGATGCGCGCGCCCTGGGCGCTGCACCTTTCGAGGCCGCACCTTTCGCGGCGGCGCCCTTGACGGCGGCGCCCTTCGTATGTGGAGCTTTAGGTGCTGCCGACGGGTCGACCACCTCGGCGAATCGCTTCATGTTCTCGGTCATGGGGACCGCCTTGAGGCGCCAGCGATCCTTCGCGCTGTTCCACGGGCCGCCGGTATAGGCGCGCGCGGCGCGGTACCCCGCGGCACGCACTGCGGAATCGCCGGCGGCAGCGAGCGCGCCGAATGGATAGGAGAAGAGTTCCGTGGCCGGTGCGCCGAGCTTCTCGCCCAGGAGCGTGCGGCTCCCGGTGACTTCGGCGTGCATCTGGGCGGCATCCTTCATTTTGTCGACGCGCACATGCAGCGACGTGTGCGAGCCGATGGTCATCCCCGCGTCCTGCATCTCCTTGAGCTGCGCCCAGGTGAAGTAGCGCGGGTTGCGATCCATCGCGTGGGTGAACGGGAAGAAGGTCGCGGTGAAGCCGAGCTTCTTGAGGAGCGGGAAGGCGTTGTGGTACTGGTTCACGCGCCCGTCGTCGAACGTGATGACGACGGCGTGTGGCGGGAGCGTGCGCTTGCCATCGAGCGCCTCGAGAAGCGCCGTGAAGGAGACGACCGGGATCTGGTGATCCTTGAGGTACTGCATCTGCTGCGCGAATACCTCGGGACGCATCGTGAGGTCGGCCGAGCGAACGCCCTTCCCTTCGGCTGCAGACTGGATGTTGTGATAGACGAGGATCGGAACGCGGAGCGAGTCGGGAGGGGCGACGGGGCGCGAGGGTGCAGGGCGCGCCGCTGGAGTGGCGGCGTTCGCGCGTGCGGGAGAAGAGGCGTGCGAAACGGGCGAGGCGACGCCGGCGAGTGCGGCGGCGACCAGGAGTGCGAGAGGAGGAAGAGGCATGGCGTGAAGATAGCGGAGCCCGTGATCTGCCGACGGGCGATGGCGAAGGACGATGACGCGCGATCGGCGAAACACCGGGCAGCGCGCTGGACGGCTAGGCAACTACTGTCTCCGCCGATAAGCTCGCCGCGCGCGACCTCAGCGCACGCTACTTCCCCTTTGCTTGAGTCCAGATGAACGGCGCCGACACGCTGCTCAGAGCCCTTGCCGAGTCCGGCATCGAGATCTGCTTCGCGAACCCAGGCACGTCGGAGATGCACCTCGTCGCGGCGCTCGATGCGGCGCCCCGCATCACGCCGGTGCTGACGTTGCACGAGAACGTGGCGAGCGGCGCAGCCGACGGGTGGGGGCGCATTCGGGGAACGCCGGCGAGCACGCTCCTGCACCTGGGCCCCGGGCTTTCGAATGCGCTGAGCAACCTGCACAACGCCCGGCGCGCGGCGACACCGATCGTGAACATCGTGGGGGAGCATGCCACGTTTCACGTCGCCAACGATCCGCCCTTGGCGAGCGACATCGAAGCGGTGGCGCATACGGTGTCGGCGTGGGTCTGCACGGTGCCGTCGGCGTCCTGCGTCGATGCCGCCGCGCGCGCCGCCGTCGACGCGGCGCAGGGGCCGCCAGGCGCAATCTCCACGCTCGTCCTCCCCGCCGATGCCGCGTGGGGCGAGGTGGAGACCAGCAATGCGTCGTTTGCCGAACCGGGCAACGCGGCGGGCCGGGCGGAGGAGTGCGAGGCAATGCTGCGTGGCGCACGCGCCGGGGGCCCCTCGCATGCGGGATCCGGGGGACGCGACGTCGCGCGCGCCGTTGACGACGCGGCTCGGCAGCTCGGTGCCGGCTCGTCGACCATGATCCTGGTCGGAGGACGCGCCATGCATCCCGACCTGCTCGCGCTCGCGGGGGCGGTGGCGGCGCACACCGGTGCCCAGCTGTGCTGCACGCCATTCACCGCGCGCGCTGCGCGCGGGGCCGGGAGTATCGCGGTCGAACGACTTCCCTACTTTCCCGAGTTGGTCGCGCAGCGCATGGCTGGCGTGCGACACCTGATCCTCGTGGATGCACCGCCGCCGGTCGCCTTCTTTGCGTATCCCGGGCAGTCCACCGTGCTCCTCCCGGAGCAGTGCTCGGTTCTCACCCTCGCGGAGGGCGCCGACGACGTGCGTACCGCGCTCGACATGGTCGTGGAACGCGTCGGCGCCGCGAAGGCGGGGGCGGCACGAGTGTCGTCGGCGATCCCCGACATCGCGAGCGGCCCCATCGCCCCTGCTGCCTTCGCGCAGACGTTGGCGGCCATCCTCCCCGAGGGCGCGATCGTCTGCGACGAGGCGATCACCAACCGCTTTCCGGCGATGGTCGCGACGCAGGGGGCGCGCCCGCACGACTGGTGCTGCATCACCGGCGGGGCGCTCGGGTGCGGGATGCCCATGTCGTTAGGCGCGGCGCTCGCTGCTCCGGGGCGCCGCGTCGTCAACCTGCAGGCCGACGGGAGCGCGATGTACACGCCGCAGGCGCTCTGGTCATTGGCGCGCGAGGGGGTCGACGTGACCACGGTGATCCTCGCCAACCGGCGCTACCGCATCCTCGACGTCGAGCTCCAGCGGTTGCAGCTCGCGGGGATCGAGCGCGGGCGCGCGCTCACCGACCTGTCGCACCCTCCACTCGACTTCGTGAAGCTCGCCGAGTCGATGGGGGTACGGGCAACGCGCGTGGACAACGCGGAGGGACTGGCCGACGCGATGCAGCGCTCGTTTGCCGAACCGGGCCCCTCGTTGATCGAGGCGCTCATGATCGACTGACGTGCGCGAGGCGCACGTCAGCGCGACGCGCCTGTCTACGCTAGCGGCGGGCCGGAAAACGTTGCCCGAGAAAGCGCTGCTCGGCAAAAACCGCCCGGAACGGAATGCCGGGCGCCTTGAGCTGAACCGCGACCTCACCGGACTGGCAGCGGATGACCGTCCCTTCGATGGCCAGCGCCGGCCCGCCGCTCAGGAGCGTGAGCTGCCCTATGATGCGACTCCCAACCGCCGGAGCGAGCGCTTCATCTGCGGAGAAACGCAGGCCGCGCTCGGAGCAGTCCACGAGCGAGACCTCGCGTTCCCCGAGTCGCATGCGCGGGCGCGCGGTCGGTGGATACGGAATGCGGTATTCGGAGCGCTCGAATTCGTACGACATGACACGCCTCTCCTCGAACGATGGGCACCAGCGCCGGGATCCTCGCTAATGCAAGCGGCGTGCTCCTTCGCTCAGAAGGTGGCCTGCGGGCGGCGACGTCGTACGAGACCACCGATGGCGAGCAGTCCCGGGGCGAGAAGAGCGACTACGGCCGGTTCTGGCGTGGCGATCGCGTTCTGGCGGAGCACCTCGTTGTAGTCGCGAGCGCGGCACCCGGCTCCGTTCGGACTCCCCGGAAGCTCAGCGGTCCCGAACGTACACCCATCGAATTCGCTGCCCACCGAGAAGCGGAAGTTGTCGAAGCGTACCGGGCGTGCGAACGACTCGCCGTACCACGTGAGTTGGAAGTCGAAGCGCAACCAACCCGTGAGCCCGTTCGCTGGGCATGTCGAGATTCGGTAGTCCTCTCGCGAGTTGTACGGGAGCAGGTCGCAGCCAGCGATACCAAGACCCGTGTACCATCCGAATTGGTTGTAACCCTGGTTGCTCCCTTCGTCGGCGTACAAGCCGGTCTGCTCTCCGGTCCTCACACGACCGATCACCGTGCCGCCTTCGCTCTGGTCGATCATGCGCGAGTAGAGTGTGGGGCGCTTCGAGGGCGAGTTCTCGGGCGGATTGCTCGTGAGGATCGTGAAGCGATTCAGGGCAGCGGGCGTCCCGGCAGACTTCCGCGGCCAACTCCCCTGCAAGTTCTGCAGGTAGACGGTGAACTGCGTGTACGGAACCGGGTCGGTGAGGTAGTCGCTGAACTGAAACGCGGCAGCGAAGCAAGCGCCTGGGCGGATGCAGTAGACCTTGGGGTCGATGGGCTGAGCGTTGGCGCTCCGCGTGATCGCGCCCACGGCGATCAAGAGCACAACCTGACAGAATCGACGCATGACCGTCCTCCGAGTCGGGCGATGCCACCCACACTAACACGTCGCACCGACAGTGCAACGATCGGGTGGAGAGGTTGCCGCGATCTGCCGTGTCGAGCGCGACCTCGTCCAAAAGGAATACGTTGCCCCCGGCCCCGTGAGGCACTACGGTTGGCAATGGAGACCAAGCAGCGAACAGCGGGACCGTTCGCGACGTTAGGTTGTATGATCCGCCATTCACGACGCAGTTGACCTACCGGGAGGAAGAACTCATGGCACCACTCGCGAAGTCTGCACGCAAGGCAGTGAAGGAAGGGCAGAAGACCGTGAAGAAAACCGTCGCCAAGGCCAGCAAGCAGGTGGCCAAGGCCGAAAAGTCGATGGCCAGCGCCGGCAAGACGGCGAAGGCGCTCGCGACCAAGGTGGCCGATAAGGTCACGGGTCGCGCCGCGAAGCGGAAAAAGATCAAGCGCGCCGCTGCAGGCGCCGCCCTCGCCGCGGCCTCGGTCGTCGTGGCGGGCGCCGTTCTCAAGCGCCGTGCCAAGAAGCGCTAGGACTATCGAGCGGCGCGCGCGCGGAGCGGAGCTCACGCGGAGCGTCGCCCGTGCCGTGCGCACTGCTACCGACGCGCCCCGGGGCCGCGGGGCGCGTCGGTGTCGGCAGCCCACCTACTACGCACCCAGCATCGTCTTCTGGTAGACGTGCGTGATGCGACGTCCATCCCAGGCGTATCCGAGATGTTGCGCCTGACGGGGAGCCGAGAGCGCTGGCGGCCGCAGGATCGCGGCACACTCTCCCCCCGCGTGCCGTACACTCTCCCACACCACGCCCCACGCCCCCGAGGCGCGTAGCCGACCGGCGAACGCTTGGCTCGCCGCATAGTCGTCGGGGTCGAGGAGCGCTGCGTATTGCTCACCGAGTCCGCGCAGGTCGTGGAGCGAGGCATCGAGCGTCGCGTGAATCACGCGCATCGAGAGTTCGATCGCCGCTTCCTTCGTCGCTCGCAGAAAGCGCTCGCGATGATGCCGAGTCTCGGCGATCGCCGTCTCGAGCGTGCGAGCACAGTAGTACGCACCGAAGCTCGCCGTTGAGAAGCGCCCTCCTGCTCCCGAAATGTGGGTGAAGGGGGCCATGACCCAGCTCGATCCGGGTCCGCTCACGCGGTCGTGGGGAGGGACGAGGGTGAGCTCGCCGACCTCATCGCGCAATCGGGAGTTGGTGAGCGCCTCGATGGCGTACACCGAGTCGTAGTCGGCGGGATCGGCGACCCGCTCGAACAGTGAGATCGGGGGAAAGCGCGAGGGGACCACGCGCACGCACGGCTCCCACGTCACGCGACTGACCGGCGGAAGCGAATCGGTCACGGTTCACTCACGCGCTGCGATGGCTCACGCCCAGCCGCTGCGCTCCCCGTCGAGATATTGGCGCACGAGGTAGAGATCGGCGACGTTCCCCGAGAGCATGACCTCGAGGGCCGACTTCCCATTGAAGAGCGGGGCGTCGTTCGGGCGCTTGATCCAGGCATCGGCGGCACTTGGCGCGGGGAGGAGGAGTTGAAGCGCCTTGTAGATACCGAGCAGGTACGACACGCGCTCCAGGAGGTCGCGCGAGACGACCCCGACCTTTCCCGACTTCCACTTGTAGAAGGTCGACTCCGGCGGAGAGCCGAGGAGGATGCGGGTCTCCCGCGAGGAGAGCTGCCACGAGTCGGCGATGTTGAAGACCGTGCGAAGCGCCGCGGGGGCGTGGACCGCCAGGTCGAGCGGTGCCTTTTCCTTTTGAGCGTGCATATGGTCTCCATAACGGGCACATCAACGAGGATGCTCTATATGGAGAGCCCGCGCAATCCCGAGCAAACACCGAACATCGATGAGCACGGCGCGTCGCTATGGGGCGTACTGACAGCAGGTTGGGTCCAACGCCGCTCCGATTCCGGACGTAGACGAACGCACCCTTTTCCAGAGGCTGACTGGTGGCATTTTCCCGTCGCGAATTCGTTCGCGCCTCGTCCGTTGCTGCCGCTGCGCTTGGCGCATCGCAGCTCGTTCCTCGATCGGCGGCAGCGCTCGCGCTCGACGAGGTCTCCCTGCAGGATCCCGCCTTCAAGGCCTTGGCGATGCGTGCGCTCGACGCGGCCAAGGGGGCCGGCGCGTCGTACGCCGACGTGCGGATCAGCCGCAACCGCACCCAGAACGTCTTCACACGCGAGAAGCGCGTGCAGGGCGTGGTGGATAACGAGACGTTCGGATTCGGCGTGCGCGTCCTGGTGAACGGGGCGTGGGGATTCGCGGCGAGCAGCACGATCACGCCGGAAGAGATCGTTCGCGTGGCGAAGCAGGCGGCTCGTCAGGCGCAAGCTTCGGCGCCAACGCAGCTGCGCCCGGTCATCCTCGCCGCGGGCGGGCCGGCCGAGCCGAACGGCGTGTGGAAGTCGCCGATCAAGGTCGATCCGTTCGACGTCCCGATCGAGGAGAAGGTGCAGCTGCTCCTGTCGGCCAACGAGGCGGCGCTCAAGGTAAAGGGTTCGCGCTTCGTGACGTCGAGCATGTTCTTCCTGCGCGAGGAGAAGACCTACGCCAACACCGACGGGACCTTCACCGTGCAGACGATCTACCGTGCGCAGCCGTCGATGACGGTGACCGCGGTCTCGAGCGACTTCACCGACTTCCAGTCGCGGCAGTCAACCGATGTGCAGCCGAAGGGGTTGGGCTACGAGCACGTGACCGACGCCAACCTGGTGGTCAACGGCGCCAAGTGGGCGGAGCAAGCGGTGGAGAAGCTCTCCGCGCGCCCGGTCGACGTGGGGCGGTATGACCTCGTGCTGCACCCGACGCACTTGTGGCTCACGGTGCACGAAGCCTGCGCGCACCCGACCGAGCTCGATCGCGCGTTAGGCTACGAAGCCAACTACGCGGGAACGTCGTTCGCCGCGCCGCCGGAGAAGACGCTCGGCAAGCTCAAGTTCGGCTCGGAACTCATGAACATCCGCGGCGACCGCTCGCAGGTCGGGTCGCTCTCGGCATGTGGATGGGACGACGAAGGACAGAAGCCCGATGACTTCATGATCATCGAGAAGGGGATCCTGATGAACTATCACGCGATCACGCGGATGCAGGCGCCCTTCCTCGACTGGTGGTCGAAGCAGCGCGGGAAGCCGGTGAAGTCGCAGGGGTGCTCGTACTCGCAGAGCTGGGCCGATGTGCAGTTCGAGCGTATGCCGAACGTCTCGCTGATGCCGGGGACGAAGGAACAGAGCTTCGAGGACATCATCGCCGCGACCGACCGCGGGATCGCCATCGTCGGTGACGGGTCGTTCTCGATCGACCAGCAGCGATACAATGCGCAGTTTGGCGGGCAGCTCTTCTACGAGATCAAGGGGGGGAAGATCACCGGGATGCTGAAGGACGTTGCATACCAGATCCGCACGCCCGAGTTCTGGGCGGCGATGGACATGGTCGGCGGTCCGAAGAGCTACGAGCTGTGCGGGGCGTTCGGCGACGCGAAGGGGCAGCCGTCGCAGGCGAACGCGGTGTCGCACGGCTGCGTCCCCACGCGTCACCGGCAGATCAACGTGATCAACACCGGGAGGACGGCATGAGCGCGCCGCGATCGCTCTACGTCGAGGGGGCGCCCATCATCTCCCGCGACGATGCGCAGGCATTGGCCAAGCGCATCCTGTACTTCGCCACCGCCGACGAAACACGTGTCACGATCCGGAGCGGCGTGCGCGCCAATTCGCGCTTTGCCGTGAACCAGATCTCGACCGCGGGCGACAACACCGACACGGTCGTCACCGTCCAGAGCTCCTTCGGGAAGCGGAGCGCGACCGCGACGACCAACAAGCTCGACGACACCGGGCTGCAGCAGGTGGTGGCCAACGCGGAAAAGCTGGCGCGCCTCTCGCCCGAGGATCCCGAGGCAATGCCAGAACTCGGGCCGCAGGAGTACGCCGAGTCGAATGGGTGGAGCGATGCCACGGCGCAGCTCGATCCGGTGTTGCGGGCGGCCGCCATCCAGAAGATCACCGGTCCGGCGCGCGCCGCGGGGCTCGTCTCGACCGGCTACATCGAGGCGCGCGGGACGGCGCTCGCCATCGCCAACAGCAAGGGATTGTTTGCCTACTCGCGCACGACCGAGTCGGTGCTCACGACCACCGTCCGTACCCCCGATGGGCAGGGGTCGGGGTGGGGGGGCTCGTCGCACTGGGACTGGTCGAAGATCGATTCGGGCGCGTTAGGCGCGACGGCGATCCAGAAGGCCAAGGCGTCGCTCAATCCGGTAGCGGTGGAGCCGGGGCGCTACACCGTCGTCCTGGAGCCGACGGCCGTCGGCAACCTGGTGCAACTCATCGGTGGCGCCCTCAACGCGCGCAGCGCCGACGAGGGGCGGTCGTTCTTCACCAAGGCCGGGGGCGGGAACAAGCTCGGGATGAAGGTGATGGACGAGCGCGTGACGCTCTTCACCGATCCGCTCGATCCCGACATCGGCGCCGACACCTTCGGCGGCGACGGGATGCCGATCAAGCGCACCGTCTGGATCGAGAACGGTGTGGTGAAGAACCTCGCCTATGATCGCTTCTGGGCCGAGAAACAGGGGAAGGAGGCGAACAGCAGCGGTGGCGGGCGCGGCTTTGGCGGGTTTGGTGGCGGTGCCGGGATGAAGATGATGGGAGGCGACGGATCGATCGAGGATCTCGTGGCCGGCACCGAGCGCGGGATTCTCGTCACCCGCTTCTGGTATATCCGTCCGGTCGATCCGCGCACGGTGCTCTATACCGGCCTCACGCGTGACGGGACGTTTCTCATCGAGAAGGGGAAGATCACGAAGGCGGTGAAGAACTTCCGCTTCAACGAGTCGCCGATCTTCATGCTCAACAATCTCGAGGCGATGTCGCGATCCATTCGCGTGAGCGCGAGCGAGAGCGGCAACACCGGACAACCGATCGTGGTCCCGGCGATTCGCACGCGCGAGTTCTCCTTCACCAGCTTGAGCGACGCGATCTGATCCATACGGCGGTATCGGCGCGTGAATCGTCACGAATCGCTGTGACGATTCGCGCCCCCTTGCCGAGTGTCGGGGAGTTGGCTAGCCTGACAACACAATCGAAAGCCCGTGGTCTTTTGCCGCCTATTGCCGCCACGTAAAACAACGAGCTAAAACGCGATGCGCCCGGCGGCCCTCCCGTCCGGGCGATTTCGTTGTTGGGAACCTCTGCTGTCCATCTGCCATGCGTCCTGTTGTTGCGCGCACGATGTATTGCTGTTGTCCCTGGCGGCCTCCTCATGGAGAGCGGTCGGGGCTCGGCGCGCGCACCTAACGCGAACGATCCACAGGCGAAACGGATATCTCGCCGCCCGGCCTCTCCCTCGTGAGAAGGCCGGGCGGTTTTCGCTTGCACCGTCCTTCTGTCCTGTTCGTTCCTCGTAGTCCCCCTCGCTGGAGTCGCTGCCATGTCTCACCGAACCGAACGCCCGATCGCCGTCTTTCACGAGCACCCCGACTGGTTCCGCCCGCTCTTTACCGAGTTGGAGCGGCGCGGGCGCGAGTACGTGCGCCTCGACGCCGCGGCGCACACCTTCGATCCGTTCGCGCGTGAGGCGCCGTACTCACTGCTCGTGAATCGCGCGTCGCCCTCGGCATACATGCGTGGGCACGCAGCGTCGACGTTCTACACGCAGCACTTCCTGCGGCACGTGGAGCGACTCGGCGTCCCGGTGGTGAATGGATCCCAGGCGTATGCGCTCGAACTCTCGAAGGCGACGCAACTGGATCTCCTGGAGTCGCTCGGACTCCCGTCGCCGCGCGCGCTCGTCATCAACGACGCGTCGCAGGCTTCGGCGGCGGCCGCGCAGCTGCGCTTTCCGGTGCTGGTGAAGGCGAACATCGGCGGAAGCGGAGCCGGGATCGTGCGCTACGACACTCCCGAGTCGCTGGCCGGCGCGGTGGAACGCGGCGAGGTAGCGTTAGGCATCGACGGCACCGCGCTCGTGCAGGAGGCCGCCCCGCTCCGCGACGGTCACAGTACCCGCGTCGAAACGCTTGGTGGTGAGTATCTCTACGCCATCAACGTCTTTCCGGCGACCGGATCGTTCGACCTATGCCCCGCCGATGCCTGCCAGACGACCGATGGCGTCGCGCTCGTTGGAGCGGCGTGCGCCGCCGACGCCCCCAAGAGCGGGCTGCGGGTGGAAGGGTACACGCCACCGCGTGAGATCATCGAGCAGGTGGAGCGCATCGCCCGCGCATCGCACATCGACGTCGGCGGGATCGAGTACCTCGTCGATGACCGTGACGGCAAGCACTACTTCTACGACATCAACGCGCTCTCGAACTTCGTTGCCGACGCACCGAACGTGATCGGCTTCGATCCGTGGGTTCCGTTCGTCGATTACCTGGAGCAGCGTGCCAACCTCGCGCCACTCGCTGCGGCTGGTGCGCGCGGGGAGGCGGCGTGATGCGGTACGGATACTGGCTTCCGGTCTTTGGCGGTTGGCTGCGCAACGTCGAGGACGAGCAGATGGAGGCGTCGTGGAGCTACGTCCGGCGACTCGCGCAACGGAGCGAGGCGATCGGCTACGACCTCACGCTCATCGCCGAGCTCTTTCTCAACGACATCAAGGGGATCGGAGCGCCGGCGCTCGATGCGTGGTCGACGGCGGCGGCACTGGCGGCGGTGACGGAGCGGCAAGAGCTGATGGTGGCGGTGCGTCCCACCTTCCACGATCCGGCGCTGCTCGCCAAGCAGGCGGCGAACATCGACCACATCTCCAATGGGCGTCTTTCGCTCAACGTCGTCTCGAGCTGGTGGAAGGACGAGGCGCGGCGCTACGGGATCCGCTTCGACGAGCACGACGATCGTTATGCACGCACGGCGGAGTGGCTCACAGTGCTCAACGGCGTCTGGAACGAGCCGGAGTTCTCCTTCAAGGGGCGCTACTACGAGGTGAGCGAAACCGTCCTCGAGCCCAAGCCCGTTCGCCGGCCACGCCCTGTCATCTACGCGGGCGGCGAATCCGAAGCGGCCAAGACGCTGATCTCGCGCGAGTGCGATGCGTACGTGATGCACGGGGACCCGCCGGAGCGCATTGCGCCGAAGATCGCCGACCTGCGCGCTCGGCGCGACCGCGCGAGCGAGGCGCTCGGTATCGAACTCCCGCCGCTGCGCTTCGGGATGGCGGCGTACACGATCGTACGTTCGACTGAAGCTGAGGTACGACGAGAACTGGCACGCATCACCGACGTGTCGGAAGGATCTCCCGGGTACGCCAACTACCAGGACTGGATCTCGAATACCCAGCTCGAGCAGCAGGTCACCCTGCAGGACTATTCGGTCTCAAATCGCGGATTGCGGGCTGGTCTCGTTGGCACACCCGAACAGGTGGCCGATCAGGTGCGCGCCTTCCAGGACGCGGGCGTGGACCTGCTTCTCCTGCAATGCTCGCCGCAGCTGGAGGAGATGGAGCGCTTCGCCGCGCAGGTGATGCCGTTGGTCGACGGTACGCGGACCGAGGCGGCCGCCTAACGCGCTGGCGCGGCGTTGTGCGCGACGCCGCGTCGGCTCACCCGCGTGAGGTGGGCAAACCAGTCGATGAGCGCCATTCCCTCGCTCTCGGCCTCGGCAAAGGCGCGCTCGACGACCGAGGCGAGAGCGTCGGCCATCGTTGGTGCGAGGCGCAAGGAATGCGCGGTGACGGGCTGCGTGATGTCGCCGAGGATGTACGAGGCGTCGAAGCCGTATGAGAACGGGTAGCAGCGCCCATCGGCATCGATCACGATCGGATTGACGGCGTCGCTCAGCGACGACGCGGAGCCGTCGAGCAGCGCGAACTGCGCGCGCGCGGCGTGCAGCTCGCTGGTGCGCACGAGGTCCACCTGTACGCGAGGAGCAGGCGGGCCGTAGCTCCCGAGCAGATCGGCGAGGAGCGCGAGTCGCTCGCAGTCTTCAGGAATCAGCGTCCACGACGACGCCATGGATGCGGCGCGCCCCTCGGGGGCGAGCGGGCGCAGGTGCAGGAGTCGCGCGCAGAGATCGCGCCCGAGCTCGAATGCCCACGGAATGTCCTCGAGCGATGGAGAAGAGACGGCGTAGACGATGCCGAAGGGGATGCCGCATTTCGCGAGCACCGACATGGCGCGCAGCGAGTGTCGGAAGGCATCGCTCCTTCCGCGCACCGCGTTGTGCGTCGCTTCGGCACCGTCGAGGCTCACGCCGACCAGGTAGAGGTGGGGGGCGAGCGGCGCGAGGCGCGCTTCGTTGACAAGGATGCCGTTGGTGATGAGGTGCACGCGGAAGCCGAGCGCCGAGGCGCCGCGCACGAGCTCGGGAAGGTCGTCGTAGACAAACGGTTCGCCACCGGAGATCGACAGGATCTCGTATCCCTCCTCGCGCAGCCGGGCGAGCGCATCGAGGAGTGGCGCGATGGCGAGCGCCCCCCGCTGCTGTGGCGACGAATCGCTGTAGCAGTGGGCGCAGGCGAGGTTGCAGACCCGCGTGGGATGGACGTGGACCACGCGGGCCGGCAGGAACCCCGAACGCATGCGTCAGTGCCGTCGCGCTTGACTAACCGCGGAAGGCGTTGCCGGCGAGCGCGCCGACGTTCGTCGCGTTGCCGGCGAGGTTGTGGTTGTACGCGGCCAGCTCGTCGAACTCCTGTTGCACGCGGACCCGGTAGATGTCGGGCCACGGAATCCCCCACGGGAAGACCTCGATCCCATGCACGCGCGCATCCTTCCCGCGCGCGAGTTCGGGGAGCGCACGATACCACTGGTCGGTGTCGAAGAAGTAGTCGATGCAGATCCCGTAGATGCAGGTATCGATCGCGCGGATCTTGTACTTGCTCGCGGCGAGCTTTTTCGCCACGGTCGCGATCGCATCGTCGGGCACCTTGCGGCCGGCGACCGCGCGTGCGAGGGCCATGCGGAGATCACCGCTCTCGTTCATGCGCACGTCGGCGAGGTGGGCGCCGCCGTCGGCCATCGTCTCGCCCTTCGTCAGGATCTCTTTCGCCATTGTTCCTCCCGTGCAGGATGCTCGTGGAACCCACGGGTTGCGCCGCCGAGCGCGACGGACGCACCGGGGGTCCCGAACATACTGGCGCCAAGCGGCGTGTCCAGTGTATTCCCTAAATCAATGCAGCAGGCTCAGCGTTGCTGACGGTCGAGCATGTCAGCGCGAAGCGCGCTACGAGCGCGCTACGAGCGCGCTACGAGCGTGCTGCCAGCGCGCGATGTGCACGCGTCGCCATGCCAGGCGCGTGGCAGCGTGAACTGTACAATCGCGTGCACCGCGTGCACCCTTCACCGTTCACAGACATGAGCACGGTTCACGCATGAGCGAAGAGAAGCGCACCGGCATTGGAATGGTAGGGATCGGTCGCATGGGCGATCCGATCTGTCGGAGGCTGCTCGCGGCCGGATACGAGGTACAGGTGTTCTCCCGCACGATGGCACGGGCGGAGCCGCTGCTCGATATCGGTGCGCACTCGGCAGCATCACTCGCGGAGCTCGCGGGTTCGTCCGACAGTGTGCTGACGTGCCTCGACACGGTCGAGGCGTGCGAAGACGTCGCCCTCTCTCCCGACGGGGTCGTGGCACACGCGCGCCCGGGCACGCTGCTCATCGAGCTCAGTACGATCTCCCCCGAACTGGCGGTGCGGGTGGCGCGCGCAGCTGCCAACCGTGGGCTCGACTACGCCGACGCGCCGGTGAGCGGAGGTCCGGAAGGGGCGCACAACGGAACGCTCGCGATCATGGTCGGGGGGAGCGACGCGGCTTTCGCACGCGCCGAGCCGATTCTTCGCACCTTCGGGAAAACCGTGGTGCACATGGGACGTGCAGGGCGGGGGATGCAGACGAAACTCGTCAACCAGCTCCTCACCCTCGTGCACGGCGCCGTGGCCGCCGAGGCGATCGCGGTCGCCGAACATGCAGGGCTCGACCTCCAGAAGCTCGGTGCCGTGCTCGGCGCAGGATTCGGCCAGTCACGCATGCTGGAACGCACGCTCGCGCGCGTCGCGAGCGGCGACTTCGAAGCGGGCGCGGCGCTCCAGCTCTACCGAAAGGATGTGACGCTGCTACAGGAACTGAGCGCGTCGCTCGGATTGCAGCTGGCGATGGGAAGTCCCGCGCAATCGATGCTCGAGCAGGCGATCGACGAAGGACTCGGCGCGCGCGACATCGCGGCGTTGCGACTGCGGTACGCGCCGGCGCCGCCGAACGTGAGCGACTGAATGCCGAGTCGGTTCGGGAACGCGATGCGCTATCTGGAAAGAAAGGCGCGCATGATGCCGCGAGCCTCCTCGGTTCCGAGGAGACGCGCGAACTCCGGGAGCTCGTCCTCGATCGCTTCGAGCGCAGAACGACCGAGCGAGCGATTGAGCAATGCTTTCGTCGTCCGCAGCGCGTCCTGCGGGAGGCGGGCGAGTCGATTGGCGAGCGCGCGCGCCTCGGCGAGCAGCAATGCGGGATCGACGATGCTGGTCACGATCCCCGCCTCCCGCGCGACGACGGCGTCGAAGGGATCGCCGAGCATGAGGAGGCGCGCCGCGAGACGATGACCGGCCATCTGCGGGAGCAGGAGGGAGGAGCCGGCCTCCGGACACAAGCCGAGCGGGACGAAGGGGAGGTGGAAGCGCGCGTCGTTCGTCGCGAGGACAAAGTCGCAATGCATCAGCATCGTCGTCCCGATCCCGATCGCGGGGCCGCCGACAGCCGCAACGATCGGCTTGGGAAACGAAACAATCGTGCGCAGAAATCGATGGACGGGGCGGTCGCCCGTGTCGAGAGGAGCGAGGAAGTCGCGCAGGTCGTTCCCAGACGTGAACAAGTCCGGCTGTCCCTGCAGCAGCACGACGCAGACATCGTCATCGACGGCGGCCTCGTGCAGCGCATCGGCCAACGCCGCATACATGCCGTTGGTGATGGCGTTCTTCTTCTCGCGACGCGAGAACTCGACCGTGACGACTCCGCTGTCACGCTGAACGAGGATGTGAGGGTCGGTCACGGGATGATCGTTGGAAGTCCGGGAGTGCGGCGTATCTCGCCGCTGCGGCATGATCGCAAGAGCGATGACAGCATCTGCGCGTCTTTGGGGGAGCGGCTTCCAAGATCACAACCACGATTCCACCGCGACCCGCGCCCATACGATACGCCGTATGCGGCCAACCAGCGAGCGCTGCATGTCGATCGGCGTGGGCGACACGACGGCGCCGCTTCGTTGCAGGGCGCTTGTTCGTCCGCCACATTCTCGGTCCGCGTAGCACCTTCACCGCCGGGTCGCGAACTCGACAACTCTTCGACGCTCGCATGAACGAGATTAATCCGCGGGCCAGCGAGCACGCCGATCTCCGCGCCGGTGTGCGCGCTGCCTGCGCGCCGTTCGACAGTGCGTACTGGCAGCGCGTCGAGCGCGAATCGGCGTATCCCGACGAGTTCGTTCGAGCGCTGACCGCTGCGGGGTGGCTCGCGGCCTTGATCCCGACGGAGTTCGGCGGTTCGGGGCTCTCGCTCGCGGAGGCGTCGGTCATCCTGGAGGAGATCAACCGATCGGGAGCGAACTCCGGTGCGTGTCACGCGCAGATGTACACTATGGGGACCGTGCTGCGGCACGGAAGCGACGCGCAGAAGGCGCGCTATCTCCCTGCCATCGCCGCCGGAAAGCTGCGCCTGCAATCGTTCGCGGTCACCGAACCAATGACCGGGACCGACACCACGCGGACGCGCACGACCGCCGAACGCCGCGGTGATCGCTACGTGATCAACGGGCAGAAAGTCTGGATCTCGCGCGTGCAGCACTCCGACCTGATGCTCCTTCTCGCGCGCACGACACCGCTCGCTGAAGTGACGCGCCGCTCGCACGGGCTCTCGGTCTTTCTCGTCGACTTGCGTGGCGCCGAGTCGCGCGGGCTTCGCGTGCGCCCGATCGCGAACATGGTGAATCACGAGACGAACGAGCTGTTCTTCGAGGACTTCGAGATCCCCGCCGACGCGTTGATCGGTGCGGAGGGAGACGGGTTCCGCTACATCCTCGACGGGATGAATGCGGAGCGCATCCTCATCGCCGCCGAGTGCATCGGCGACGGTTACTGGTTCATCGACAAGGCGCGTCGTTATGCAGCGGAGCGTGTCGTCTTCGATCGCCCGATCGGACAAAACCAGGGGATCCAGTTTCCGATAGCGCAGGCCTATGCCAGCGTGCGCGCGGCGGACCTGATGCGCTACGAGGCCGCGCGTCTCTTCGATGAGGGGAAGCCCTGCGGCGTCGAGGCGAACATGGCGAAGCTCCTCGCCGCCGACGCGTCGTGGCAGGCGGCCAACTGCTGCCTGCAGACGCACGGTGGCTTCGGGTTCGCCGCGGAGTTCGACATCGAACGCAAGTTCCGGGAGACTCGGCTCTACCAGGTGGCGCCGGTCTCGACGAATCTCATCCTGTCGTACATCGGTGAGCACGTGCTGGAGATGCCGCGCTCCTTCTGAAAGGCATCGATGGGAGATGCGTACGGCTCTAGCGCGCGACCGAAGCCTGCCGCGCTGCGCGAGGGAGCCGACGCGCGCGCGCCCGCTGGCGTCTCCATCCCTCCCAGGCGTTGGCCACGAGGAGTCCGCCGGGGAGCCACCACGCCGCGCCAATGAGCTCAAACGCGAGAAAGCAGGCGACGCCGGACAGCACGCCGAAGACCATCTGGTCGCGCGGGCGCGGGGGTGATGTGGGCGGGTCGCTCACCATGAAGAAGGCGAAGTAGAGCGAGGCGTGCACATCCGGCGCGCGATACAATTCGGCGACGCGTGCCGGGTCGCCGATGTAGGCTGTCGCGGTAAAAAGGAGAAAGTACGTCGCAAGGAAGGCGAAGACGGCGTGCAGTCGCGTCACCCGGTCGGCGATGAAGAGGCCCGAGGCGACGAGGAGAACGATCGCGATCGCTGGGAGCTCCGGGAGTGCGCCCCACCAGCTCTCGCCGGCATCGAAGAAGTAAAAGGCGGCGACGAGGGCGAGCGCTGCCGGATTGAAGGTGTTCGCCGTGGCGGCGCGCACGAGGTACTTGCTCGCCACACCGAGCGCCGTCGTCACCGCAGCGACGTACCAGGGCTCCTGTGGCGCCAGCACCATCGCCACGATCAATCCGGTCAGCAGCGCGCCGCTAGGGAATTCCCATCGGCGCTTTCGCCAGCGCAGGATCGGTGCGTCGACCAGCATTCCGGCGGCGATGGCGGAAAGCACATCGGGCCAGACGCCCGCCGTCGCGCTCGACGCGACCGCGACGAGCGCAAGGAGGATCACCGAGAGGAAACCTTTCGGCGAGCGGAGGAATCGGCGGAGTGCACTCCGACGCGGCGCGTCGGCCGCGAGCGTTGCGGTCACGTCAGGCAAGCGACCCCGGGAAGCTGGTCGTGCAGACGGTGCCCAGGTCGTTGCGTACCAGAAGTCCGTGCACACCCTCGCGCTCGAGGAGCGTCAGGCCGTCGATGGCGCCCAGCACGTACGCGGCGGTGGAGAGCGCGTCGGCGACCATGGCCGACGGCGCGACAACTGTGGCGCTCAGCAACGCATCGTTCGCGCGCCCATCCCGCGAGCCGTGCGGATCGCGCGGGTCGACGAGGTGCTCGCCACGCTCGTACGTCGCTGACGTGCAGACGGCCATCTCGGACGCGCGGACGATGGCGATCATCGTCTTCGGCTCCCGCGGGTGCCTGATCCCGATCGCCCATGGTGCCCCGGCCGCGTTGCGGCTGCCGACCGCGACGTCGCCGCCGGCATCGACGCTGAAGCTCTCGAACTCACCAAGCGCTGTCGCCGCAAGGTCGATCGCCATTCCCTTCGCGACGGCGCCGAGATCGAGGACGAGTGGGCGCAGCAGGGTGACCGTGTGCGCATCGGGTGAGAGTAGCACGTCGCGATACGTCGCGCATTCATCGACAGGCGCAAAGGGCGCGAGCGCCTCGCCCGTCCGATAGTTGCGCAGGAATCCGCGCGCCTGCATTGCGCCCCCAACCGTCGGATCGAGCGCCCCTTGCGTCCGCTCCGCCACCCCAACGGCAAACTGCAGGAGGTGGAACAGCATCTCGCTCACCGGCACGGGAACCCCGACCACCTGTGACAGCAACGAGAGTTCGCTCTGCGCTTCGAACCGGGAGCATGTGGATTCCACCTTCGCGAACCACTTGAAGCCTTCGTCGATCGCAGCCTTCGCGGCAACGCGCGTCGATTTCCACGTATCGGGGAGATTCACGCGCATCGAGACGACCGTCCCCATCACGGCGCTTGTGCGAATGACGCTGTTGCTCACTTGCCGCGCGAAATCTTGAGCGCAGCGAGCACGGCGAAGTAGAAGGCGTCGCTGCTCTGCGTCGCACCCGACACGACGTCGACGTCGGCAGTCTGGCGCGCCACCACCTGCCCGGGGAGCATCGCAATCCAGGAACACGAGTAGCGCGTGAGGCACTGGCTGATGGTCGCCGAGGTGATGCGCCCGTCCTTGATCTCGATCGTCGCCTCGATGTCGCCGTGCCGCGAAGTGCCGTAGCCCGTGAAGGTGCCGTCGCGCAGCGGCGGGAGCGGAGCCTTCGACGAATCGCCGGCTGCCGCATTCACAGCCGTCGGCGTGGAGTCGCTCTTCGTCGCCACCACGGCACTCTCCGGCGCCGCCTTCACCGCGGACGAGTCCTTCGCCACGCTTCCCTTTACCGCGACGCCCGCTGCCGCCTTTGCACCTGCCGTGGCGACGACGCTCGCCGAATCCGGGGCGTGTGCGCTATCGCTCGCCGTGACTGTCGCCTTCGCGCTCCCCTGTGCGGGCTTTGGCTGCGTCGCAGCGTTAGAGCCCGTCGCGTGGACGGTCGCTCCTTGCGACGCGGCGCTGTCGGGGTGCGCGTTCGCCTTGGCGGCAACCGGTGGATTGGGGAGCGGTGCGGCCGCGACGGTCGGCGGCGCGACTATCATCGAGTCGCTACCCGCTGCCGGCGTGTTGTCCTTCACGACCGGCGCGTCGACGCCAATCACGGAGTCCGGGGCGATCGTCGTCTGCTCGCTGGCGCGCGCGGCGCGCGATGGGCGAGTAGCGGCCTCGCGTTCGATCGCCGCCGCCGCATCACGTGTGCGCAGGTATCCCGCCGAATAGACCGCCAGCACGGCAGCCGATCCCATGGTCAACAGGCTCACACGTGCGGACGCGCGCCGCGGCGCACCCGCTCCGGCGCGCTCGACCGACGGCGTCACCTTCTCAGGCGGTATGGATTCGTCGGGCGGCACGCAGCGTGTGGCGGAGGAGGGGAACGGGAGAGGTCGCGATGCGGCCCACTAGACGACGTCCACGTCATCGCACGTCAGTGTGCGATGGCGCCGCGCCGGTCACGGTACAACGAAGAGGAACGCCAGCACGAACAACGCGTACACCGCCAGCAGCAACACGCCTTCGAACCAGGTCGTCTCGCCGTCCTGCGAGATGGCGTTGATGCTGAACGCCACGCTGGCGATCGCGATCAGCTCCAGTGGACTCGTGAAGACGAGGTTCATCGGGCGACCGAGCGCGTACGACACCAGGACGAGGAGCGGAGCGACGAAGAGCGCGACCTGGATCGACGATCCCACCGTGATCCCCATGACGAGGCTCATCCGGTTGCGTCGAGCGAAGTACACCGCCGAGACGTACTCCGCCGCGTTCCCGATGACGGCGAGGACGATGATGCCCAGAAAGAACGCAGTGACGCCGAGCGATGTTGCGGCGGTGGTGAGCGAGTCGGCGATCAGCTCTGCTTCCCAGGCGACGAGTGCGGTCGCGCCGATCAATACGGCGAGCGAGCGTCCCACCGACCATTGCTCCCCCCGCGCGGCTCCCTTCCGTTCGTCACCCGCACTTCCCGCTTCCGCTCCGTTCGCTGCGGGCTCGTCTTCCTCGAAATGAGTAGCGCTGAAGACGTCGCGGTGCGTGACGAGCGAGTAGATCAGGTTCGCGATATACACGACAATCAGCACCACCGAAACGCCGAGACTCAGTCGCTCATCGCGCAGCGCTCCTTCGGCCGGGGACACGACGCCTCGCTCGGCGAGATGAAAGAGTGCGGGGAGGAGCAAGGCGATGACGACGAGGATGAGGAGGCTCGACAGGCGCCCCGCGCTCGCGCGATTGAAGGTCTGCTTGTCGCGATTCCACGAGCCGGCGACGATGGCGAGCCCGAGTCCGAGGAGTCCGTTGCCGAGAATCGAGCCGGTGATCTGCCCCTTCACGACGTCGGTGTGCCCGTCGAGGAGGACGAAGATCGCCAACAGCATCTCGGCGAGGTTGCCGAAGGTGACGTTGAGGAGCCCGCCGATCGCCGAGCCGAACGCCTCGGCCATGTGCTCGGTGGCGCGGCGAATCCACTCGGCGAGCGGGAAGATCGCGACGATTCCGCCGAGGAAGACGGCGAGCGGCGGCGCGTGCACGAGGTACTCGAGCGCGAGCGAGACCGGGATCGCGAGAAGGAGCCAGCGAGCGAGCATGCAGCGAGCGTCGGGTTGCGAGGAGGTGAGACAGGGGAATCGTCGAGAGGCGAGGGAGAGGCGCCGCGGTGCCGTCGCATGCTATCCGCCCTTCGTCCACTCCTGCAATATTGCCAGGTTCGCGCGCGAGAGGGTGTCGCGCGAATCCCCGAGCCCAGCCCGCCCATGCATCGATTCGTCTCGCGCGCCGCACGTCGTCGTCAGCCGCAACCGTCGCTCTCGGTGAAGCGGCGTTCGCCAATCCTTTCGATCGTCGCAGCGCTGATCGGAGCGGTGGCGCCGATGCACGCTCCTGCGGCACAGGGGAGCGCGCGCGGAGCGAGCGCGTCGGCGAATTACGACATCGTGATCCGCGGCGGGCGCATTGTCGATGGCACGGGTGCGCCGTGGTTCGAGGCGGACCTGGCGGTCGCGAACGGTCGCATCGCCGCGATCGGCCACATCGATCCCTCGCGCGGGAAGCGAGTAATCGACGCCACCGGACTCGTGGTCGCGCCCGGCTTCATCGACATGATGGGGCAGACGGCGACCCCGTTTCTGGCCGATCCCAGGAGCGCGCTGAATCTCCTCACGCAGGGGATCACGACGATCAACGCGGGAGAAGGCGAGTCGAGCGCGCCGCTCGCGGGCGACGACGCGAAGCGCGCCGGCTGGTCCACGATGCGGCAGCTCTTCGCCAAGCTCGACTCGGCAGGGATGCCGATGAACATGGTGCAGACGGTCGGGCACACGCAGCTCCGGCAACTCGTCATTGGAGACAAGGATCGCCAGGCGACGCCAGAGGAGCTCGAGCGGATGCGCGGCTACGTGCGCGAGGCGATGGAAGCCGGCGCGATCGGACTCTCCACGTCGCTCATCTATCCACCGGCGATCTACGGCTCCGAGTCGGAGATCGCCGAGCTGGCGAAGGTCGCGGGGGCGAGTGGCGGGTCGTACTTCACGCACATGCGCAACGAGGGGGACCGACTCCTCGAGGCGATCGACGAGGCGCTGCGCATCGGCGCCGCGGCGGGGACGCCGGTCCACATCTTCCACCTCAAGGCCGCCGGCCAGGCCAACTGGGGAAAGATGGACCAGGCGCTGGCGCGGGTGAAGGCGGCGCGCGCGACCGGTCAGCAGGTCGGCGTCGACATCTATCCGTACATCAACAACGGGCTCGGCATCCGCGCGTTGCTCCATCCGCGGCATGCAGCTGACGGGCAAGCCGAGTTGTTGCGGAAGCTTGGAGATCCGGCGGTGCGGAAGGAGATGCGCACCGAGATGGAGACGCTGGGTGGGTGGGAGAACTGGTACGCGCACGCCGGTCGCAACTGGGACCGCATCGTCGTGACCGGGCTCGCGGCGCCGTACACGGCGATGTCGGGGATGAGCGTCGGCGAGATCGCGCGCAAGGCGGGGAAGGATCCGTGGGACGTCTTCTTCGAGATTGCCCCGACCGATGCGTCGGCGATGCCGCAGTCGATGTCGGAGGCGAACAAGATGAAGGCGATGCGCGAGGAGTTTACCTCGTTCGATACCGATGCGGGCCCCATGCCGCCGGAGCTGAAGGAAGGGCATCCGCGTGGGTACGGTGCGTTCCCGCGCCTCCTCGCGCGCTACGTGCGCGACATGGGTGTGCTCTCGCTCGAGGGAATGGTCCATCGCATGTCGTCGGTCGCGGCGAACGAGATCCTGGCGTACGACCGCGGAAAGCTCGCACCGGGGCTGGCGGCCGACATCGTCATCTTCGACGCCCAGCGCATCCAGGATCGCGCAACGTTCGCCGAGCCGACGCTGGTCTCGGAGGGGATGCGCTACGTGCTGGTGAACGGAGGGGTGGTGCTGGAGGACGGGAAGTACACGGGTGTGCGCACCGGTCGCGTGCTGCGCGGGCCGGGCTATCGTCCGTGAGGGTACGGTCGACGGTGCGCGGCGCGGCGCTTCTTCTGTCCATCGTTGGACTGAACGTCGCGGCTACAGCGTCAATGCAGGGGCAATCGGCGTCGGCGCCGTCGGTGCCGGTGTTGCAGCTGGATCCTCAGGATGTCGCGACTGGCGTGCTCGCGGCCGACCGCGGCGTCGCCGGGCTGCGGCAACGCCTCCTCGAGCTGCGCACAACGGCGAGCGTGATGCAGGTGACGGCACATCCCGACGACGAGCAGTCAGGGGTGCTGACGCTTCTCTCGCGCGGCACCGGCGCGCGCACCGCGCTCTTCACGCTCAACCGCGGCGAAGCAGGAGCGAACGCGGTCGGGAGCGAGCTGTTCGACGGACTCGGACTCCTGCGCACCGAGGAACTCCTCCTCGCCGATCGCTACTACGGGCTCGACGACCAGTACTTCACCTCGGCGACCGACTACGGCTTTTCCAAGACGATGCAGGAAGCTGCGCGTAGTTGGGACACGACCGCGGTGTTGGGCGACATGGTGCGGGTGATCCGCCGCAACCAGCCGCTGGTCGTCGTGGGGCGCTGGTACGGCGGGGGGCGCGATGGGCACGGGCATCACCAGTTGGCGGGGGCGCTGGCGCCGCTCGCCGTGGTGGCAGCGGCAGATTCGACACGCTTTCCCGAGCAGCTCTCGCGTGAGGGGCTGCAGACCTGGCGCGTGCAACGCCTCTTTCGCGCGAACATCCCGGCGAACGAGCGCGGCGACGTCGTGATCGATCCGGGGCGCTACGATCCGTGGCTCGGCGAGTCGTACCAGTCGATGGGGGCGGACGGTATTTCGCGACAGCGTTCGCAGACGGCCGGGCGTCGTTCGTCGAGCGTGGGTGCCGCACCGCAACGATGGCAGCAGCTGCAGGGGACGCCGGTCATCTCGCCGGACGACCCGTTCTCCGGGCTCGACACCTCGCTCCCGTCGCTGTTCTCGCTGGTTGGGGAGGAATCGCCTCCGCGCGCGATCGCCGATCTTCGCATCGCCGACTCGCTCACGCGCGAGGCGCTCGCCAAGCTGCACCCCGACGCGCCATGGGATGTCGTGCCGCTTCTCGTACATGGATTGCGCGCCGTGCGGAGGGTACGGAAGGCGACGACCGACGCGGCTCCCCACGCGGCGCAGCTCCTGTTGATCAAGGAGGAGCAGTTCGTACGGGCGATCGTGGCGGCGCTCGCCGTGCAGCTCGAGGTCATCACCGCGAGCGGGCGTGACGACGGGCATCCGCTGGTGCCGGGCGAACGCGCTGCGCTGCAGCTGACGGCATCGCAGGGTTCCCCCGTAGCCGTGACACTCGCGCGCGTTGAGCTCCTGACCACCCCGAACTGGGGAACCACACACGAACGAACGCCGAGCGCGCCGGTCAGAAGCGATACCCCGTGGCGCGACTCGATATCCTTTCTCGTCCCCGCGTTGGCCGAACCCACGCGACCCGGCTTCGTACGCGACGGGATCTACCAGAACATGTATCGCTGGCGCGATCGCACGCCGCAGCACGCCGCGCGTCCGGCGGCGCCGCTTCGCGTGCGGGCGACGCTCATCGTCGACGGCGAACCGGTGCCGATCGAGCGCACGGTCCGGATGCGTGAGAGCGACGAACCGGAAGGGACGTCGTACCCGCGCGCGCTCGTGGTCCCCCCAGTGTCGCTGCACGTTGCACCTGGCGTGGTCGTCGTCGCCGACAGCGGCGACGTAACGCGCCGCGCTACGGTTGAAGTCACTGGGTACGCAGCGACGCCAGTGGACGCGAGCGTGCGACTCGTCCTCTCGTCAGGCAAGCGCGAGCTTCCTGCGCAGACGGTTCGAGTGCAACGAGGGGAGAAGGCGACCATCGCCTTCGACGTGCAGCTCCCGCGCACCCTCGATTCGCTCGACGTGCGCGCCTCGGCGCTGGTCGGCGGGCGCGAGTGGCACGACGACCTCACGGTGATTCGCCACCGCGAACTGGAGCCGGCCTACCTCTACGCAGCGCCAGCTGCAACGCTGCGCCGCATACCACTCTCGATCGCGCCGCACCTCGCCGTCGCGTACATCATGGGCGTCGGCGACCTGGTTCCCGAGGCGCTCACCCAGATGGGGGCGAACGTCACCCTCCTCGACGCCGCGGCAGTGTCGGCGGGAGACTTCACCCGCTTCGACGCTGTAGTCATTGGGACGCGCGCGTATGCGGTGCGCCCGGAGCTCCCCGCGGCGACCGGTGCATTGCGCGCCTACGCCGAGCGAGGGGGGAACGTCGTCGTGCTCTATCAAACGCAGGAATTCAAGCCCGAGACGATGGCCCCGTTCGCGGCCTCGCTCCCCGATGACGCCGAGGAAACGTCGGAGGAGGATGCGCCGGTACGCATCCTCGCCCCCGACAACTCCTTGTTCACCACCCCGAACCGCATCACTGCGCGCGACTTCGACGGGTGGATCGAGCAGCGCGGGTCCAAGTTCCTCACCAAGCTCTCTCCCGAATACTCGGCACTGGTCGAGACGCACGACACGGGACAGTCCCCGCAGACCGGTGTTTGGGTCACGGCGCAGGTGGGCGCTGGGCGATGGACGTACTGCGCACTCGCGCTCCACCGGCAACTTCCCTACGCCGTGCCGGGGGCGTTTCGGATCATGGCGAACCTGGTGTCACAGGCGAGAACGCGCGGAGAACGCGCGGCGTCGAAGCGACGGCAGGCGCTCCGCGGTACGATACACTCCGCATTTGATTGAACGAGCCGCACGTACTTCGCGCGGCGAGTTGCGACACATCATCTCACAAGTGGGCGCCGGTGGCTCTGCCGTCCAGCGCTCCCCCAAGGCTGTGGACTGTTTGGCGAGATGATCGCTAGCCGGCCAGCAACTCGCGAACGTCGACGGTGAACGGTTCCTCCGCGCCCGCAGGCGCCCACGTCAACGTCTCATACTCCATAACCGGGAACTGCGCCGCGGGGGTCCACACCTCGGCGCACTTTGCCTCGGGGTCGATGATCCAGTAGAGATCAACCTCGCGATCCTGGTACACGCGCCGCTTGTCGAATCGGTCGTGCGAGCGCGTCGAGGGACTGAGCACCTCGATGATGAGCGAGACGTGACGCACTTGGGACCACTCCTGCACCGCGCTGTCCTCGGGACCGATCACGAAGACGTCGGGCTGGGTGAGTACATCCTGCCGCCCCCACGTGAGGTCGGCGGCGACGTTGAACAGCTGTCCGCAGTTGTTCGTGTCGCAATACCGCATCAACGGCGTCGCCAGGCGCATCACGATGCGTTGGTGCCGCAAGCGCGGCGACGGACTCACGAGCAGCTTCCCGTACGCCAGCTCGTACTTCTGGCCGTCGTTGGGGAAGGCGAGCACTTCGTCCACCGTGTAGTAGGCTGCGTCGTGCGCTGGCATACCCATAGTGTCAGCTCGGCGCCGCCGAGGGCGCAAGAGGAGGTGAGCGATACGGAGATCACACCGAACGGTGTCCCCGACGCCCGACCTCCCCATCATCAAACCGTTTGGCCCGCCATCACGTCACTGCGCCGCGTCAGAACTTCGCCGCGTCGACATCCTTGAGAAAGGCGATCACGCCGCGGAAGTATGTCTGCTGGTCGTCGTAGAGTGCGAGGTGGCTCCCCTTGGGGCACAGGAGGTAACGCCCGTGCTTCACCTGGGTCGACATCCACTCCATGTGCTTCGGGTCCATCGTGTCGTACGTCGCACCGATCACCAGCGTGGGGACCGTGATCTTCGGCAGGTCCTTGGAGCGATCCCAGTTCACCAGCTTCCCGCTCGCCCCCAGCTCGCTCGGCCCCTGCATCGGGATGTAGATGTCGTTGTTCACGTGCGTGAGGGCGCGCACCACCGGGTCCGGCCACTCCGCCTGCGGCATGCGCAACAAGTGCTGCTCGTAGTGATTAGGGACGAGCAGTTCCATGTAGCGCGGATTGGCGTAGTCCTTCTTCGCCTCGATCGCCTTCACTTCGGCGAGCACCTTGGGGTCCATCGCCGGCATGATCGTCTTCTCGGCATACTCGTTGTAGGCCGGGATGCTCGACATCATGTTGGAGATGATCAGCCCCTTGAGATGCTGCTGGTACTTGAGGGCGTACTCCATCGCCAGGAGGCCGCCCCACGACTGCCCGAGGAGGTAGAAGTTGTCGTGGTCGAGCCCCAGTGCCGTGCGCACCTGCTCGACCTCCTCCACGAAGCGCGGAAGATCCCAGAGCGTCGAGTCCTTCGGTTGATCGGAGTAGAAGGAGCCGAGCTGGTCGTAGTAGTAGTACTCGATACCGGCGCCGGGGAAATACGAATCAGCGGCCTCGAAGTACTCGTGCGTCATCCCCGGACCGCCGTGGAGGAGGAGGACCTTGATCGTGGGATTGCTTCCCACGCGCTTGGTCCACACGCGGAACGTCCCCTTGGGGGTCGTGATCGGGATCATGCGCGCGCCGCCACCGAGAACGTCCTGCCGCCCGGTCGTGTCGGTGTACGCGGCGAGCGTGGCGCTGCTCGCCGCACCTTCGGCCACGGGCGGGGGTGACGAGCGGGTGGTGCAGGCGGCGGCCAACAGCGCGACGAGAGCGAAAGGCGTAAGGCGGCGCATGAAGCACCTCAGTGGGGGGTGCGGAATTGAGCGAGCAGGCGCAAAACTACGCGCCCTCGCTCGTGCCGTGAACAGGCGCTGGCAGCGCCCAGCATACAGCCAGCGTAAGCATCGGGGGAGCGCCATTGCGCCTCTCGCACACAGTCCGCCAATTGCGGCACGTTCCGACGAACCCACGAACTGCGTGCCACTTTCCTACGCCTTCTTCGCCGACATGGATTGCCTGTCTCGCGCCACGCGTCCCCCTCGTCGGGTGCTGCGGCTCTCGGCCGCTGCGCTCGCGCTCCCGTTGCTCGCCGCCCCCACTCCCGCGCACGCGCAGCGCCGCGGTCCGGTCGATCCCGATGCGCCGGTGCAGGGGCAGCCGTACCGCTTCGACTTTCTCGGGCCGGCCACAGGGGGGCGCTTCGCCTCGCTCGCCGGCGTCCCGGGCGATACCGCGATCTGGTACGCCGGTTCGGCGTCGGGGGGTGTCTGGAAGACCGTCGACGGCGGCGGCGCCTGGCGCCCGGTCTTCGATGACCAACCGGTGCAGGCGATCGGCGCCCTCGCCGTTGCCCCGAGCGACAAGAACACCGTCTGGGCCGGAACGGGCGAGGCGTGGGCCGTGCGCGAGTCCGACGTCATGGGCGACGGGATCTACAAGTCGACCGACGCCGGCGCCTCGTGGAAGAACATGGGACTGCGCCAGACCGGGCGCATCGCCCGCATCATCGTGCACCCGACCGACGCCAACATCGTCTACGTCTGCGCACTCGGCTTCACTACAGGACCGCAACAGGAGCGTGGCGTCTACAAG
This sequence comes from uncultured Gemmatimonadaceae bacterium, assembly GCA_964637355.1. Taxonomy (GTDB): domain Bacteria; phylum Gemmatimonadota; class Gemmatimonadetes; order Gemmatimonadales; family Gemmatimonadaceae; genus SCN-70-22. Next base: position 31,036 of record CAZWVG010000036.1, read on the forward strand.
ACGACCGATGGCGGCACCACGTGGAAGCGCGTCGCCTTCGTCGACGCCAACACCGGCTGCTCTGACCTGTCGATGGATGCGAAGGACCCGAACGTCCTCGTCGCCGGGATGTGGGACGTGGTGATGAAGCCCTGGGGAATGGTGAGCGGTGGTCCCGGGAGCGGGATCTGGATGACGAAGAACGGCGGTGACACCTGGAAGAAGGCCGAACACCCCGGGTTGCCCAAGGCGCCGATCGGGAAGATCGGCGTCGCCATCGCCCCCACGAACTCCAATCGCATCTTCGCCCTCATCCAGACGCTCGACCAGGGCTCGCTCTGGCGCTCGGACGACGGCGGGACGAGCTGGGAAGTGGTGAGCTGGCAGCGTTCGCTGATCGGGCGCGCGGGTTACTACATGCACCTTGCGGTCAACAGCGGAAATGCCGATGAGGTCTACGTGGCCAACTCGTCGTTCTGGCGTTCGATGGACGGTGGCAAGACCTTCACCGACACGCGCTGGGGCGGAGACACGCACGACATCTGGATCTCGCCGAGCGACCCCGATCACTTCGGGCTCACCGACGACGTCGGCTTCACGATCACGACGACGCACATGAAGCAGCGCCGTCGCGTCTCGCTCAACAACGGGCAGATGTACCACGTGATGGTCGACCGCGAGATCCCATATCGCGTGTACAGCAACCGGCAGGACAACGGGACGATGCGCGGCCCGAGCGACGGGATCGAGC
>CAZWVG010000037.1:0-31446 GCA_964637355.1 uncultured Gemmatimonadaceae bacterium
CGAGAGGTCGGCGTGCTCGGTCACGACGACGCGCACGCGCGGTGTCGCGCGCTGCGCACCCGCCACCGCGGGCGCCGCGAGGAGCGCGGCCGCCACGACAGCTGCAACCGTCGACGCCGCGCGGGGAATGTATCGAGTGGAATTCATCTCTATTTCTCCTTACGTGCCGCTGGCGTAGCCGGCGGGAATGGACGAGCGAAGACGAGAGAGCACGGCACCGCGCTCGATGGAGCGCTGCACCAACCCGCGGTCTGCCGACGACTCGGCGGGGAGCTGGACGATCTGAGCCAGGACCAGTTCGAGATCCTCGAGGAGCTGGCGGCGGCGTGCATCCGTTGCCGCCGGCGAGTCGAGCAGGAGTCGCGTGTCGGCGAGGAGGTCGCGCGCCCAGCTGTTGAGCGGCGTGCCATCACCGGCACTGCGTGGTGTGCGGAACGATGTGAGGAGCGCCTCGGCGCGCGACAAGTGCTCGAGCGTCGCCATGTCGTAGCTCCCGTTGCTGCTCCCCGTCCCGCGGCGTGAGGCGGCAGGCGATCCATCGCCTGCGGCTTCCCGCGTGTTGGGCGACTGCGAGGGGTCGGACGGAAGCGTGGTGCTCGCGACCTGCGGCGACGCAGGCACGGGACGCGACGTCGCCGCGTCGGTGCCCGATGGGCGATCCCCGTTTGCGTCCTGCTGCGCTACGGTCGTGCTCCCGCCGTTGCTCCACTGCCGGCCGATGGCGATGCCACCGGCGACGAGGAGGATCGCCGCCGCGGCCTGCCACCAGACGTTCGCACGCCGCGTCGGGCGCAGCGGGACCACCGTCGCCGGAAGCGAGCGCTCGATCGCGCTCCACATCGCGTCGCGCGGGACGGTGTCGCCCGGGCGATTGTAGTCGCGCGATGCCGCGTGCAGCCAGGCATCGAAACGCGTGTCGTTCATGTCGCTGCCCGCGAGCGCGTCATCGCCTGCGAGGGGCGCGTCGTCGTCGGCATCGTTGCGTCGGTCGTCAGTCATGCGATCCATGCTCCTGCAAAGTCGGCGAGGGCTTCGCGCAGGCGTCCGCGGGCCCGAAAGAGCTGCGCCTTGGACGTTCCCGACTGAATGCCCATCATCTGGCCGATTTCCTCGTGGGTGTACCCTTCCACATCGTGCAGCACGAACACCGTGCGGTATCCTTCGGGGAGTGCGTCGATCGCTCGGTAGAGCCGGTCGCGAAGGTCGGGATCCGAAACGCGGGGCGAGTGCCCGAGCGCCTCGGCATCCTCCAGAACCGTTTCCCGCGTCCGCAGCCGCTTCACCTTGCGAAGTCCGTTGAGCGAGACCGATACGGCGATCGTGTGGAGCCAGGTGGAGAAGGCCGAATCGCCCCGGAACTCACCGAGCCGTTGAAAGGCGCGGATGAAGGCTTCCTGGGTGAAGTCGCGCGCGACGTCCTCGTCTCCCGCGAGGCGGAAAGCCAGGCGGTAGATCCGGTCCACGTTGGTTTCGTAGAGTTCGCGCTGTGCGGCCCTGTCGCCCGCCTTGGCGCGCTCGATCGTCGCTCGTTCGTTCACCCACCCCACCGTTCGTTTTGAGCGGTCTCACGCCAGCGGGTGCCACGCCCGAGACCGCCCTTGGGACACGGGCTCTCCGGGAATGGTTGCGCGGAGACGGGGATGCCGCCATGGGGCAACGGGACGGGAGACGGGGGACGGGAGACGGGGGACGGGAGACGGGGGGGATGCGACCCCAGGACGGAGCGAGGCACCGCGCTCGGCGATCGGTCTCGACCGCACCCTGCCGCCGCTCCAAACCTCGATGAATTCGGGGGCAAACGAACGCGGGGGTGCCCGTTATTGGGCACCCCCGCGCCGGGATCGCTTCGCTTCGGCGCCGCCCTCCCGTGGGAACGGCGCCGCTGCGGGCGATGCGACCGGATCTCTCTCATGTGCTCGACCGACGCGCCGGCGTCAAGCGCCAGCTGGGGTCGGTCGAGTATTCGTCCGGCGAACGTCTACCGGTCAGCTCACGAGCAGTCGCCGGTCACTCCGGCGTCCCGCGCCGGCTGCAGGGCGCCGAATAGCCGTGAGATGACTGCTAGTGGTGGAACGTGAAGACGACGCCGAAGTCGTTGGTGATGAGCGACGAAATGCGGTTCTTCGACAGGTTCACGGTCGGAGTCGGCGGCGTGCCCGGGAAGTTGCTTCCGTAGTCGGCGGTGATCCCGGTGACGTGGTACGGGAGACCCGGATCTTCCTTGACGGTGGCGGTATAGCGCCCGTGCACGGTGGTCGAGACGTTGCCGAGGTTGATGCACTGCTGCGCGGCGGCGTTCATCACGGTCCCCTGTCCGACGACGGTGTTGGTCGCGTTGTCGGTGATCTTCCAGGAGAAGTAGAAGCCGGCGGTTCCACCGACGGGTGTATCGGGGCAGACCCAGAGCCATCCCGCGAAGGAATTGAAGTCGGCGAGATTCGGCCCGCCGACGACGGCGGCGGCTGGTGCGGTGGCGAGCACCTGCGGCGCAGGAGCCGATGGATCGGAGCAGGCGCCGAGCAGCGCGGCTGCGGCGAGCGGAAGTACGGCAGAACGAATGGTGGTGCGGATCATGGTCTCTCCTCCCAAAGTGACGTGCTGCGTGTGAAGGTCGTTAGGCGACGTCGTGACGACACGCGACTGTGTGTCGACGACCTCTCGCCGCGTCACGAACGCGTGGCTCGTGCCCCGTCGCGGCGATGTGGTCGGAACTACTCGTGGCTTTGATACGCGCGCTGCTCATTCCGGTATCGGCGGCGTGGCGTTGCAAGCTCGGTGCCGACTTCGAGCGGTGAAACGCGAGAAGCGGAAGGTGCAGTTGCACCTTCCGCTTCTGGACTATTCCGAAAGGACGAGTCCGCCGTGTTAGGCGGCGCTTTCTAGCAGTGCCCCGGGCCGATGATTCCGTTGTTGTACTGGTCGAGCGTGCCCGAGAGCGCGATGAACTGGGCGCGCACGGCGCTGTTCTTCGGGAGCGCGGCGACCTGCGCCGGCGTGTAGGTGTTGAAGAGCGTCTCCGCGGCGGCGATCGAGGCGGCAGCGGCCGTCGGATCTGCCCCACCGAGCACATTCAGCTTGGCGGCCATGTACTGCTGCGAGAGCTGGTAGTACGCGTTACCGGCGGGCGCTGTGTTGAAGACGGCGAGCCACGTCTTCCCGCTCAAGAAGAAGCTCGTGTTCTGCTCGAGGCCACCAGGGAGCAGCGCCCACGTCGGGTCATACGGCGCGGGACCGGCCTTCGAGTGCGTCTTCCAGTAGCCTAACGTGTACGTGCAGCCCGGGGGCGGCGGGGGCGGTGGCGTGTACTGGTTGTCAAACGTGATCGTGGCGCCGACGTCGTTGGCTACGCCGACTCCGGAGGCGGTTCGCGTGGCAACGCTTGTCATTGGCGTGGACCACCCCGGCGGAGTCGGAGTGGTGTTCGTGGCACTAATCGAGGTGAGTGCCCAGTTCGCGGGCGGAGCTGCTTCGGAGACGGTGACGAGGACGCGATCTTTACCGTCGGTCGAGAGCTGAAGGAGCGTGACGCAGGAGCCCACATCAACCGTCGTGGTTCCAGAGGAGGGGCTAACCGTTCCCTGAATCACGGAGATGCTGTAGCTGAAGCTGAACGTCCCGGCTGCATTCCCTGTCTTGCACACCTGGAGTTCGCCTTCACCTGCGGCTGCACCAGACAAACGATTGGCGGACGTAGCGAACGTGCTCGGCGCGAGCGGCATGGGTTGATCGGCGCACGCACCTGCAAAGGCGAGCAGCGCCGCGGCCGATAACAGCCGCGGAAGACGGACGGCATTCATGCTCGAACTCTCCTGTGACAAGAATCCTGGAAGGACCTGCGAACCCACGGGATTCCCCTCTTCGGCAGCGTGAATGATCTCGGGAAGGTGGAGATCTCGCGCATTGCGCGGCGACCTTGCGATCGCGTTGCCTTTTCGAAGGAGATGGCATGGCACAAGGCATTTCATGTGCCGTCAATGTTGACGCCGTTACCGCGCCTATACGCCCGGAATACCTCCCTCTCTTCAAATGGAAGTAGGAAATCACTCTCGCACCGGCGGAGACGTGGCGCCTCTTCGGCACATCGTGTCGACGCACCACAACAGTCTGCGACCGAGGTGTGACCACTCGATTTCGCCAGCCGCGGTCGGCGCGACAAACTGATTAGACGACTTCGCCAGTATCGGCGACGCAGGCGAGCCTCACGATGGGCTGGCGCAGGGGGAGCCAAACGGCGAACCCATCTACATATTGGCGCCGCATGAAGACACTACAAACGAGATGAGCGCGACAGCGCACGACGCCGACGTCGAAGAAGCATCGCGCCGCATCTGGTGGCGCTGGCTCGCCGTACTCGCCGTCGCCTTCGGCATCATCGCGATCGGCGCCCCGCAAGGCATCACCGAGAAGTCGTGGTGGCTCTTCGCGATCTTCATCGCCACGATCCTCGGCTCGATCCTTCGCCCCGCTCCCGCGGGAGCGGTGGTGCTCTTCGGCGTGTGCGCGCTCGCCGCCACGCGCACCATGACGCCGGCCGAGGCGCTCAAGGGATACAGCGACCCGCTCGTGTGGCTGGTGCTGTGCGCCTTCATGATCTCACGTGGCGTGATGAAGACCGGGCTCGGCGAGCGCATCGCCTATCTCTTCATCCGTGCAATCGGGAAGCGATCGATCGGCCTCGCCTACGCGCTCGTGGGGACCGATACGATCCTTGCCTCGATCCTGCCATCGAACAGCGCGCGTGCGGGAGGCGTGATCTTCCCCATCGCGCGCTCGCTCGCACACGCGTACGACTCAACGCCTGGCCCCACGTCGCGGCGACTCGGCGCGTACCTCATGCTCGCGATTTATCAATGCGACGTGATCGCCTGCGCGATGTTCCTCACCGGGCAGGCGTCCAACGTGTTGATCGCGCGATTCGCGCACGAAGTGAGCGGGGTGGAGCTGAGCTACACCACGTGGATGGTTGCGGCGCTCGTTCCGGGCATCGTCTCGCTCCTCGTCGTCCCCCTCGTGCTCTTTCGCGTCGCCCCTCCCGAGGTCACGCACACACCGCACGCGACCGAACTCGCGCGATCCGCACTCGACCGCATGGGGCGCGCCTCACGCGGCGAGTGGATGATGCTCCTGGTCTTCGTCGTCGTCGCCACCTTGTGGATGACGACCCCCTGGCACGGGATCAACTACGCGGTCGTGGCGCTGATGGGCGTCTGCTTCCTCCTCGTGACGAACGTCCTCGCGTGGGAAGACGTGCTCGGCGATCGCGCCGCGTGGGACGTCTTCATCTGGTACGGCGGGCTGGTGCGCATGGCCGAGGCGTTAGGCGAGTCGGGCGTGACCAAGCGATTCGCCGAGGTTGCAGCCGGCGTGACGGTTGGATGGGAGTGGGGGGCCGCGCTCGTCGCGCTCGTGCTCATCTATTTCTATGCGCACTACGCCTTCGCCAGCATCACCGCGCACGCGACGGCGATGTTCACCCCGTTCCTCGTCGTGATCCTCGCCGCCGGTGCGCCGCCGCAGCTCTCGGTCCTGGCGCTCGCGTACGCCTCGAATCTCGACGCATCGCTCACGCACTACGGCACGACGACCGCCCCCATCTATTTCGGGGCGCGCTACGTCTCGCAGCGCGAGTGGTGGCGCATCGGGCTCCTCACCTCGTTGGTGACGCTGGCGATCTGGGGAACGCTCGGCCCGATCTGGTGGCGGGTGCTCGGGATGTGGTAGTGACGAGGCGCAGCGACGCCGCCGCGTCTCGACGCCTCGTGCGCGCCCGTGCAACTTCCCGGCGTCGCCGGTCGCGCCCTTCGCCCTTCGTCTCCGCTTCGCATGTCCGTGCTTCGCCGCCACCTCTCGCTCCAGCCCGATTCCGACACCGACTCCCCGCCGCTCCGCATCGAGCAGCTGGAGACGCCGGCGGCGCTCGTGGACCTCGACATCCTGGCGCAGAACCTCGACCGCATGGCCGAGTATTCGGCATTGCACGGTTTGTCGCTCCGTCCGCACGTCAAGACGCACAAGTCGCCACGCATCGCTGCACAGCAGTTGCGACTCGGGGCCGTGGGGCTCACCTGCGCGACGCCGCGCGAACTGGAAGTCATGTCCGACGTGACCCGCGACCTGCTCCTCAACTACCCGTTGCTCGGGGCGACGAAGCTGGCGCGCGTCCTCTCACTCCCGTCGAACGTGCAGCTGACGGTGGCGGTCGACTCGATGATCGCCGTCGACGCGCTGGCGGCCACCGCGCGCATTCTCGACCGTCCGGTGCAGGTCTACGTGGAGCTGGACCTGGGGATGCACCGCGTGGGCGTGCAGCGTGTCGACGATGCCATCGCGCTGGCGCTGCGCGTCAAGGAACAGCCGCCGCTGGTATTCGCCGGGATCACGTTCTATCCGGGACACATTCGTGAGCCGGTGGGCGAGCAGGACGCGAAGCTCGCCAAGCTGCGCGACGACCTCGCGCTCGCGCTCGATCGCATGGAGGGCGCCGGCGTGCGCCCGCGCGTGGTGAGCGGGGGCTCCACGCCGGCCGCGTGGCGGATGCACGAGATCCCAGGGGTGACCGAGGTGCGTCCGGGGACCTATGTGTACAACGATCGAACGACGGCGGAGATCGGGGCGTGCGCGTGGGAAGATTGCGCCCTCACGGTCCTCGCGACGGTCGTCAGCACGGCGGTCGACGGGCAGGCGGTGATCGACGCCGGCTGCAAGGCGTTAGGGCGCGAGCCGGTGCGTGGCGCACCGCGCGAAGGGTTCGCCGCGCTGCTCGACCGCCCAGAGGTGACGGTGGAGCGCATGTCGGAGGAGCACGGGATCCTCGACCTCACGCGCACCACGTGGCGCCCGCGGGTGGGAGACGTCGTGCGCCTCGTTCCCAATCACGTCTGCATCGTGGTGCACCTCAACGACTCGATCTACGGCGTACGCCGCGACGTGGTCGAGGCGCGCTGGCCGGTCAGCGCGCGAGGGCGGGACGCAGCGCCGGCGGGACTCGCCTAACGGCGAGCGCGAGTCGCACGTCGACCTGCACGCGCGATCCCACCAGCAGGAAGATCGGGTTGAGGACGTCGATCCCGCGCGGAACTCCGATCGCGTGCTCGCGAATCGGGATGTCGAGCGGGCCGCAGAGCGACACCTTCTCCTGGCCCCACGCGCCGTAACTCGGGACGATGGGGCAGCGCGTCACGATGTCGCGCGCCATCCCGCGCAGCATGAGGGTTCCGGCGACGACGAGGTCCCCGTTGTCCTGCGCCACCTTCGTGCTGCGGAAGGTGATCGCCGGATGTCGTTCGACATCGAGGAACGACTCTCCGCGCAGGTGACGATCGCGCATGGCGAATCCGGTGTCGATGCTCGCCGCGTCGACCGCGACCGAGAGCGACGCCGCGGCGAGTCCGTTGTGCGGGAGGAGGAGCTCGCCGGCGAGCGTTCGAAAGCGCCCGGAGACGCGCAGCGGGCCTAACGATGCCGTGAATGCGACGGCGAGGGTGCCGGCATCGAGCGCGACGGGGGTGACGATGTCCATCGCGCTCACTCCTGCGGTGCGCCATTCGCGATCCAGCGGGCGATCGTCTCCCGCTGGTTCGCGGTCAGCGGCGAGGCGGCGAGCGGCATCCGGCTGAAGCCCTTCCGGGCCGCGTCGTCGTCCCCGATCATCCGCAGCAACCACGAGCGCGCCGAATCGCCAGCGACGACGAGCGTGTCGCCCGGGCTCAGCCGGGCCGGACGCCCGACGAGCGCCGCGTGCGACATCCTCGCCACGAGCGTGAGCCCAGCCTGGTGCGTCGCGACCGAGTGGCACCCGCCGAAGGCGCAGCGGCGATCGAGCAGCGGCTGTACGTCGTGCGCGAGCGTCGGCGTCTCCACGACGATATCGGGGAGCCCGAAGGTCGGATCGAATCCGCCGGAGAAGTCGACGCACGCAGCGACGAGGAGCGACGCCCCGGCGACAACCAGCGCGATGCCGACGCGTGTCATCGCCCACCTCCCACGACGGCGCCAAACAGGCGCAGCGTCGCGACCGAACCCGGCGCGTAGAATCCCTCCACCGCGGCACTGAGTCGATGCCCCAGTCGCCATGCGAACCCGCCAGCCGCATGCGGGCGGGTATCCCGCAACTCCAGCACCGGGTGATCGGGATCGCGCGAGCCGTCGTTGTGGATCACGCCGATATCGAAGCGCGAGCGATCGACGCGCGCTCCCAGCGCGAGCCACACGTCGCCGCGGGAACCTCCTGCGGCAGCTGCACGCTCCCCGACCCCGCGGCGCGCGACGAGCTCCCCGGCGGCGAGTCGAGGCTCGAACCAGTCCTCACTGTCGCGTCCATGACAGACGGCGGCATAGTACGTCGCGAGTGTGCTCCCCCCGCGCGCCGCGGTGCCGGCGTTGCAGGTGATCGCCCCCTCCACTCGGCCACTAACGATTGAGAGCCGTGCAGCGATGGCGGTGCGATGCCAGGTGGCGACGCTCCGCGACGCGGCGAACGAGACGAGGTTGGCTTGCGCGTCGGCCACCCTGATCGGCGGCACCCACGACGCCTCCACCTCGGCGACCGGCGTGCGCAACGCGACGCGTGGACGCGGAAGGACGGGTGCGAGGTTCGTGGTTTCGGGCTTGTCGATCCCCGGACGGCGCTGCGACTCGTTCAGCGGGGGAATCCACGTTCCCTCGAGACCGGCGCTCCACCGGGCGCCGGGAGGTAGCGATCCCACAGGTGTGAAGACCATCGCTGCCGAGTAGTAGGCGAGGAGCCTCCCTTCAGGTTCGCTCGCCGAGTGCACCTGGTGCAGTCGGCTCGCCGCATCCTGCGCGGTCGCGATGGATCCCACTCCCACCATCGGCGCCAGGCAGACGAACGCAAAGCCAGGCCAGCGCGAGACCGCGCGGCTACCACGAGACCGCAAGCACGAAGCGAGCACACCGCCGCCGATCATTTGCCTGCACCACCCCCACGACCGACGACGATGTGTTCACGCTTCGTCCGCGACGTTCGATCCACCGGCCGTCGCAGCGCTTGCTGTCCTGCTCTAGTCATTCGGGGACGATCTGCGCCCCTATTGCACCTGCACGACTCCGCTCATCCCCGAGTGGAGCGAGCAGAGGTAGTTGAACGTCCCCGCCGTGGCGAACGTCCGGGTGACCGATGCATTCGAGGTGTTCGCGACGTTGGCCGGCGCGCCGCTCCCACCCTGGAATTCCACGTTGTGAATCAGCGCTCCGAAGGTCCACGTCACCGATCCGCCACGCGCGATCGCCACACTCGACGGCGTGAAGTCGTTCGTCGCTGCACCCGCCACGACCGTGACCGCGTTCGGGAGCGCGCCATTCACCGTCACCGCCGCCGTAGCCTGCTTCGTCACTGCACCCTGCGTCGCGGTTACCGTGATCGTCGACGTCCCCGACGTCAGCCCCAGCACCACCCCCGCCGACGATACGGTCGCCACGCTCGTATTGCTCGAGGTGTACGTGAAGGTCACGCCATTCGCGGTCGTCCCCGTCGACGTGCGCGCCGCCGCGCTCACCGACTGCGACTGCCCCGCCGACAACGTGACCGTCGCTGGCGTTACGACGATGTTGTCGAGCGCACCCGACGGCGGCGGACTCGTCGATCCGCCATCGCCCCCACCGCACGCCATCATCAACACCGCCGCGCCTGCAACTGCGACCTTCGACACCAGCTTCACCACGGAGACCTCCGCACCGGGGACCAACGGAATCCGGGCGGCATCGCCCATTCGTTTCCCACGCGAGCGAAACTACGGCGCTTCGAAGGAGCGACAACGAGAGCGCGGTGAAAGGCGCCATCTCGTCGGTGAAGGGGGCTGAAGCACAGGCGAAAAGTCGACCCGGCGCAGACGTGACCCGTCAGCTTCCGGCGCGCGTGCGCGGGCGCTCGGACCGCGGCAGCGCTCCCGCTTCTGCGCTATCCGCCGATCAGTTCGCGCACGCGTGCACGGTAGCTCTTACCCGTCTGCACACGCGTGCCGTCGGCGAGGACGATCACCCAGTCCCCCTGGAACCACGGCTGGAATTCGCGGATGCGCTCGACGTTCACGATCGTCGAACGATGCACGCGGAGGAAGGTGCGCGACGGGAGGCGCTGCTCCAACTGCGAAAGGGTGATGCGGTGCTCGAACACCTGCTTCCCCACGTGGAGGCGGGCAACGTCGTCGGCCGCCTCGACCCAATCGATGTCCTGCATGCGCAGGTAGAGCATGCGTTCCCCCACCCGCACCGTGAGCCGGTCCGCGCCGGCGCGCGGCTCCTCGAGCAGCTCCATCGCCCGCGCCAGCGACGACCAGTCGCGCTCCCCTCCCTCGGCGCGCACCGTATCGACCGACGGACTCCCCTCGTCGGAGCGGAGGAGCTTCACGACGCGGTCGATCGCATTCGCGAAGCGCGAACGGTTGACCGGCTTGAGGACGTAGTCCAGTGCGTGCACCTCGAACGCCGCGAGCGCGTGCTGGTCGTACGCCGTCACGAAGATCACCGCCGGCATCTCGTCGACGCCGACGCGCCGCACGACGTCGAATCCACCTCCCTCGGGCATCTGCACGTCGAGGAGGACGAGATCGGGGCGCAGCTCGCGGATCGCCGCCTCGGCCGACGCGCCGTCGCCGCACTCGCCGATGACTTCGATGTCGTCGCGCGACGCGAGGAGTCCCCGCAGGTGCTCGCGCGCCAGCGGCTCGTCGTCGATCACCAGGGTGCGTATCGGAGGGAGATCCATTGCGTCGCCAGGTACCGTCGTCAGGCGCTGAGGCCGGCCGCGACGATCCGCGGCGCGGGTTCCGTATGGAACGGTAGCACAATCCACACTTCGAATCCGCCCTCCGCGCGCGGCGCTGCCACCAGCTGCTGTGCGTCGCCATACAACGATGCGAGTCGCGCGCGCGAGTTGGCCAGCCCCACCCCCTCGCGCCTGACGAGCGGCGACGGCTCCCCGACGCCGTCGTCGCGCACCGTCACCACCAGCCCGCGGAGCGATCGCGACGCGGACACTTCCACCACACCGCCCGAGGCGCGCGGCCCGATCCCGTGCTTGATCGCGTTTTCCACGAGCGGCTGCAGTATCAGGTTAGGGACGAGCGCACGCCGGGCGTCGGGGGCGATATCCATGCGGACCGTGAGACGCCCCTGGAAGCGCTCCTGCTGGATCGCCACGTAGTGCGCCAGCACTTCCAGCTCGCGCTCGAGGGTAATCTCCTGCTCCGAGGCGTGCCCGAGCGAGATGCGCAGCAATTCGCTGAGCCCCGCGACCATCCGTTCTGCGCGCTCGGGTGCGCGGTGGATGAGCGCGGTGATCGCGTTGAGCGTGTTGAACAGAAAGTGCGGATGCAGCTGCAACTTGAGCGTCTGCAATTGCGCCTGGTCCAGACGCGCCTGCAGCTGCTCGCTCGCCCGCGACGCCTCGGCATAGCGCGTGCTGAGCCGCTCCTGCCAATGCGTGGCGTACGTCGCCACCGCGCCGGCGCACGCGAGAAGGAAGATGCGCGCACCCTCGTCGAGCGGAGACACGCCCGAGGCGCCTGCCGCGGCGGCAAGCGGACTCGAGACGAGGGCCAGCCGCCCGCTGGCGATGAATCCGACGACCAACGCTGCGTATTCGGTCACCGCGAGCGCCGACACCATCGCGGCCTTCCGCGTCGTCGACGCCACGGGCAACGCGGCGACGATGATGAAGTAGGCCGTGATGATCGGTGACTGCAGCGCAAGGATCGGCGTCGAGACCAGTCCGTAGCCGCCGATGATGCAGCTGACGGCGGTGATGTCGACCAGCGGGTTGACGATGCGCAGCCAGCGCGGGAGGCGCCGGCGCCCGTGAAAGAGCGGGACCTGCAGCACCGACCAGGCGAGCGTCGGGAGGAGCACCAGTCGGTTGACGCGATTGAGCGCCGGCGTGAGCGACGGCGCATACAACAGCGCGGCCACCCCGAGGAGCGCGAGGACCGCGACGCGCACCACGTTCAGCATGCGCTCGGCGCGATCGCGCTCGTAGGCGAGCACCTCGCTCGGAAGGAGCGCACTCGCCTCGGAGACGAGATCGCCGTCGCTGGAGCGATCGCGTCCCGTCGCATCGCGCGGCACTTCGCGCGGCATCTCCGCGCGCCTGACGTCGTCCCGGGTATCGGTCACCAGGGAATCATTCACTGGCACGTCGCGCGCTGCCAGTGCGACGGTGCTGCCGCGAGCGCTTCACCGGTGCCCGCAGGAGCTTCGCCCGACTAGCGTCCCAGCCAGTAGCTCAACTTGACCAGAAAGACGTTGCGCGCCGGATCGCGGAAGGTGCTCCCGATGTCGGCGGGGGCGCCGAGGTCCGCGCGATTCTCGCCTCCCGCGCGCTGCTGCTGCCAGACGAGGAAGAGCGTCGAACCGGGACGGTACTCCCAGCGCAGGACGGCGTTGCCGCGCAGCGAACGCACGAGGAAGTCGGGCTCGGCGAACGCGAACGATGGCGCAGGACCATTCGCATCCGGATCGATGATGACCTGCGATCCCTCGGCTCCCGATTGTCGAGTGGCCGTGCCGCGATCGCGCCCGTAGACGTCGAAGGCAAACGCTCCCGGTTCGGCAAACTCCTTGAAGCGGGCGAAGCGCCCCGAGGCCACGAAGGGCTGGGCCCACAGCTGCAACGTGAGCCGCGGCGAGAACGTCCACTCGGCGCGCGTTTCCAGCGACAGCTCGCTCTGGTCGATGTCGCCGAAGATCCAGCGCCCGCCGTAGGTTGCCGTCGCCAACGGATCGCTCACTGCGGACACGTACTGGTCCACGTCGTACTGCCGCACGAACTGCGGCTTGAGCTGCACGCGCATCGCGCTCGACGGACGCACCTCGACGCCCAGTTGCACCGTGTGGCGCCACTCGTGCGCCGCGTTGCGGTTCTGCTCGTACGATGCCTTGCCGATGATCGCGCGGCGCGAATCGGTGGTGAATCCCCCCTTCACCTGCCACTCCGCCGGCTTTCGCGTCAACGGACCGCCGCGGAGGAGGCGATCGTCCGTTGTCTCGGGTTGGACAAACGCCCAGAAGTCATAGCTCCAGAACGAACGCAGCGTCCCCGACGAGAGGAGCGAGACGCGTCGCTCGATCACGTCGCCGTCAAAATTGGCGGCGTTGGTGACGTAGACGCTCGCCTCGTAGCCCTGGAGATGCCGTCCGAGCTTCGTCTCCCGGTACTTGAGCGCGGTCGAGAGCGACCGGAAGTCGGCGCGTGTCTGGAAGCCGAGGTCGTTGACCTCGAATGCGGGCGAGGTCTCCTCGTAGGTCACGGAGCCGAGCCAGTGCTCGCCCCCCGTGCGCGCGAGGGAGAGCGTCCCGAAGTAGCCGCCTAACGATGTGCGGGTGGTGTCGAGCGAGAGGTGTGCCGCATCGGGACGCTGGAAGGCACGAATCGGAGAGCGCTGGAGCCCGGAAATCGCCCGCGCATCGCCGCGCACCCGGCTCCCGGAGAGGAATCCGCTGAACGCCCACGTGCGATTCCCCCAGCGATGCTCGAAGTCGGCACCGCCGGTGACGGCATCCTGCACGAAGAGCGGGGCGAGCGCCGGATCCGGGAGATCGCGCCGCACCCCGGTGAGCACTCCTCCAACCACGCTGTTTCCCTGCCGGAAGTCCTGCCGCAGTCGGGTAATGAGGAAGTCGGTCCGCGGTTCGACGATCGCCGAGCCTTGAAATCCATCGGGGCGCGCAAAGCGACCGCGCTCCTCGCTGGTGACGGCGCCCAGTGCGCCTAACGACAACCCGCCGCTCGTCTTCCCCGACACCTTGGTGGCGGCGATGATGTCGGACTGGGCCGGCACATCGCTGTACGCCGCGCCAAGCCCGTCGAGCGAGCGCCGAGGGGCCCGTCCGATGCGCCGCGTGTAGACGAAGTTGCTCGGATTGTTGTCGTTGAAGGTGACGCTCTGCCCAAAGCGGAAGATGTCGACCCCTTCGAGGAAGAACGGGCGCCGCTCCGGGAAGAAGACCTCGAATGCCGAGAGATTCACGACGGCCGGATCGACCTCCACCTGACCGAAGTCGGGATTTACGGTGGCCGTGAGCGTGAGGCCGGCGGGAAGTCCGTAGCGGACGTCGGCACCGATGCGCGCCGTGGACGCGGTGGGATCGTAGAACGGGTTCGCCGAATTCCCGGGGGCGCGCGTCACCTGGGAAGAGACGTACGGCAGCACCTCGAGACGCTGCGGTGTCTCGAGTGAGTCGAGTCCCACCAGGTCGCCGTAGCGCGACACGACTCCCGGCTGCTGCGGCGGCATCGGCGACCAGACCGACGTCTCCTGCCCGCGCGCGAGAACTCGCCCGAACTGGATCCCCCACTTCCCCACTCCGTGCGCACCGGCGGAGAAGCGCAGCTGCGAGAGCGGGATCCGAACTTCGGCGGACCATCCCGCCGAGTCGACTTGCGTCGCGCTCGCCCAGACCGCGTCCCAGAGCTCGTCGTTCTGCGAGTCGTTGTAGCGGAACTCGTCGCGCTGCACGCCACGCGGCGAGACGGCGAAGATGAAGGCGGTGCGCCGGTCGAGGTATGAATCGATCCCGATGCGAATCCAGTCCGAATAGATGTCGGTGGCATCGCGGCGGGCGATCTGGCTGGCGATGGAATCGGGGTGAGCGTCGTTGAGCCGGACGCCGATGTAGATCGCATCGCGGTCGTAGACCACGCGGGCGACGGTCGGCTGCGACGCACGCGCCCCCGGATTGGGGCGCGACTGGGTGAAGTCGGTGGCCGCCTCGGCTCGCTCCCAATCTGGCTCGTCGAGCCTCCCGTCGATGTGAATGGTTCCCGTGCGGAAGGCCGCGCGCATGGAGGGGCGCGGAAGGGAGTCCGCTTGCTGCGACTGGGCGGGCGGGGCAAGCAGGAGCATGAGTGCCGCCGCGAGGGACGCGCGACACCGGAACGTCAGGGACATTGGGGGGACGTGGGGGAAATCAGTCCCCGTACTACGCGCGCCGGGCGGGATGGGTTGGGAGTCTGCGAGCGCGCGACACCGGAACATATGATTCCACGCGCTCTACAAGCCATTTATCAACAATACCTTGCGCGTTCAGTCGATATCTAGCTCACGAATCGCCGGAGGGAGAAGCGCGTGAGATCGAACGGGGAAGCCCCCGTGGTCAGCAGGTCCGCGGAAATCTCACCCATGACGCTCGAGAACTTGAAGCCATGTCCCGAGCAAGCGCTCAGGATCAGGACATCGGCGTCGGCAGGGTGGCGGTCCAGGATGAAGTGCTGGTCGGGGGTGTTCGTGTAGAGACAGACGGCGCGCTCACGCGGATGCCCCTTGGCGAAGGGGACGAATCGGCGAAGGAGGTCGTACACATGGGCCGCCTCGGCGTCGCTGATCCGCCGGTCGACCGAGTCGGGTTCGACGGACTTGCCGCTGTGGTGCACCCCGATCTTCACCCCGTCACCGAGGTCGGGCTTCGTATAGAAGTAGCTCCCGTTGTGCAGTTCCCAGATCGAGACGGGCATTCGCTGCGGGGTGAAGTACTCCGGCATGTCGACCGGGTCGAACCAGTGGATCACCTGCCGTTCGACGGTCAGCGGGAGCTCCGGGACGAGCGACGACATCCAGGGTCCGGCCGCCAGTACCATCCGTCGTGCTCGTATCGTCTCGCCGCCGGCGCGAATCATGAGATGATCGCCCTCGCGGTCCCATCCCTCTACCAGTGTGCCGCGCCGGATTTCCGCACCTCGTTCCTCGGCGAGCCGAAGGTGTGCGGCGACGATCGCCTCGGGAAAGAGAATCCCCGCGTTCGGATCAAGGATGCCGACCATGTCGTCGAGCGGGGCAAACGCCGGATAACGCCGGTGGAGCGCGCGCGATTCTATCACTTCATGCTCGAGGCCGTTGAGCTGCGCGCTCTTGAGCGATCCGGCGACGAGTCCACACCCCTCGGGCCCGATCATCAACCCACCGGTTCGCAGGAAGAACGACGTCCCCGACGCCTCTCGCTGGAGGTCGGCCCAGAGCGCGTAGGCGCGCTGCACCAGCGGGACGTAGATGGGATCCTCGTAGTAGGCTTCGCGGATCATGCGCGTACGCCCGTGGCTCGAACCGAGCGCATGCGGTGGCGAGAATCGATCGATCCCTACGACGCGTTGCCCACGTTGCGAAAGGTGATATGCGGCGGCACTCCCCATGGCGCCGAGCCCAACGATCGCGACATCAAACGGTTCGGACACTGGAGTGGGTGGAGATCGCGGTGAATTGTCGTATGCTAGCTGGCGTCCGCGTCGTCTCGCGAATCATCGACGCTTGCCTCAAGACGCTGCGCGCGGGCGCGCGCGGCGACTATTTGTGCGGCGTCATCTCGTCAGCGGCCAGAAAGTGACGTACGCCATGCAACGTGGCAATGCGGAAGTGTTACTGGTTGCATCTCGTGCTCGAGTCCGTCTCTCGAAGAGCCCTTTTCTTCGCCACCACACGTGCCCTTCGCCCTCCTCGCGCGCTCGAACACGAAGCTGCGGACCTCGCGTCGCGGCGTGACGCTGCTCGAGCTGATCGTGGCGCTTGCGCTGCTGGCCGTGATGGCCTCGCTCGTGGCGCCGGCGATGATCGCACCGGCGCGTCGCACGAGCGATGTCGCGGCGGTGATTCGCTCGGCGCGGAGCGCGGCGATCGCCCGTGCGCAGCCGCTCGTCCTTCGATTTTCCGAAGGGGGGGAGTGGTCGCTTCGCCCCCTCCCTCCGCATGACGCGGACGCGCTCGCCGCGGGACTCGTCACCACGCCGAAAGGCGCGTTCGCGTTGCAGCTGTCGCCCTTCGGCGGCTGCCTCCCGCTCGCGGCGCTTCCCGCGTCACTGAGGGCCTGGGATGTCGCCAGCTGCACGGCGACGCAGGCGCCCCCGGCAGTGCGCGGCGCAGGAGGGGGCGCATGACGCTGCTCGAGGCGCTCCTTGCGCTGGTCATTCTTGCGCTCTCCGCTGTTGGATATCTCGACATCTTTCAGGGGAGCGCGCAGTCGGTGCGCAGCGCGGCGGAATGGTCGCGCCTCGTGGCACTCGCCGAGGCGCGCATGGAGGGAGCGACGTTAGGCGATGGGCTCCAGGCCCAGGAGGCGCGGCGCCGTGCCGACGGGAGCGTCGACGATGCCGGGTACCGCCAGGAGGTCGTCGTGCGCCCGTGGCGGGATGGCGTACGCGAGATCGTCGTGCGTATCACGGGACCCGATGGTGTCTCGTACGAGCTGCGCCGCCTCGCACGGGAGCGTGGCACGTGATCGCGCGGACACGTCGGCGGCTGCGCGCGCGCGCCGCCTTCACGCTGATCGAGGTGATGATCGCCCTGGTGGTCAGCGGGCTCGTGGCATCGCTCGCCTACGCGGCGGCGCAGGCCGGATTCGATACCGACGCGCGTGTCGCATCGTACCGTGACGGCCTTGCACGTGACGGAGTCGTGCGGGGCATCCTGAGCGATGCCCTCCGCCACCAGGTGGACGGGGTGCGCGGTGGTGCCGACGTGTTCTCGCTCCTCGATCGCGTAGACGCGGAGGGACGCGATGCCGACTCACTCTCCATCGTGACGCGTGGTGTCGAGTCGCCGATGGGGGCGTCGGCGACCTGGCGACTCGACGCGTGGCGCGAGGGGAACTCGCTGCGCGTCGCCGGCGTCTCGCTGGACGGCGATACCGAACGCACTCCTCCGTTTGTCATGTCGCTCGACGACGTGACGGCCTTCGACGTGCGAGTGCTCGGGCGCGGATTGGCGGCGCGGTGGCGCGCCGATTGGTCCGACGCGGACCAGGCCCCCGACGCGTTCGCGCTCCGCCTCGACCGTGTGCACGACGGTGCGCGCAACGGTGCGCGCAACGGTGCGCGCAACGGCGCGAACGGAGCGCTGGCGGCAGAGCCCATGGTGGTGCGCCGCGGACTGGAGCGCTCGCCGTGAGGGGACACCGCGTGCCCCGACTGCGCGCGCGACGCGGGGTCGCGCTCGTCCTCGTCCTCTGGCTCCTGGTGATCCTTGGCGGGATCGGCATCACCGTCGTCGGCTCGACGCGCGATGCATCGCGCCTTGCCGGCAACGAGCGGGCGCGCGTCGGCGCTCGTTATGCAGCGGAGAGCGGGATCGAGGCCACCGTGGCGCGCATCGACGACTCGCTCAGGGCGACTCCCGAGGGCGAGGAACGCGACACCTTCCTCAATGCGCTCGCCGCTGCCTCGACGGGCGGTGACTCCACGATACTCGGCGACGAACGGTTCGCGGTCGCCATCGTCGACGCGAGTGCGCGGCTCGACGTGAATGCGGCCCCGGAGGCGAACCTGGCGCGGCTGCTGGGATACTTCACCGACGCGGCGCACGCGACCTCGCTCGCGCGCCTCGTGCGACAGCGCGTCGAAGGGGGGAGCGGACGCGTGACGCACCCACTGCGTTCGCTCGAGGAGTTGCAGGCGATCGACGGGATGGACGCCCGCGTCTTGCAGCTGGCGGCGCCCTACCTCACCGTCGACGGCGACGGAACCATCAACGCGACCAGCGCCTCGGACACGGTACGCGCCGCGGCGTTCGGCGAAGTGCGCACCGCGCCGTCGCGGCTGGTCCTCGTGTCGCGCGGCTGGACACGGGGGCACGCGCTGACGCACGAGATCCAGGCGGTGTACGCCGTCGGGAGCGACCGACTCGTCCTCGTCCAGTGGCGGGAGCGCATCCTGTGAGTCCGCGACTCGCACTCGAGTTGGGAACGTCGACGCTCCGGGGCGTCATCGCGTCGAGCTGGCGCGATGTGCCGCGGCGCACGGTCGAGGTGTCGTGGTCGCCTGACGCCCCTGACGCCGGGATCGCCGCGCTGCGCGAGGTGGTCGGGGCGGTGGACGCCATTGCCGTCACCATCGGGTTAGGGCTCCTGCACATCGCGCGGGTGACGCTCCCGCCGGCGCCTGACGAGACCCGCGAACGCATGCTCACGCTCGAAGGGGCACGCTACTTCGCCACCGAGGCGCCGGTGGTCGCCGCCCTTGCGCCTGGCGGAAGTGTCGCGATGGCCATCGAGGCGTCGCGCCTCGAACGGTGGTGCGCCCTGCTCGAGACGTGGGGACCGATCACGCGGGTCGAGGCCGCTCCCGTCTCCCTCGCTCGCGCGCTCGCTCGCGTTTCGGGCCAGGCAGGCGGCGCCTACCGCGTCGAGGCAAACGATGGGGAGCAAGGACTGGTGGTACTGCGCGACGGCTTGGTCGACGCAGTGCGACGCATCCCGGTCGCCAACGGCGAGGCAGCCGGGACGGACGTTCCATCCGACGGCGTGATCCCGGCGAGCCATCGCGCTGCGTGGGGAGCCCTCCTCGCCGAGGATGCACCGGAGCGTGGAACGCTCGCGCCACCCGAACGCCGGCGGCGGTTCGCGGCGCGGCGTCGCCGCCGCCTCGCGGTCGCCCTTGTCGCGGCGGTCGCCGGCATCGTTCTCGCCGTGATGGCAGTCGACCGGTGGCGCGACCGCACCTTGCGCGCACTCGAGCGCGAGGTCGCGGCGAGTCGTGACGGCGCGCGCGCCGGCAGCGATGCCCTGGCGACGACGGCGCGGCTCGACGCCGAGGTGTCCTACCTCGGAAAGGCAGCGCGCGAGCGTGGGGACGGCCGAGGAGGGACACTCGGCGCGCTCGCGGCGATCTCGAACGCCTTTCCCGAGGACGCCGTCATCCTCAACGCGCGCGCGGTCGGGCGCGAGTGGCAGGTCGACGGTACGGCGACAAGCGCTGCGGCGCTCGTTCCGCACCTCGACGCCGATGGACACTTCGAAGACGTGCGCATCCTGTCGGCGAGTTCCCGCTTTCGCGATGGAACGCGCACACGCGAGACCTTCTCCCTGGCCTTCCGTGTCCGTCCTGGCACCTGACGCGCGCGAGCGCCGGACGATCGCCGTGGGCGGCGCGGTGCTCGTGGCCGCGTGGCTCTTGTCGGCGGTCCTGATCCCCCTCGGGACGCGCTGGCGCGACCGCGAGGCGATGATCGACGCCCTCCGGCGCGAGCGCGACCAGCTCGTATCGTTAGGCTCGCACGCCGATTCGCTGCAGGGCGAGGCGGCGTCGCGCAGCGCGGTGGTCGAGGCGCTCCCCGTGCGACTGGTGCGCGGGCGCACGCCGGCGCTGGCCGCCTCGGCGCTCCAACGCGTGCTGCAGGAGTACGCGTCGGCGAGCCGGGTGAGCGTGACACGACTCGACGTCGCCAGTGCGGCAGACAGCGCGAGTGACGGAGCGCCGGCAATCCCGGCGACGATTTCCGCGGTGAGCGATGTATACGGGCTGGCCGACTTTCTCTCGCGCGTCGAGCACGGGGGGAGTCTCCTGGAAGTCCGCGAACTCTCGGTCAGCGCCAACAGCGCGCTTCGCGGGGAGCTCCTGCAGATGTCGCTCGTGGTGCGTGCCCCATTCGTCCTCACGCCATGAGCCGCTCGCCCTGATGCGATCACTTCGAGTCGCGTTGCTCCTGACGGCCGCCGCCTCGGCGGCGGTGGCGGCGATCTTCTTCGTCCTGCCGCCGTCCATCGGGGCTCCGATCGAGCGGATGCCCGGGAGTGATCCGGCATTTTCTCCGCCGGCCATTCCGCCGGGCGATCCGGCGCTGGCCGAGGACGTGGTGCTGGCCAACGTCTTTTCGGTACGCCGTACGCCACCGACGTCGCGCTATGCGCCGCCCGACGCGACGACCGACGCATCGGGGGGAGTTGTCGAGATCCCCGCTGCGTCGTCTGACGCAGAGCAGGTGCCCGCCGGGACACCGCGCCTCCTGGGGACCGTGGTGGGACCGCAGGGGACCCAGGCGTTGTTGCAGCTGGACCCGTACGCCGGGCAGCCACGGCTCTATTCCGTGGGCGACCGGGACGGAGGCTTTCGCGTGATCGCCATCTCGCCACGCTCCGCGGTGCTCGTGGGGCCGCAGGGGCGCGTGACGGTGCGACTCGAACCGGAGGAGGAGCGCCCGTGAGGCGATACCTGAGATTTTCGGCGGCCCTCATGGCCGTGCTGTTGTCGGCGGGACCTTCGACGCTCGTCGCCCAGGCGACCGGCGGGGGGACGCGCTTCGACTTTCGCGATGCGCCGCTTGCCGACGTGATCCGCACGTTGGCCGCCGCGATGGGACTCACGGCGGTGACGTCGGAGGTACCGGCCGACGCGCGGGTGACGCTCTCCACGCCGGCCCCCGTTGCGGCTGGCGAGATCGGTTCGCTGCTCGAGGGGATGCTGGAGTCGCGCGGTCTCGTCGTCGTGGTGCGCGGGAGCGTGGCGCAGGTGTATCCGGCGGACAAGGCGCCGAAAACCGGCGACGTGCGCGCCGGCTTCGATTTTCCCGATCCCCCGCCCCTCGGCCTCGTGACGCAGCTCGTCCCGTTGCAGGGGATTCGCGCCGACGAGGGGGCGGCGATCCTGCGGCAGGTGGCGGGACCGGGGGCGAGCATCGAGCCCGTCGCGCGCTCGAATGCACTCCTGATCACCGATCGCGGGAGCAACGTGGCGCGCTACCTCGAGTTGCTGCGGCGCCTCGATGCGACGCCGCAAGGGGAGTCCGGACTTCGCACCTACGTCGTCAACCTCAAGTACGCGAATGCCGACGACCTCGCCGAGTCGTTAGGCGAGCTGTTCGGGGTCCGGGTCGCGCGCAGCGGAAAGCGCTCGCTCGACGACCTCGCACTCTCACGCACGCTGGAATCGTTCCGGCAGCGCGAGGGAGACGCGTTCCGCATGCGGCGCGACGTCCCGCTCTCGGTCCCGCTCTCCACGCCCACGAGCGATGTGCGTGCCGACAGCAGCATGGTTCCGGGCGCGACCGGGCAGCTCACCGGGCAGACGACGGTCGTGCCGCACGCCCCGTCGAACTCGCTGTTGCTCCGCACCGCGCCGCCAAACTTTCCGTTGCTGCAAGAGACGATCGAGGCGCTCGATCACCGGCCGGCGCAGGTCCTGCTCGAGGTCACGGTCGCCGAAGTGACGCTGGGTGCCGGCGACCAGTTCGGCGTCGATTGGCGGAGCGTGGGCGGGAGTACCGACATCTCGTCGGGGAATCCCGACGCGGCCGACTCGTCGTCGATTCGCGACTTTGCGGTGCGCGTGGTGACGCTGCGCAATGCGAACGTGCGGGCAATCCTCCGTGCGCTCGCGTCGCGCTCGCAGGTGCGGGTGCTCTCGACGCCGTCGATCCTCGCCGCGAACAATCGCGAGTCGCGCATCCTGGTCGGGAACCGCGTCCCCTTCATCGCCTCCACGCGGCTCGGCAACGACGTGGCGATCGACCGCACGGTGCAGTTCGAGGACGTGGGGACGCAGCTCACCATCGTCCCGACGATCAACGACGACGACTACGTGAGCGTGCAGATCCTCCAGGAGGTGAGCACGCTGACGACGCAGACGATCCAGTCGGCACTCAATGCGCCGGTGATCTCGACGCGCGAAGCGGCGACGCGCACGGTGATCCGCGACGGGCAGACGGTGGTCATCGCGGGACTCATCGGCGACTCGCGCGAGACGGTGGAGAGCGGCGTGCCGCTCCTGATGGACATCCCGCTCCTCGGGGCGTTCTTCCGGCGGCGGTCCGTCAGCCGCAACCGGAGCGAAGTGGCGATCTTCGTGACGCCATACATCGTCCGCTCCGATGCCGATGCCGACGTGTTGCGCGATCGCGTGCGCGACCGCATCAACGGCGCCCAGCCGGGAGCGCTGGATTCGCTCTCGACCCTTCCGAAGAAGAAGGTGCCGTGAGCCACGGGGCGACGACGGCGGATGGAGCCAACGGGACGGGGTTGACGGGCGCAACGCTTCGCGAGGCGGCGGGCGGGGCGCTCGCCTTGCAGCTGCCGGCAGCCTTCCTCGCCGAGCAACTGGTGCTCCCGGTGCGCGTCGGTGAGGACGGGCGCGTCGTCGTGGCCGCCGGTCGCCCCCTCGACCCGACGGTCACCGACGAACTCGTGCGCCGCCTGGGGCGCGCGGTGGTCGTCGTCGACGCACCCACGGAGGAACTGCAGGCGGCGCTGCTCGGCGCATCGCGTTCGGACATCGTCGCCGACGACGCGATCCCCTCCGACATGGCGACGAGCGCGAGCGACGCCGGGCTCGGCGACCTTCGCGCCCAGGCGAACGACGCACCGGTGGTCCAACTGGTGAATGCCGCACTCAGCGACGCGCTCGCCCTGCGGGCGAGCGACGTGCACCTGGAGAGCACCCGGTCCGGGCTGCGTCTCCGTCACCGCCTCGACGGTGTGTTGCGCGACGTGGCCACGTATCCGGCGGCGCTGCAAGCGGGCGCGATCTCGCGCATCAAGCTCCTCGCGGGGCTCGACATCGCCGAGCGACGCCTCCCGCAGGACGGACGGGCGCGGGTGCGGCTCGGTACGAGGGAAGTGGACCTGCGCGTCTCCACGCTTCCTGCCCTGCACGGCGAGAGCGTCGTCATCCGCATCCTCGATCACGGCGATTCCGGCGCGCCGCATTCCGGCGTGAAGCGCTTCGCCGATCTCGGGATGCCGGTGAACGTGGAGGCGACGTTCGACCCGATCGTGAGGCGCGCGTCGGGGCTCGTGCTCGTCACCGGCCCCACGGGATCGGGGAAGACGACCACGCTCTACTCGGCGCTCGCGCTGCGCAACGATCCGGCGGTGAAGATCGTGACCGTGGAGGATCCCGTTGAATATCAGGTACCCGGCGTCACGCAGGTGCCGGTGAATCGCAAGGCCGGGCTCGACTTCGCCAACGTGCTCCGGTCGATCCTGCGGCACGATCCCGACATCGTCATGGTCGGCGAACTGCGCGACACGGAGACGGCGGAAATGGCGGTGCAGTCGGCGTTGACGGGGCACCTCGTCTTCGCCACGCTTCACACCAACGACGCGCCGGGGGCGGTGACACGCCTCATCGACATGGGGGTCGAGCCCTACCTCGTCGCAGCGACGGTGCAGGGTGTACTGGCGCAGCGACTGGTGCGCGTGACGTGCTCCTCGTGCGCGGTGCCGATCGCCGCCGACGATCCCGCGTTGGCGACGATCGGCGGCTCGACGTTCCGAAACCTGTCTTCGTCGAAGGCACGTCGCGGTGCTGGCTGCGCGCGGTGCGACGGCACCGGCTATCGCGGGCGTACGGCGATCTATGAGCTGTACGTCCCCGACGATCGCGATCGTCGACACCTGTCCACGCGCCGCTCGCTCGAGGGATCGCGCCCCGACGGGGCGTCGTACTGCCTGACGACGCTCGCCGACGCCGCGGCCGCGCTCGTGTTCGACGGCGTGACCACCCCGGAGGAGGTGCAGCGCGTCCTCGGAGTCGCGGAACGCGCTGCGACCTCGCCCGACGGAGGGCGCGCGCTTCCGCCGCGCGGAATGCTGCGGACATGAGCGCCACCTACCGATATCGTGCGTCGACCAGCGCCGGGGAGCTGGTGGAGGGCGTGTTGCAGGGGAGCTCGCCCCGCGCGGTGATCGACCAGCTGCGGCAGCAGACGCTTGTCCCCTATTCGGTCGAGGCGGTGGCGACACCAGCGGAGCGCTCTACCCGGCGCCGGTGGGTTCCCGCCGGCCGGCGAGACGACGCCCTCGCGACCGCCACGCGGACGATGGCGACGATGATCGCCGGCGGGGCTACGCTCGATCGCACGCTCGCCTTCGCCAGCGAGCACGCGACGACCGACGAGCTGCAGGGAGCGCTCGCCGCGGTGCGCGCCGACGTGCAGCGGGGTGAGTCGCTGGCGGCCGCGCTTCGTGCGCGTCAGGCGCAATTCGGGACGCTCGCCCCGTCGCTCGTGCGCGCTGGCGAGGAGAGCGGGCGGCTGGACGAGGCACTCGAGCGGTTGGCGGACCACGTCGAGCGCGTGCGCACGCTGCGAAGCGAACTGCAGGCCGCGCTGCTCTATCCGGCACTGATGGGAATCGTGTCGGCGGTCGGTGTCGTCATCCTCCTGACGTTCGTCGTTCCCCGCTTCGTCGTCATGCTCCGCGACGCCGGGGGAACGCTCCC
The DNA here is from genome assembly GCA_964637355.1 of uncultured Gemmatimonadaceae bacterium. Taxonomy (GTDB): domain Bacteria; phylum Gemmatimonadota; class Gemmatimonadetes; order Gemmatimonadales; family Gemmatimonadaceae; genus SCN-70-22. The sequence continues at coordinate 24,929 of CAZWVG010000037.1, forward strand.
GCCGTCGACGCGCGCACTGATGCTCCTCAGCGGTGCGGTCACGCATTGGTGGTGGCTCGGTGCGCTGCTGACAGTTGGAGGGATCGGCGCGTGGAGGGCGTGGGTGGCAGATGCGGGGAATCGTCGGCGGTGGCATGCCGCGCGACTCCGGTGGCCGATCGTCGGACCGCTGGAGCACGCGGTGCAGGTCGCGCACTTCGCGCGCGCCTTCGGCACGTTGCTGCGCGGCGGGAGCGGCGTGCTCGCCGCACTGCGCACGGCGCGCGAGTCGGTCACCAATGCGGCGCTCGCGGCGGGACTTGACGATGGCGTGCGCGCCATCGAGCGCGGGGAGCGCGTTGCTCCATCGCTCGCCTCCGTTCTTCCACCGCTGGCGACGCAACTCCTCGCGGTGGGGGAGGAGAGCGGTACGCTCGACCGTATGGCGCTTCGCGTCGCCGACACCTACGATGCCGAATCGCAGCGCACACTGCGCAGTCTCGTGGCACTCGTGGAGCCGGCACTCATCGTCGGCTTCGGGTTGCTGGTTGGCTTCGTCGCACTGGCCATGCTGCAGGCGATCTATTCCATCAACGCGTCGGCACTATGACACGATCGGAGCGATGCACGGGTCCCCGCGTGATGCGCAGTCGGCGCGCGCTCGGTCGCGACGCACGCGGCTTCACGCTGCTCGAACTCCTGGTGGTGGTCATCGTGCTCGGGCTCCTCGCGGGGCTCGTCGCGCCGCAGATCTTCGGCCGCGTGGGGGAGGCGAAGTCTGGCACGGCGCGCACGCAGATGGCGCTGCTCGCGACCGCGCTCGACAGCTATCGCCTCGACAACGGCGCGTACCCCACGACCGAACAGGGGCTCGAGGCGCTGCGCGAGAAGCCGGTGCGAGAGCCGGTGCCGAGCAACTGGCGCGGGCCCTACCTGCGCAAGCCGGTCCCGCTCGATCCGTGGGATCGCCCCTATCTCTATCGCGCACCGGGGAGTCGGAATGCGACGACGTTCGATCTCGCGACGCTGGGGCGCGACGGGAAGGAAGGGGGGACGGACGAGGATGCGGATCTGGTCGGCCAATAGGCCGTGGCGTGTGACCCGCGACCGCCGGCGGCGCGCGCGTAGTGCGTGTGGGTCGAGCGCTGAGGCGCGTTGCAGGGTGACCCGAGTGAGCGCATAGGACTCGCACCCGTCCGTCGACGCCAGCCGCGTGTGGCACCGACGCAGCGGGCGCTGCTGTGCGCCGCTTGTGTGACGTGAGGCGCGTCTCGCGGTGCAGCCTCGACTGGTGGTACAGACCGACTGTGCGATTTCGCACGGTGCAACACCGCAATTCCTGCTAGAGTTCGCATCGCTCGCGCCCGGCTGGCGAGTAACGACGTCGCGACCTTATGGCTCAGCTGACGTTACGGGGGGATCGATCGTCGAAAGGACGCCCGTCGCGCTGCGGACGCGGGCGGCACGAGTCACCGAGTCACGGAGCGCGGGACCCATGCATCACACGTCGTCTGGACCGGCCGGCTCGCTCGACGAGGAGAGTGTCGAGGGGGACGCGAACGAGGGCGTCGTTAGGCCGAGCGCGAGCGGTTCGCGACGGCGCTTCTTCGCCCTCGGCGTTTCGATGGCGGCTGCGTCGTTAGGGAGCGCCACGCGCGCTGCGGCGCAGGCGGCGCAGGCGCCCCCCAGGAAGTCGGCCGCTCGCACGATGGTGAAGCGGCTACTGGAACAGGCGCCCAACTCGGGCTTCGATCCGTTTCGCCGTGCGCCCACGACGACGCTCAAGGGGTGGGACAGCGCCCTCTCGCGTCTCGTGCGCCGAGTCACCAACGGCGTGACGATGGACGAGCTCAAGCTCGCCCAGAAGCTCGGCTACAACGGCTACATCAACTACCACCTCGGCTTCAGCAAGATCGAGGACGGCGCCACGCAGACGTTCGTGGGGCAGAACTACCCGCTCCTCACCCAGAACGTCGACCAGCTCTACAACATCGACCAGCGCCTGGTGATCGACCAGCTCACCGAGGGGACGCTGTATCGCGCGGCGTTCTCCAAGCGCCAGCTCTACGAGCGCATGGTGGAGTGCTGGAGCGATCACTTCAACATCGCCTTCCCGCAGGTGAACTACCTCAAGCTGGTCGACGACCGCGAGGTGATCCGCAAGTACGCGCTCGGGCGATTCCCCGACCTGCTGCGCGCGAGCGCGCATTCGCCGGCGATGCTCGAGTATCTCGACAACACGCGCAATCGGCAGCGCACGCTGAACGAGAACTACGCGCGCGAGATCATGGAGCTGCACACGCTGGGCACCGCGGGGGGTTACACGCAGGGCGACGTGCGCGAGCTCGCGCGCGTCTTCACCGGGTGGACCATCGCCGGGCGTGGCACCTTCACCTTCGACCCGAACGGGCATGACTTCGGCGCGAAGACGGTGATGGGGCAGGTGTTCGACGCGATGCCGACGAGTGCCGGTGCAGCGGCCAAGTCGGAGGGGGATCGGATGCTCGACTTCCTCGCCGCGCACCCTAACACGGCAAAGTTTGTCGCACGGAAGATCCTGCGCTGGCTCCTCCAGTACGAGCCGACCGCCGCGCAGATCACCGCGGTCGCCAGTGTCTACACGAAGACGCAGGGCGACATCCCATCGATGGTGCGCGCGACGCTCTCGCCGGCCAACGTTGCAGCTGCGACACCCAAGTTCAAGCGCCCGTATCACTTCATGGTCTCGTCGCTCCGTGCCACCAAGCCGACGGTGAGCAAGGTGTCGACGATCGCCGACCGCTGGCTCCGCCTGCTCGGACAGCCGCTGTTCTATTGGGATCCTCCCGACGGCTATCCCGACAAGGCGGACTACTGGGCCGGCGGCGTGATGCAGCGCTGGAACTTCGCGGTCTACCTCACGACGACGAGCGGCGAGATGGTGATGGACATCGCGCGCTTCATGACGACGAGCACCCCCGAAGGGATCACCGCGGCCATCGACACGGAGCTCTTCGCCGGCGAGATGCCGTCTGCGCTCAAGAGTCAGATCACCGCGTATCTGGCTGCGCAGAAGACGCTGAATGAGGCGCGCGCCCGCGAAGCGGTCGCCCTCGCCCTGAGTTCGTCGACCTTCCAGTGGATCTGAGCGGCGCGCCTCCGCGCGCTCGCCTTCGTCCCGCCACGATGTTCCGGAGCCTGCCATGAGTCATCTCGAGCACGACGACTGCGCGTGCCAGGAGTACAACACGCTCACCAGCCGCCGCGAGTTCCTCGGGACGTCGACCGCGCTGTCGGGGGCCGCGCTGTACGCGTGGGCGTATCCCGAGTGGCTCCCGAAGGTCTCGTTTGCCGACTCCTTCGTCGCCAACCGTGACGTGATCGTCTCGGTCTTCCTGCGCGGCGGGGCCGACGGTCTCTCGTTATGCGCCCCGTTCGGCGACCCACTCTACTACAGCGGACGCCCGACGATCGCGATCCCGCGCCCCGACAGCAGCTCGGCGAGCAAGGGGATCGCCCTCGACGACTACTTCGCCTTGCCGCAGGGGATGCGCTTCGTCTATCCCGCGTACCAGGCCGGCGACCTGCTGGTGGTGCACGGCGCCGGGCTCACGTACAACACGCGTTCGCACTTCGATGCACAGCATTTCATCGAGGTGGGGAAGGCGAACGACTCGAGCGTGAACACCGGATGGCTCGGGCGACACCTGGCGACAACCTCGCCGATGAAGAACGGCGCGTCGCTGCGCGGCGTGGGGATCTCGGACGGGCTGGTCGACACGCTCAAGGGGGGACCGCAGACGCTCCCGATGACCGACCCGGCCAACTACGGCATCAGCGGGAGCAGTGGAACGCGCGATGCCCGCACCGCCTGGCTGCACGCCGACTACGATCTCTCGATCGAGCCGGCGCGCACGGCGGCGCTCGACGCGATCAACACGATCAACCTCCTCCGTTCGCTCAACATCGCGGGGTACACGCCGGCCAACGGCGCCGTGTATCCCAACACCGGCTTTGCGCGAGCGTTCCGCTCATCGGCCGCTCTCATCAAGGCCGACATCGGCGTCGAGGCGATCCACATCGACATCGGCGGGTGGGACACGCACACCGACCAGAACCCGCTCACCGGCGGGATGAACAACACGATGACGCAGCTGTCGGGGGCGCTCGGCGCCTTCTGGCAGGACTGCATCTCGAGCGGCATGGCGCAGACCGTCACCGTCGTCGTGCTGTCCGAATTCGGGCGCAACGTGCGCGAGAACGGGAGCCGAGGAACGGATCACGGGCGCGGCACCGCGTTGTTTGCCATGGGGCGCGGGATCCGCGGCGGGCGCGTGCTCACCAGCAACTGGCGCCCGCTGGCGCAGGAGAACCTCGTCGACAAGCAGGATCTCCCGGTGTCGATCGACTATCGCGACGTCATCGGCGAGATCGTGCAGAACCGGCTGGGGAACACGAACCTCTCGACCGTCTTTCCGGGCTACGTCCCCGCCTTTCGCGGCGTGACGCGTTAGGCGAGCGCCTCTGCGCGCGCGGGCTGCTACGGCACCGCCTCGACTTCGCCGTCCATCCCGTTGTGCAGGGAGCAGTGGTATCGAAAGAGGCCGGCCGTCGGGAAGGTGCGCGACACCGTGCTGTTGCTGACCTGTCCGGGGATGTCGGCCGGCGCGCCGGTGATGCGATCGAAGATCACGTTGTGCGCCAACGACGGAAAGGCGTAGTTCACCGTTCCTCCCTGTCGCACGATCGCGCGGAACGGCGCGAAGGTGAGCCCGGGCATGTTGACGGTCACGTTGGTGGCCGCGACGGTCACCGTTACCGGCAACGCCTTCGATTTGCTCCCGATCGTGGCCGTCACCGTAGCGCTGCCGACGACGACCGCGGTGACCGCGCCGGTCGCGGTCACCGCGACCACCGACGGATTGCTGCTCTTCCACGTGGCGGCTGGTGCACCCGCCACCGTGTTCCCCTGTGCGTCTTTCGCCGTTGCCACCAACTGTTCGGTGCGCCCGACCAGCATGTCCAGGCTCGGCGCGTTGAGCGAGACCGACGCGATCCCGTCCGCGCCCGTCGGCCCATCACCGCCACCGCCGCACCCCGCGAGCAGCAACGCCACGCCCGTCGCGGCAACACCCCTCATGCATCTCGATTGCATCGTGCTCCTCCGGAGAATCGTCACGATGGCGTTTCGTCCGCACGCCGCGCGGTGACCTCGCGCACGGCCTTGCACGCCGGACCATGGTCGGCGCAGTACCACCCGTGATGGTCGAGAAAGACCTGGTGGACCCCCGGTTCGCGTTCGTATCGCACCGTGAACATCGCCTCGACGCGCGTCGACGCCCCCGCCACCGCGCGCGGATCGAGCTCCGTCACGATGATGCGTTGCGGCCAGAGGTCGAACTGGCGCTCGGACGGCGGTGTGCGGCGCACGACGGGGGTGGATTCGTTGCTCGTGGGGGCGCCCGGAGGCGCGGGGGAGAAAAAAGGTAGCGCACGTTGCGAGCTTCGCGCAGGGCGATGAGCTTGAGGGCGCCGCCGCCCCCGACCTCGCACCCGTGCATGCGCGCCTGGCAGCTCCTCTCGGTCGCCCTGCTGCTCACGTTCGTCCTCGTCCTTCGCGCCAGCGCCGGGGGTGACGCGTCGCAGCTGGCGCTGCTCAAGCCGATGTGCATGGCGCTCCTTCTGTCGATCACCATCCCGGCGGCATGGGAGGGCGAGGACGCATACGCACGATGGGTGACGCTCGGCCTCGTGCTCTCGCTTGCGGGCGACGTCTTCCTCCTCCATCCCGACGAACGATTTCTCGCCGGACTGGGCGCCTTTCTGCTCGCCCATCTCGCCTACATCACGGCGTTCACCCGCGATGGCGGATTCTCCGCCGGGGGTGCGACCGGGCGCGCGCTCGCCGCACTCGGGACGACGCTCCTCGCGCTCCTGTGGCCTGGGCTCGGTCCATTGCGCCTCCCCGTGCTCGCCTACATGCTCGTACTCCTGGTGATGGCGTGGCAGGCACTGGAGCGCTCGCGTCAGGGGGCGCACGAAGGGGCATGGTGGGCCGCAGTCGGTGCGGTGCTCTTCGTGGCGTCGGATGCAGCGCTCGGTGTGGCGCGTTTTCGGGGAGATTTTCCCGGCGCGCGCATTTTGGTGCTCGGCACCTATTATCTCGCCCAGTGGATGATCGCCACGTCGGTGCTCGTGCGCGCCGGGCGTCTCGCTCGTTAGGAATCCTCGATGGCCATCCTGGTGGAAGCGTGCGTGGACTCGGTGCAGGGAGCGATCGCCGCCGAGCGCGCGGGGGCGCGACGGCTGGAGCTCTGCGCCAACCTCGTCGAAGGGGGAACGACGCCGAGTGGCGGGATGATGCGCGCCGTGCACCGGTGCGTGGGGATCCCGGTCTTCGCCATCGTCCGGCCGCGCGGCGGTGACTTTCTGTACGACGCCGCCGACATCGAGGTGATGTTGCGCGACATCGAGTTCGCGAAGTCGTGCGATGTGCACGGCATCGTGAGCGGGGCGCTCAATCCCAACGGGACGATCGACGAGGACGGGACGAGCGCGCT
>CAZWVG010000038.1:0-31337 GCA_964637355.1 uncultured Gemmatimonadaceae bacterium
CCAGATGGCGGGGCTCGACTTCAGCCATGGCGTGGCGCAGGCGATGGAAGCGGGAAAGCTCTTCCACATCGATCTCAACGGACAAAAGCCGGGGCGCTTCGACCAGGACCTGCGCTTCGGAAGCGAGGACGTGAAGGGAGCGTTCTTCCTCGTGAAGCTCCTCGAGGAGAGCGGATGGCCGGGAATGCGCCACTTCGACAGCCACGCCTATCGCACCGAGGACGAGGCGGGGGTGTGGGAGTTTGCCAAGGGGAGCATGCGCACGTACCTGATCCTCAAGGAGAAGGTGGCGCGCTACAACGCCGATCCGGAGATCTCGGCGCTTCGCGAGACGCTGGGCGCCCGCGGTGCCGCCCCCGGGCTTCGTGTGTCGTTCAGCGAGGATGGCGCGCGCGAACTCAAGGAGCGAGCCTTCGACCTCGACGCAATGCGCGCGCAAGGCTATGACTACGAGCGTCTCGACCAGTTGACGATGGAAGTGCTCCTCGGCGTGCGATAGCTCGGGCGCTGAAGACCGAGCGGAGCTGAGGAGATACTGAGCGAGCTCTGGACCCGGCGCCGGACCAGGTGCTGGGTCAGCGCACGAACGCAGCGCGCGCGCCAGTGAGCGCTGCGCAGCAATGCCTAACGTGAGGTGACGGCGATGACAGCAGTGACGCTCGGACTCGACGTCGGCACGAGCGGCGTGAAGGCGATCCTGGTGGATGAGCAAGGCGAGGTGATCGCCGCGTCGACCACTCCGCTCACGATGGCCACGCCGCGCCCGGGGTGGGCCGAGCAGGATCCGGAGGCGTGGTGGGAAGCATCGGTGGCATCGATCCGCGGGGTGCTCGCCGAGCGACCGGATGCGCGCGTGACCGGCATGGGGATCTCGGGACAGATGCACTCGTCGGTCTTCCTGGATTCCGAGGCGAAGGTGATCCGTCCCGCGTTGCTCTGGTGCGACGGGCGCACGACCGCGGAGTGCCGCGAGATCGTGGAGGCGGCCGGGGGCGAGGCGCAGTTGCGCGACTGGGTGCGCAATCCGGCGTTGGAGGGGTTCACCCTTCCCAAGGTGCTCTGGCTCAGGCGGCACGAACCGGAGGCCTTCGCCCGCCTCGCCACCGTGATGCTGGCCAAGGACTTCATCCGGTTGCGGCTGACGGGAGTGGCGGCGACCGAGCCGTCGGACGCGTCGGGGACGCTGATGCTCGACCCGGCGACGATGGCGTGGTCGCGACCGCTGCTCGATGCCGTTGGCCTTTCGCCCTCGCTCCTCCCCACGGTTGGCGGATCGCACGAGATCCTCGGGCGGGTGCACGCGGATGGGGCGCGCGCGACCGGTCTCGCCGAAGGGACGCCCGTCGTGGGAGGAGGGGCCGACAACGCCTGCGGTGCCGCCGGCGTGGGCGCAGTTGCGCCTGGCGGAGGGGTCGCGAGCTGGGGGACGTCGGGGACGGTGCTCGCGCCGATGAACGAGCCGCTCGTCGACCCGGGGTTACGCGCCCACACCTTCTGTCACGTGGCGCCCGGCGTCTGGTACCTCATGGGGGTAGTGCTGTCGGCGGGTGGCGCCTTCGCCTGGTACCGCGATCAGCTCGCGCGCGACGTGGCTGGCGCCGAGGCCAACGCGCGACTCAATGAGGAGGCGGCGGCGATCGCGCCCGGCGCCGAAGGGATCACCTTTCTCCCGTACCTGCAGGGCGAGCGCACGCCGCATCGTGACGCGGCGGCGCGCGGCGCCTTCACCGGGCTCTCGCTCGCGCACACACGCGCGCACCTCACGCGCGCGGTGCTCGAAGGGATCACCTTTGCGCTCCGCGACTCGCTGGCGATCCTGCAGGAGTTGGGGCGCGCGCCGAACGAGATGCTGCTGACGGGGGGCGGCGCGAAGAGCCCGCTCGTCCGCCGGCTGCAAGCGGAGATCTTCGGGCTCCCGGTGGCGACGGTGAATCGCGAGGAGGGACCCGCGTACGGTGCCGCGCTGCTCGCGGCGGTTGGGGTCGGGGTGTACCCGGACCTGGCGAGCGCCGCCGCGGCGACGCTCACGCGGAGCGCGCCCGAGGTGCCCGCCCCGGGGTCGCACGAGCGGTATCACGAGGCCTATGCACGATTCCGCGCGCTGTATCCGGCCCTTCGGATGTCGCGCACGTAGACGTCATCTCGCAATTCGTCGCGCCGAGTTGGCCGGTGATGAGCGCCGCCGAGCGTGGCGACGCGTTGTGCGATGACCATTCATCGGGCGAGCGTCGTGCGCGCGCGCGCCAGCAGCAGCGACTTGCCCTTCTTCTGGAGACCGCGGAAAATGACATCTCGCCTTAGGCTCGGCACCCGTTGCTCGCAGGCCCGGGGAATACGCGTCGCGGCGGCGCTGGCCGTCGCGATTGCAGCTGGCGGCGGCGACGCCCGGGCGCAGGGGAACGCGTCCGTCCAGCTCACCCTGGCGAAGATCTTCCAGGACGGCGCGGTGCTGCAGAGGGGGGTGGGCGTCCCGATTCGCGGGACGGCCGCGCCGGGAAGCAACGTCACGGTGATGATCGGCGGCCGGAGCGCGCGCGCGACGGCTGCAGCTGACGGGCGGTGGCGCGCGGTGGTCCCGGCGATGCAGGCAGGCGGGCCGTTCGAGCTCGTCGTCAAGTCGGGCAACGCGGAGCGCACCGTGCACGACGTCATGATCGGCGACGTCTGGCTCGCCTCGGGACAGTCGAACATGGAGTGGGTCGTGCGCGATGCGATCAACGGCGCGAGCGAAGTCGCCGCGGCGAACGATCGCGACATTCGCGCCTTCAAGGTGCCGCACGCGTGGGGGGAGCATCCGGCCGACACGCTCCCCGGCGGGACGTGGGACGTGGGCGATCCCGCGCACGTCGGTGCCTTCTCGGCCGTCGCCTACTTCTTCGCCCGCGACCTGCGCAAGAGCGTGCACGTCCCCATCGGGATCGTCGACGTGTCGTGGGGCGGGAGCGCGATCGAGACCTGGCTGTCGGCGCAGGCGTCTGGCCTCGACTCGGCGGGGGTCGCGGCGATCATGGCGAAGGAGCGCGACTACGACGTCGAGCGGCGGGCGACGTTGCAGCGCAAGCTCGGCGGGATTCCAACGACGGACAGCGGGCTGGTGGAGGGGGTCGCGCGGTGGGCGGATCCTGCATTCGACGATGCGGCCTGGCGAGCGATCAAGGTGCCCGGCGCGTGGGAGCACGACGGGCTCGAGGGGCTCGACGGGACGGTGTGGTACCGCGCGACATTCGAACTCTCGGCCGCGGAGGCGGCGAATGGTGCCTCCCTCGTCCTCGGCACCATCGACGACGATGACATCAGCTGGGTGAACGGCGTGCAGGTGGGGAGCACGCGCGGCTACAACGTTCCGCGTCGTTATGCACTCCCGGCAAGCGCATTGCGCGCCGGGCGCAACGTGCTGGCGGTACGGGTGGTCGACGGCACGGGGGACGGCGGGATCACGGGAGGGAACGGGGCGCCGTATGTCGAGGCGGGCGGAGAGCGTCGCGCGCTTGGCGGGTGGAGGCTCAAGGTCGGCGTGGCGAACTTCGGCACCGACGAGCAGCACATCAACAAGATCCCGGTGATCAGCTACAACAAGATGGTACATCCGCTGCTCGACTTCCCGATCGCCGGGGTTCTCTGGTACCAGGGTGAGTCGAACGCCAACGATATGCTGCAGGCGCGCAAGTACGCCGACCAGTTCACGACGCTCATCTCGAGTTGGCGGCGCGAGTGGCGCGGGACGCGGCGCGACCTGCCGTTCTTCTGGGTGCAGCTGGCGAACTATGGCACCGTCGATTCGACGCCGCCGCTCGAGGCGCCGTGGGCCACCGTGCGCCAGGCCCAAACCGCTGCGCAGAAGCTCCCGATGACCGGCGAAGTGGTGACCATCGACATCGGAACTGCCGACGACATCCACCCGCGCAACAAGCAGGAGGTGGGGCGCCGCATGGCGCTGGTCGCTCGGCGCGTCGTCTACGGCGCGCCCTCGCTCGAGTCACAGGGTCCGACGTATCGGTCGCACGTGGTGCAGGGCTCGCGGGTGACGGTGCGATTTTCCCATGCAGCGAGCGGTCTCGTGGGAGCGGGCGCTGACGGACGAGTGCGGGGATTCGCGGTGGCCGGCGCCGACCATGTCTTCCATTGGGCAGAGGCGCGCATCGATGGGAGCAGCGTGATCGTGTCGAGCGATGCCGTTCCGCGCCCCGTGGCGGTGCGCTACGCATGGTCGAACAGCCCGGCGGGTTTGACGCTGCAGAACCGCGAGCGCCTCCCCGCGGTCCCGTTCCGGACCGATTCCTGGTAACTCCGCTGCCGTGAAGGAACGACTCTAAAGACTTCCGCGGCAGTCACTTCCACTATGCGCCCGTGCGACCCATCGCACGGGCGCGTGTTGCGTGTGCACTCTCGCCATCGGGCGAGCAGTGACGTGGGCGTGCCGCGCGCGACCCCTCCCCGACTCGGCGAGCGCCCCCGGCGCGCCCACGGGCGACCCCTCTCGCCAACTCTCCACGCTCGGCGATCGCTCGCCCCGTCACGACTTGTCGCGGGTCGATTGACACTGTCTTGACAGTTTTTCATCGAGATGTAGAATCGGCGAAAGTGACATTATCACTTTGTCACTTGACGGTCTGCCTGCACTTCCACACCCCGATCGGCGCAGTCCAACAGCGTGCGGCTCCGCCCGACGGTCGCTCCTGCCATGTCACTCGGAGGGTCTATGCGACAACGGATTGTTCTCCTGCTCCTGGGGCTTCTCGCCACGGGGGAGCTTCACGCCCAGGCCCGCACCGGCACCATTCGCGGCACGGTGGTCGATTCGACCGCGTCGCGCCCTGTTGCCGGTGCGCGCGTTTCGGTCGACGGCACGTCGCTCTCGGCGCTCACACGCGCCGACGGGTCGTACTCGCTCGGCGACGTCCCCGAAGGGACGCGCACGGTGCGCGCGACGTCGATCGGCTACGGTGCACTCACGCGCACCGTGACCGTCGTCGCCGGGCAATCGGTCGTCGTCGACTTCTCGCTCGCGCGCGGGGCGGTGCAGCTCGAGGCGTTCACGGTCGTCGGCTACGGGACGCAGCAGCAACGCGAGGTCACCGGCGCGATCGCGTCGGTGAACGCCGAGCAGCTCAAGGATATCCCGACAAACGATCCGATGAAGGCGCTGCAGGGGAAGCTCCCGGGCGTCGAGATCGTGACCACGAGCAATGAGCCTGGCGCGTCGATGCAGGTGCGCGTGCGCGGCGTGCGCTCGATGTCGACGGACCGCAACGAGCCGCTCTACGTGGTCGACGGGATCCCGATCAGCGGTGGGATCGAGGACTTCAATCCGCAGATCATCGAGTCGATCTCGGTGCTCAAGGACGCCTCGGCGACAGCGATCTACGGGAGCCGAGGAGCGAACGGCGTGGTTCTCGTGACCACTAAAAAGGGTGTGCAGGACGGAAGGATGCACTCGTCGTACACGCTCGACAGCTACTACGGGACGCAGACGCCGGTGCAGATCATCCCGATGATGAACATGCAGCAGTTCGTGAAGTACCTGCAGGACGCGGCGCTGATCAACGGGCAGGACACGTCGCTGGCCAAGGTGCTGCAGGGACAGTCGTTCGTCCCGGGGACCACGACGTCGAAGCGCATGTACGCCTACCAGCAGGGGATCGAGACCGACTGGCAGCGCGCGGTGCTCCGCGACGGGTTGCAGCGCAACATCCAGGGGGGGCTCACCGGCGCCTCGCCCGACACGCGCTACAACGTCACGGGGTCGTTCTTCAACCAGCGCGGCGTGATTCCGGGGCAGGGGAACACGCGTGGCAACGCATTCGGCTCGATCGACCACACCTCGAAGCGCCTCCGTGTCGGCGCAAGCGCCTTCCTCTCGCGCGCGCTCGTCGAGCTGGGCGAAGGGCAGGGTGCCTTCGGCTACGCCACTGCGCTCACCCCGTTCGGCAGGCCGACTAACTACACGAACCCAGACTCCGCGGGACTCTTCGACCCACGGCCCGACGACGACCCGCTCAACATCAACCCGCTCCTCGAAGCGAAGTCGATGATCCGGGAGCAGTCGAACAACCGCGCCTTCGGGTCGGTGTTCGCCGAGTTGCAGGTCGGGCACGGCCTCAGCTACCGCGCCAACTTCGGCCCCGACTACTCGTCGACGAACCTCGGCTGCTACAACGATCTCTGGACACACGGCCCCTGCTCGAACCCGAGCGCCAACAGCGCTAACCAGGGACAGCCGCCACAGGCGATGCTGCGCAACCAGGTCGATTTCGCCTACACCTTCGACAACCTCCTGCAGTACACGAAGGACTTTGGCTCGGCGCACCACATCGAAGCGACCGCGCTGTACTCGATCCAGAAGGACAAGTTCACGAAGGACTCGATCTACGCCACCCAGCTCCCCTACAACTCGCAGCTCTGGTACGACCTCGGCTCCGGTGTGGCGGGGAACAACCTGAGCCTGATCTCGGAGTGGGCGCTGCAGTCGTACATGGGGCGCATCAACTACACGCTCCTCGATCGCTACTCGTTCTCGGTCACCGGGCGCAACGACGGATCGAGCCGCCTCGCACCGGGGAACAAGTGGGCCTACTTCCCGTCGTACGGCCTGGCGTGGCAGCTCGGCGAGGAGCCGTTCATGCGCGGCTTCAAGTTCATCGACCAGCTCAAGGTGCGCGCCAGCTACGGCACCACCGGCAACACCTCGATCAATCCGTACCAGACGCAGGGGACGCTGAGCTCCAAGCTCTACACCTTTGGATCGACGCGTGTGCGCGGTTACCGCCCCGGGACGATTCCGAATCCCGACCTGACGTGGGAGAAGACCGACCAGACCGACGTCGGCGTCGAGTTCTCGGTATTCAACAGCCGAGTGAGCGGAACGATCGACGGTTACCGGCAGAACACGCATGACCTGCTCCTCACCCGCCTCCTTCCGGTGACCTCGGGCTTCACCTCGACGCTCCAGAACATCGGTTCCACGCGCAACGTGGGCTACGAGGTCGGGCTCTCGACGATAAACGTGCGGAATTGGCACGGGATCACGTGGAGCAGCGACATCAACTGGTCGACCAATCGCAACGAGATCACGGCGCTCGCCAGCGGAGCGACGTCGGACTTAGGCAACGTCTGGTTTGTCGGGAAGCCGATCAACCTGTTCAACGCCACGACCAACGTTGGCGACGGGCAGCGGCGCGTCTTCTTCGACTACAAGTACCTTGGCGTCTGGCAGTACGCGGACTCGGCGCTCATGAAGCAGTTCAACGCCAACGGGGCGACGTTCAAGGCGGGCGATCCACGGGTGGCCGACCTGAACGGTGACGGGAAGATCAACGCCGACGATCGCGGGATCGTGGGGACGAGCTATCCCAAGTGGACGGGGAGCCTCTTCAATCGCGTGAGCTACAAGGGCTTCGATTTCTCGGCGCTCGTCACGGCGAAGTGGAAGTACACCTTCATCGACGGAACACCGCGCAGCTACACCGGGCGCCTGGGCGTGATCGGCGATACCGACTACTGGACGCCGACGAACCCGACGAACAAGAATCCGGCGCCTAACGTCGGACAGGTCGAGCGGCTCTACGCGACGAGCCGCCTGTACACCGACGGGTCGCACTGGCGCGTGCGGAACATCACGCTTGGCTACACGATGGGCGAGCGCCTCGCCAACCGGATCGGGGCGCGCAGCGTGCGCATCTACGGTACTGCGCAGGATCCCTACATCCACACCGACTATCTCGGTGCGGACCCGGAGGTCGCCGGGGCAGCCCCGACGCTACGCACGCTCCTGATCGGCACGAACATCAGCTGGTAACGCCCCTCCCACTGACGAGCGAGAGACTTCAGATGAAGCGCACTCTTCTTCCCTTGGTGACGTTGGGGCTCGCGGCCGGACTCGCCGGCTGCGTCAACCTCGACGAGAACCTCATCACCGGCGTGAGTAGCCAGTACTACTCGACGCCCGACGGCCTCAACTCGGCGGTCATCGCCAGCTATGCGCAGCTGCGCTCCTTTTGGGGACGCGAGCAGCTCATCTCGCTGGCGCAGGCCGGGACCGATACGTGGAGCGACGCCGACCAGGCGGGCTCCAACAATCGCGAGTTCGGGAGCTACAGCGCGGGACTCAATTCCTCGGTGGGGCCGCTGGCCAACACCTGGAATCCCGCGTACCAGATGATCAACACGCTCAATGCCGCGCTCGATCGCGGCCCCAACACGCAGGGGATCCCCGCGGCGATCAAGAACCGGCTGTTGGGCGAGGCGCACTTCCTCCGCGCCTTCGAGTACTTCCTCCTCGTGCAGACGTTCGGCGACGTGACGCTCTCGCTGCACGAGAACATCGGTGTGGTGGACGAGGCGGTGCGCGACCCGGCATCGGCGGTGTACGACGCGATCCTCGCCGACCTCGACTCGGCGATCGCCACCCTTCCGGCGACCACGTCGGACATCGGGCGCGCCACGAAGGGCGCTGCGCAGGCGCTCCGCTCCAAGGTCTACCTCACGCGTGCGTACAAGGACTACTCGCCGAACAAGCAGGGAGACTTCCAGGCGGCACTGGCCGACGCGAAGGCGGTGATTGCCTCCGGTACGTACTCGCTCACGCCGGTGTACGCCGACCTGTGGTGCGTGGCGCGCGCTGCCGATCCGGGGCGCCAGGGCTACTGCGAGAACACGAACTACAACGCGAATCAGTCCGAGTTCATCTTCACGGTGCAGTTCTCGTACGACCTGACGCATTACGACGGGGGCGACCAGTACAACTATCTGCACCTGGTCTACCTCGGACAGTACGACAATGCCGCCGTCGGTGTGGGGATCCCGCGTGACCTGAACAACGGGCGCCCGTTCCGCCGGCTGATGCCGACGCAGTTCGGGCTCAAGGTGTTCGACAATCGCTGGGCCGGGACGCCTGGCGCGAGCGACATCATGGACACGCGCTTCGATGGCTCGTACCAGACCGTCTGGGTGGCGACGGTCGGCGGGCAGCGCAATCCGACCGGGAATTGCCCCTTCTGCTCGAGCGGCGAGGTCGTGAACGTGGGCGATACCACCTCGTTCATGGCAACCTACCTCGTCCCGAACAGCGTGCGGCAGACCAAGAAGTACATGATCCGCACGATCTGTCCGGCTGGCGTCGCCGATCCCAGCGTGTATTGTGGTGACCGGACGGCGGCGTCGGACGGCTACATCAGCTGGGACCGATATCCCTCGCTCAAGAAGTTCCAGGACAACCGCCGCGCCAACCTCACCGCGCAGGAAGGGGGGAAGGTGCAGGTGGTGCTGCGGCTCGGGGAGGTCTACCTCATCGCAGCAGAAGCGGCGCTTGGACTCAACAACCTCACCGAAGCAGCGGCGAACATCAACGTGCTGCGCGTGCGTGCTGCAGCACCGGCCTACAAGAGCGATCCACGGCAGATGGTGACGCCGAGCGACATCACGCTGGATTTCATCATGGACGAACGCGAGCGCGAGCTCGCGGGGGAGTTCACCCGCTGGTACGACCTCGTGCGACCGGGGGCACAGTTCTTCGTGAATCGCGTGAAAAAGTACAACCCGCACGCCTCGGCCAACGTGGCGCTCAAGCATGCACTTCGTCCGATCCCGCAGTCGCAGATCGACGGTGTGCTGAAGGGACCGAAGTATCCACAGAACCCCGGATATTGAGTGACGGAGCACGACACGAGTTCGCAGCACCGGTATCAGGACGCCTCGCTCCCCCCGGGCGAGCGCGTCCTGGACCTCCTCGCGCAGATGACGCTCGAGGAGAAGGCGGCGCAGATGATGTGCGTCTGGCAGCAGAAGGCGACGACCCTCGTCGATGCCGAAGGGCGCTTCGACGAGGCGAAGGCGCGTGAAGCGTTCGCCCACGGCAACGGGATCGGCCAGGTGGGGCGGCCGAGCGATGCCGGCGGCGGGCGCACTGCGCGCGAGATGGCGCAGCTGACAAACGATATACAGCGTTTCTTCATGGAGCGCTCCCGCCTGGGGATCCCGGTGATCTTCCACGAGGAGTGCCTCCACGGGTTGGCAGCCATCGAAGGAACCAGCTTCCCGCAACCGATCGGACTCGGGGCCACGTTCAATCCCGGGCTCGTGGAGCGCCTGTACGCGATGACGGCGCACGAAGCGCGCGCCCGCGGGACGCACCAGGCACTCACCCCCGTGGTCGACGTCGCCCGCGATCCGCGGTGGGGGCGCGTCGAGGAGACGTTCGGGGAGGATCCGCACCTCGTCACGCGACTCGGCGTCGCGGCGGTGCTCGGGTTTCAGGGCGACGCGTCGTTCGCCGACCACACCAAGGTCATCGCCACGCTCAAGCACTTCGCCGCCCACGGACAACCCGAAGGGGGGAGCAACTGCGCGCCGGCCAACGTGTCGATGCGCGTGTTGCGCGAGACGTTTCTCGCCCCGTTCAAGGCGTGCATCCGCGAAGCGGGCGCGATCAGCGTGATGGCCTCGTACAACGAAATCGACGGCGTCCCATCGCACGCCAGCGAGTGGCTCCTGCGCGACGTGCTGCGCAAGGAGTGGGGCTTCGAGGGGTTCGTCGTCTCCGACTACTACGCGATCTGGGAGCTCAGCGATCGCCCCGACACGCATGGGCACCACGTTGCCGCCGACCGGCGCGAGGCGTGCGCGCTGGCCGTGCGCGCCGGGGTGAACATCGAACTCCCCGAGCCCGACTGCTATTTGCACCTGGCGGACCTCGTGCGCGACGGGACGCTGCGCGAGGGCGACCTCGACGACCTGATCGCCCCCATGCTCTACTGGAAGTTCCGCATGCGGCTGTTCGACACGCCATACGTCGACGTGGACGCCGCGGGCGAGGTGGCGGCGCGGCCGGAGCATCGCGCGCTCGCGCTCGAAGCCGCGCGCGAGACGATTACGCTCCTCAAGAACGACGCGGAGCTCCTCCCGCTCGACCCGTCGCGCGCGGCCACGATCGCCGTGATCGGGCCTAACGCCGACCGCGTGATGCTCGGCGGATACAGCGGCGTGCCGACGCATCACGTCACGGTGCTCGACGGCATCAGGCGTGTCGCACACCCCGGGAGTACCGTGCGCTACGCCGAAGGGTGCCGCATAACGATCGGTGGCTCGTGGAACCAGGATGCGGTCACCCCCTCCGATCCCCACGAAGACCGGCGGATGATCGCCGAGGCGGTGGAGGTGGCGCGCGGCGCCGACGTGATCGTGCTGGCGATCGGTGGCAACGAGCAGACGTCGCGCGAGGCCTGGTCGCTCACGCACCTCGGCGACCGGACGAGTCTCGACCTGGTGGGGGAGCAGGAAACGCTGGCGCGCGCGCTCGTGGATACCGGCATTCCGGTGGTAGTCTGCCTCTTCAACGGTCGTCCGCTCTCGATCCCGTATCTCGCCGAACATGCGGCGGCGATCCTCGAGTGCTGGTACCTCGGGCAGGAATCGGGACAAGCGGTGGCGGACGTGCTCTTCGGCGCCGTGAATCCCGGCGGGAAGCTCCCGATCTCGTTCCCGCGCTCCGTGGGGCACCTCCCCGTCTACTACAACCACAAGCCGTCGTCGCGGCGCGGCTATCTCTTCGCCGACGTGTCGCCGCTCTACGCATTTGGCTACGGATTGAGCTACACGAACTTCGCGCTGGAGAACGTGCGGCTCGAGCAGGACGAGATCGGCGTCGATGGACGCACGCGCGCGCTGGTCGACGTCACGAACGTCGGCGCGCGCGCCGGGAGCGAGGTGGTGCAACTGTACATCCGCGACTGCGTGAGCTCGGTGACGCGCCCGGTGAAGGAGCTCAAGGCATTCGAGAAGGTGACGCTGGACCCCGGCGAGCGCCGCACGGTGGCGCTGGAGATCACGCCGGATTCGCTCGCCTTTCACGATGTGCGGATGCGGTGGATCGTCGAGCCGGGGGAGTTCAGCGTGATGGTCGGGACGTCGTCGCGTGACGTCGACCTGCAGCGGGTGACGCTGCGCGTGCGTGCGGGATCCTAACGAGGAACTTCATGGAACGACTGTCGGTGACCGAGAAGGTTGGCTATGGGCTGGGCGATGCCGCGGCCAACTTCATCTTCCAGTCGATGCTGGTCTTCCAGCTGTCGTTCTACACCGACACGTTCGGGATCACGGCGGCGGCGGCCGGGACGCTCTTCCTCGCCGTCCGCGTCTTCGACGCGATCTTCGACCCCCTCATGGGGATCGTGGCGGACCGCACCAATACGCGCTGGGGAAAGTTTCGCCCGTGGGTGCTGTGGACGGCGGTGCCGTTCGGGATCATGGGATTCCTCACCTTCACCACGCCGGACCTCGGGCCGAGTGGAAAGCTCGTGTACGCCTATGTCACGTACACGCTCCTCATGATGGTGTACTCGGCGAACAACCTCCCGTACTCGGCGCTGAGCGGGGTGATCACCGGTGACCTCAAGGAGCGCACGAGCCTCTCGTCGTATCGCTTCGTGCTGGCGATGAGTGCGGCATTCGTGATCCAGGGAATGTCGCTCCCCCTCGTGCAGTACTTCGGGCAGGGAGACACGGCGCGCGGTTACCAGTACACGATGGGGCTCTTCTCGCTCCTCGCCGTCGTCTTCTTCATCATCACGTTCGCCACCACGCGCGAGCGGGTGCGTCCCGATCCGGCGCAGCGCACCTCGATTCGCCAGGACTTCGCCGACCTCACGACCAACGGGCCGTGGATCGCGATGTTCGTGCTCACGATCTTCCTCTTCATCACGCTCTCGATGCGCGGCGGCGTGATGCTCTACTACTTCAAGTACTTCCAGCAGCGCGAGGACCTGTTCTCCCTGTTCAACGTCTTTGGGCTTGGCTCGACGATCATCGGCGTGATGCTCTCGACCAGGCAGGCGACGCTGCATGGGAAGAAGAAGGTCTTCATGTGGGGGATGATAGGGACGGCCGTTTTCACCGCCGCGTTCCTCTTCATTCCCCGCGGGGCGATCGTCGCTTCGTTCGTCATCGAGTCGCTGCGCCAGTTTGCGTATGGCTACACCATCCCGCTGCTGTGGGCCATGATGGCCGATGTCGCCGACTACTCGGAGTGGAAGAACCATCGCCGCGCCACCGCCATCGTCTTCTCGGCGATCGTCTTCGGGCTCAAGGCGGGGCTGGGATTCGGCGGCGCGATCAGCGGGTACCTCCTCGCGCTGCACGGCTACGTGCCGAATGTCGACCAGACCGAGCGGGCGCTGGAAGGAATTCGCCTCACGGTGAGCGTCTATCCGGCGATCACCTTTGCGCTCACGGTGGGTTGCCTCTTCTTCTATCGCATCGACAAGGCGATGGAGGTGAGGATGACGGATGAACTGGCGGTGCGCCGTCGGAACTTCGTGACAGCAGAGGAGACGCTCGCGTCGGGGGTGGTGGCCGGGGTGACGCCGTGAGCGACTCGCCGGCGTTGCGTCTGGCGGTGCGCGCGATGTCGCTCGGCGCGGCGCTGCTCGCCGCCACTGCCTGCGGTGGTACCGGGTCGCACGTCGCGGCGGCGCCGTCGGTCGCTGCGCAGGCGCCGAGCCTAACGCCCGTGTCGCTCAAGGAGGCGATCGGCGGGAGCTTCTTGGTCGGCGCCGCGCTCAACCCGCGGCAGTTCACCGGGCTCGACGCGCGCGGCGCCGCACTCGTCAGGCAGCACTTCAATACCGTCACCCCTGAAAACGTTCTCAAATGGGCGTTGGTGCATCCGCGCCTCGACGAATACGACTTCGCGCCGGCCGACGCCTACGTCGACTTCGGGACCAGGAACGGAATGTTCGTGGTGGGGCACACGCTCGTCTGGCACAGCCAGGTACCGCGCTGGGTCTTCGAGGATGCGAGCGGAAAGCCGGTCTCGCGTGATACGCTCCTCGCACGCATGCGCGACCACATCCACACCGTCGTTGGACGATACCGCGGGCGCGTGCGCGGGTGGGACGTGGTGAACGAGGCGCTCAATGAGGACGGGACGATGCGCGACACGCCGTGGCGCAGAATCATCGGCGACGACTACATCGAGCAGGCATTCCGCTTTGCCCACGAGGCCGATCCCAAGGCGGAGCTCTACTACAACGACTACAGCGTGGAGAACGCCCCCAAGCGCGCCGGTGCGGTGCGCATCGTGCAGGCGTTGCAGCGCTCGGGCGTTCCGATCACCGGCGTGGGGCTGCAGGGGCACAACAAGCTCGATTGGCCCTCGGTGGCGCAGGAAGACTCGACGATCGCGGCCTTCGCGGCGCTTGGCGTGAAGGTGATGATCACCGAGCTCGATGTCGACGTGCTCCCGGCCGTCGGCAACAACCGCGGTGCTGACATCGCCTTCAACGCCGAGCTGCAGGATCGCCTGAATCCGTACCGCGCAGGGCTCCCCGACTCAGTGCAGCAGCAACTCGCCGCGCGCTACGCCGAGCTGTTCGCCGTGTACCTCAAGCATGCGCGCACGGTGAGTCGCGTGACGTTCTGGGGGGTGGCCGACGGCGATTCCTGGTTGAATGATTGGCCGGTGCGCGGACGAACCAGCTACCCGCTCCTTTTCGACCGGAATGGCAATCCCAAGCCGGCCTTCGATGCCATCGTGCGCGTGGCCAGGCAGCATGTTGCGTCTGACGAGTGATCGACTGCGCGTCGCGGCCCTGGTGCTCGCCGTGAGCGCGTCGACGGGGGAGGCGCAGGTCTCGCGCGGCCATCCCTATCAGGATCGCAATCGCCCGGTGGCGCAACGGGTCGCCGATCTGCTCGGGCGCATGACGCTCGAGGAGAAGGTCGCGCAGATGCTGAGCATCCGATCGTCGACATCGGGGATGCTTGCAGCCGACGGCTCGTTCGACTCGACGAAGGTCAACGACTGGTTCCGCATCGGGATCGGGCGCATCGAGCGCCCGAGCGACGGGCACGATGGGCGCGGCGAGGCGGAGTACACGAATGCGATGCAGCGCTGGGTCACCACCCACACGCGACTCGGCATCCCCATCCTCTTCCACGAAGAAGCGCTGCACGGTCTGCGTGCACTCGGCACCACCAGCTTTCCGCAGGCCATCGCTCTCGCCAGCAGCTGGAATCCCGCGCTCGTCGAGCGGGTCTTCACCGTGGTGGCCGCCGAGACGCGCGCGCGCGGTGCGCATCAGGTGCTCGCGCCGGTGATCGACATCGCGCGCGACCCGCGCTGGGGGCGCATCGAGGAGACCTACGGCGAGGATCCGTGGCTCACCGCGCGACTCGGCGTTGCAGCTGTCGAGGGCCTGCAGGGGAAGCGCGCGCCCAACAGCGAGGCACCGCTCGCCCCCGGTCGCGTGATCGCCACGCTCAAGCACATGACCGGGCACGGGCAACCCGAATCGGGGCAGAACATCGCCCCGGCGAGCCTCGGCGAGCGCACGCTGCGCGACATGTTCCTCGTCCCCTTCGAGGCGGCGGTGCGCGAGGCGGGGGCGATGAGCGTGATGCCGTCGTACAACGAGATCGACGGAATCCCGTCGCACGCCAATCGCTGGATGCTGCACGACGTGCTGCGTGGCGAATGGAAGTTCAACGGGACGATCGTCTCCGATTGGAGCGCGATCCAGGACCTCATCACGCGTCATCATCTCGCCGAGGACAAGAGCGAAGCGGCACGCCTCGCGCTCGCCGCGACCGTCGACATCGAGCTCCCCGACATCGAGACGTACCAGACGCTCGTGGAGCAGGTGAAGAACGGGCGCGTTCCGCTCGCACAGGTCGATGATGCGGTGCGGCGCCTCCTCACGGCGAAGTTCGTGCTGGGGCTCTTCGAGAATCCGTACGTCGATCCCGATGCGGCGGCGCGCATCTCGGGCGCCTCAACCAATCGGCCGCTGGCGCTCGAGGCGGCGCGGCAATCGATCATCCTCCTCAAGAACGACAACGCCGCGCTCCCGCTCGACGCGTCGCGCCTCTCGCGCGTGGCCGTGATCGGCCCGCACGCCGCCGAGTTGATGCTGGGCAACTATTCGGGGACGCCGCGCGAAGGGGTCACGATCCTCGAGGCGATCCGCGCGCGCCTTCCGGCAGCTGCAACGGTGGAGTATGCGGAAGGTGCGCGTATCACCGAGGACTCGACGTTTACCACCGATCCGCAGCCGCACATGGGGGGGACGCGCTCGCACCAGCGCTCGGGCGGCAACACCGTTCTCACCACCCGCCCGGCCGACAACGTGCCGCGCATTGCTGCCGCGGTGGAGCTCGCGCGGAAGAGCGAGGTGGCGATCGTCGTCGTCGGTGACAACGAGCAGACCTCGCGCGAGGGATTCGCCGAGAATCACCTCGGCGATCGCGCGGCGATCGACCTCCCGGGAGAGCAGGAGAAGCTGGTGCACGCGATCGTCGCCACGGGAACTCCAGTGGTGCTCGTACTGATCCACGGGCGCCCTGCGTCGATCCCCAGCGTGGTGCGCGAAGTGCCGGCGATCATCGATGGCTGGTACCTCGGTCAGGAGAGTGGAACGGCGATCGCCGAGGTGCTTTTTGGCGACGTGAATCCTGGCGGGAAGCTCCCCGTGACCGTTGCACGCGACATCGGGCAGCTCCCGGTCTTCTACAACTACAAGCCGTCGGCGCGCCGTGGCTATCTTTCGGCGTCGACCGAGCCGCTCTTCCCGTTCGGCTTCGGGTTGTCGTATACGACCTTCGCGTACGCCAACCTGCGGCTATCAGCGAGCGAGATTGCTCCCGACGGGCACACCACGGTCTCGGTCGACGTCACGAACACCGGCATGCGTGCCGGCGAGGAAGTCGTGCAGCTGTACGTGCGCGACGTGAGGAGCCGGGCCACGCGCCCGGTGAAGGAGCTGCGTGGCTTTTCGCGCGTATTGCTCCAGCCGGGAGAAACGCGTACGGTGCAATTCACCATCGGGCGCGCGGAGCTGGAATACCACGATCCCGAGATGCGTCTCGTCGTGGAGCCTGGGGCGTTCGACGTGATGGTGGGGGGGAATTCGATGCAGCTGCAGGAGGTTCGGCTCGACGTGCGTGCTCGCCAGGTGCAACGGCGCTGACTGCACGCGGCGCCGATCGTCGGGATGCAGTATTACAGGACATCTCACAACCAGTCGCCGGTCAAGCCGGCGCGCAGCGCCGGCCGGAGGCCGTCGACTATTTGTGAGATGACTTCTCGCCAGGATTTCGGGAGACGACATGAGCGGTTCGTTCCAACCGGTGCTCAAGCGTGGCATGGCCGACCGCCTCGCCAGCCGCATCAAGGCGATGATCCGGGACGGCCAGTATCAGCAGGGGGACCGGCTCCCGGCGATCATGGAGATGGCGCGCCGCTTCGGCGTGGGGCACCCGACGATTCGCGAGGCGCTCAAGAAGCTCGAGACGATGGGGTGGGTCGAGATCCGCCACGGCTCGGGCGTCTACGTGACGCGCAGTGAGGATGTGCTCCTCGTTGCGAGCCCCGACTTCAGCGGCACCGTCACGCGCAAGCTGCTGCAGGACCTGATCAGTGCGCGCATGCTCCTCGAACTGCAGTGCGTGCGCGACGCGGTGCGCAACGCCACGCCCGAGCATGTCGCCGAGATGCGCCGCCTGTTGAACGAGGCAGGGGAGCACCTGCACGACAACAACGTGCAGCACTCGTCGAACATGGGCTTCCATCGCCAGATCGCGATCGCCTCTGGGAACACGGTCCTCGCCCAGCTCATCGACGTACTCGTCGAGCTATTCTCGGCGGAGCAGCGCATGATCCTGGGGATCTTCTCGCGCGAGCGCGATCACGCCGAGCACCTGGGAATCCTGGCGGCAATCGAAGCGCGCGACGAAGCGGTCGGCGTGGAGCGCATGCGCGCCCACCTGCAGGGCGTGGAAGAGGCCGTGCGTCGTTGGGATCCGGAGTCGCAGCCGGTCAGTTGACGTACACCGCGCCGCTCACGCGCGGACTTGCAGTGACGCGCGCCGCGCAACACGTACGCGGCGCGTCGTTCACGGGGCCTTGAAGGCGTACGGGCCGATCATCGTCCCCACGAAGCCGCCGGCCACCTTGGTGCTCAGGAGTGTTCCGTCGAGATCGGGTCCGAGCGCCGTCCAGTTGTCCGGCGTGACGGCGAACGACACCGAATAGCGGTCCCCGTTGGCGGCAATGCGCAGGTAGGTGGTATCGCTCGCGCCTGGGGGACGTGGAACGGTCGCGATGCGCTTCGGCGCCGTGCTGGTCGAATCGGGATTTCCCTGCTCGAGCACGAGGACGTCCTTCCCCTCTTCGCGCGCGAGCCCTACGAAGAAGTAGTACCGCTCGTTCTGGAAGGCGACGAGCCCGGCGCGATCGCCGTCGCGCTGCGGCGCGTAACGCATCGCGGTGGTGGCAGTCATCGTCAGGTGTTGCTGGCGCCGCGCGATGAACGAGGGTTGCTGGTTCCCGTCGATCGGTACCGGACGCGCGCGCAGCGTCAGCGCGCCGTTGGCGAGGGTGTACCACGATTCGCGCGGCGTGCGAAGGAGTTCCCAGTCGCGCCGCAGCGTCGAATCGGCAAACTCGTCGCGATACGTGAAGTTGCCGCTCAAGGGAATCGGACCCGCCGGCTGCAACGGGAGCGCGGGGCGCCGCGCGGTGTACGGCACGGTGGCGTTGCCACGCAGGATCACCGGCCACTCCCCGCTCCAGTCGACGGGAAGGAGGAAGGTCTCGCGCCCGGTGTTGTAGAAGTCGCCGCGATACGGGCGCGTGCCAAGAAAGACGGCCCACCAGTCTCCCGCGGGGGTCTGGACGAAGTCGGCGTGACCGGTCGAGGTGACGGGGTTCGGGCGCGACGCGTCCAGGTGCCGCTGCGTGAGGATCGGGTTGCCGGCATACGGAATGTAGGGCCCGCGAATCGCCTTGCTGCGCAACACCACTTCCGAATGGTTCTCGGCGGTCCCCCCTTCTGCCGCGATGAGGTAGTACCAGCCGTTGACGCGCAGGAGGTGCGGCGCCTCGATCCAGACGGGCCTCTTGCTGATGTCGACGCCGCCGTTCACGATCACGCTCCGCTCGCCGACCATCGCCTTGCGGGTCAGGTCGTACTCCTGGATCCAGATCGCGCGATGCCCGTCATAGCGCGGCGTCTCGTCAGGCGGCCCGTTGTTCACCACCCAGGCGCGTCCGTCCGAATCGAAGAAGATGTCCGGATCGATCCCGTCGAAACCGAGATAATTCGGCTCGGACCACGGCCCTGCCGGATCGGTCGCCGTCACGATGAAGCTCCCACCCCGGTCGATGAGGGTGGTGATCATGTAGAAGACGCCGTCGTGATGGCGAATCGTCGGCGCGAAGATCCCGCGCGATACGCCGGCCGAGTCGAGCGGGAGCTGCGACGGGCGATCGAGCACGCTCCCGATCTGCGTCCAGTGCGTCAGGTCGCGGCTATGGAAGATCGGGACGCCGGGGAACCAGGAAAAGCTCGACGTGACCAGGTAATAGTCGTCGCCGACGCGACAGATGCTCGGATCGGGATAGAAGCCGGCGAGCACCGGATTGTGATACGACGCGCTGTCGCTCGCGTCGCCGGCGAGCGCCGAGTCGTTCCCGGTGTACTCGAACCATTCGAACGAAGGATCGGCGGGCGCGCTCGTCGTCGACTCGCGCGCGCACGCCACGCCCAGCATCGCGCTGGCGGTCGCGAGGATCAACGCGCGCCGCCGTAAGGAGAAGTGCTGCACGGTCAGTTTCGAGTGGAGACGAAGATGACGCCGGACGCGTGGCCGAGTCCCCACCGGGAAGTCGCCTCTACCGCCGGAATGAAGCGAATCGAGATGATCGCGTTGGACTGGATGCCCCGCAGCGTGTCGATCTCGCCCAGGCGCACGTTGTCCAGATACACCTGGATCTCGCTGGGATTGTTGATCGAGTCGTTGCCGCGCTTGTGGAGCCAGTTCGAGCGCAACGCCTCGACGGCCTCGAAGGCGTTGGTATAGCGCCCCTCGGTAATCTGCGCCGCCGTGATGACGGAGCGGCTCGAGCCGGGGTCGGCTGGCGCGGGGGCCGTACGCGCCGAGGAGTTGCTGGAGCAGCCATCCTCGCAGAGGAGGGCGGCAACGGCTACGCAGAGGATGCCGGTACGACGAACGAAGGAGTATTGCATCTCGGCGCGGGTTGGGGTGAGTCATTCTACGAGCCGCCTTCGTGCACGCAAGACGGGCGACGGGCTCTATGACGCACGGCGATCGCCGCTTGTGCTCGCCACCAGAGTCGATGTCGGGCGTATCGTGGCCCGCGCCGGTGTCTCGTCAGGCCCTGCGCGTTGCCTTGCGCGCGCTTGACACGCCCCGCACGCGCGCGTAGCAATTGTACAGTCGTTTAAATCGCTCGTTCACCCATTGAAATCCGCATGGCAAGCGCCAAGCCCCGTTCCACGCCTGCGCGACGTCGCGCCACCGCGAACTCTCCCGTCCGCATCGCCGACGGCGATCCCACCGACACCAAGGCCCGGATTCTCGAGGCAGCGTTCCGGCGACTCGCGACCGAAGGGTATGCCGCGCTGAGCGTGCGCGAGATCGCCAAGGATGCCGGCGTGAATCACGCGCTGATCAACTACCACTTTCGCACGAAGGACCAACTGGTCATCGACGTGCTCGATGCGGCCAACCGGCGACTGCTGGAGCGCCAGCAGCTGATGTACCGCGGGCCCGGGAGCTTTGCGCGCAAGTGGGAAGAGGCACGGCGATTCTACGAGGACGACCTCGCGTCGGGTTTCGTGCGCGTGCAGGCCGAACTCTGGGCGGCGTCGTTCTCCAACAAGGAATTGCGCAAGAAGTTCGTCCCACAGGTCCTGGCCTGGAAGAAGCTCGTGCTCAATGGCGTACGCGAGGCACTGGCGTCGTACGAGCGACGCGGCGTCACGCTCCCGCCGCCGTTCACCGCCGAGGTGATCGCCACCTGGATCTCCGAATTCTGGTTGGGGATGGAGTTCGCCGACCTCCTCGAGGTCAAGTCCGAACGCTCGCAACACCGCGCCGCGCTCGATGCGGTGGGGGCGCTCCTCGCCTCTCTCGACGAACGCCTCGCGTCCACCCCAACTGCCGACAGCGCACCGAGCCCGCCCGCTCCATGAACCAACACGAGCGATTCGCGAAGGTCGTCGGAGAGCTCCCGCCCGGCGGAACACTCCCCGACGACGGGACATCGCCGTTCGACACGGTATCGCCGGTGCACGAAGGGGTCGTCGACCGCGACGGCGTCTCGCTCTGGTACGCGGTGTACGGCGACCGCGGCCCGTGGATCGCGTTTGCCCCGCCGTTCCAGATCGTGCATGCGCAATTCCTCAAGGCGACGGTTCCCTACTTGTCGCGCCACTTTCGCGTGGTCGTCACCGACGGACGGGGGAACGGGCGCTCCGGGCGTCCGCACGGGCAGGCAGCCTACAGCTTCGAGCACTACTACGCCGACTTCGTCGCGGTGCTCGACGCAGTCGAGGTGGAGCGCTGCGCCCTGGTCGGCATCTCGGCGTCGACGATGACGGTATTGCGGCTGGCGGCAGAGCAGCCGGCGCGCATCTCCCACGTGATCGTCGCCGGGGGGTTCGCCCAGTCGCTGCTCGAGGGGGAGCAACTCGTGCGCGCACGCGCCGCGAGCGAACGCATGCGCAAGGATTGGCCCGCCTTCGTCGACTGGTTCATCGGGACGATCTTCACCGAGCCGCACTCGACCAAGCAGTACGAAGACGGCGTGCGATACGCGTGGGCGAGTACCGGCGAGGTGATGGACTGGTGCCGGACGGGGTGGCAGGGATACGACGTCAGCGACTATGCGCGCAACGTACGCTGTCCGACGTTGGTGCTGCACGGCGACTCCGACGGACGCGTCCCGTACCCCGAAGGGGAGGCGGTGCACGCACTGGTTCCCGGATCGCGGATGATCACCATCGCGGGGGGCGGGCATGTGACCGCGGCGCGCGACCCGGTGCTCTTCAATCGTGCGGTACGCGACTTCGTCGAAGGCGCGCCGCGTTCGATGACCTGGACGCGCGCGATGCAGCGACCGCGCAAGGTCCTCTTCATCTCCTCCCCGATCGGGCTCGGTCACGTGCAACGCGACCTGGCGATCGCCCGCGAGTTACGTCGCATACACCCGGATATCGCGATCGACTGGTTCACCGTCGATCCCGCCGCGCGCTACCTCGTGCAGGAGGGAGAGCGCGTGCACCCGATCACTGCACGCCTCGCCAACGAGAGCCGGCACTTCGAGCACGTCGCCGGCGAGCACGACCTGCATGCCTTCTTCGCGTTGCGCACGATGGACGAGATCATGGCGAACAACTTCATGACCTTCTGCGATCTCGTCGACGCCGAGCACTACGATCTCGTGATCGGCGACGAGGCATGGGACGTGGACTACTACTATCACGAGAACCCGGAACTCAAGCGGCAACCGTTCGTCTTCCTTACCGACTTCGTCGGCTGCCTCCCCACGGGTGACGATGCGCGCGAGGCGCATCTCTGCGCCGACCGCAACGCCGACGAGATCGAGCACGTGGCGCGCTACCCGGCGTTGCGGGACGCCTCGATCTACATCGGCAATCCCGATGATGTCACCGAGCTTCCGTTCGGGCCGGGACTTCCGCGCATTCGCGACTGGACCGATCGCAACTATTCGTACGCGGGGTATGCGCTCCCGTTCGATCCCGCCGCCTTCGCCGATACGGATCGCCTTCGCGCGCGCCTCGGCTACCGCCCCGACGAGCGCGTGGTCATCGCGTCGGTCGGCGGCACTGGCGTGGGACATCATCTTCTCGATCGGATCGCCGACGCGCACCGCCACATGCGTCGGGAGGAGCCGACGCTCCGCACGATCCTGGTCGCTGGCCCGCGCCTCGATCCGTCGCGCTTTCTCCAGCGTGACGGACTGGAAGTGCGCACGTACGTGCACAACCTCTTCGAGCATCTCGCCTGCTGCGACCTCGCGCTCGTGCAGGGCGGGTTGAGCACCTGCATGGAACTTGTAGCCACTCGGCGTCCATTTCTTTCGTTCCCGCTGCAGCGCCACTTCGAGCAGCGGGTGCACGTGCGCACGCGCCTCGCGAACTACGACGCCGATCGCGCGGTCGAATTCGCCGGGCTCACCGCCGAGTCGCTGGCCGCGCGCGCGCTCGAGGCGATCCACGCGCCGGTGCGCTATCGCGCGGTGGAGACCGACGGTGCCGCACGCGCCGCGCGGCGCATCGCCGAGGTACTCGACAACCGCTGGTGGGTGGGGCGTTAGGCGCTCAGCGCGTGACGGGGAGGAAGAGCTCGAACGTCGTTCCGCCGTCGCGGCTCGACTCGCAATGAATCAGGCCGTCGTGCTGCTGTACGACCCGCGACACGACGGCGAGCCCGAGGCCGGTCCCGGCGTGCTTGGTGGAGAAGAGCGGATCGAAGATGCGCGGGAGGACCTCGGGATCGATGCCGCGCCCCGAGTCGTGCACCTGCACGAGCCCGTAGCGTCCCGGACGTGCCCAGCGATTCGAGGCGACGAAATCCTCGGTGAGTTCGCGCTCCCCGACTTGCACCGAGATGCGCCCCGATCGCCCCACGGCATCGCGCGCATTGATGAGGAGGTTGGCAAGCGCCTGCTCGATCTGGACCGGATCGCCCTCGACGACCGGCGCGCTGCCCACCTCATGGACCACTGTGACCTCGGCGGGGATCGACGACCGTACCAGCTGCAACGTACTGGCGACGCGCGCGTTGAGATCCACGCGATCCTCGCGTCGCGACTGCGCGCGCCCGAGCGAGAGGAGTTGCTTCACCACGCCCGCGGCGCGGCGCGTGGCGAGGAGGGCATCGTCCACGGCGATCGCGTCGTCGCCGAGTGCCGTCGTATCGAGCCCGTCGAGATTGGCGAGGACGACGGTGAGGTAGGTGTTGAGGTCATGGGCGACCCCCGCGGCCAGCACGCCCATGAGTTCGACGCGCTGCAGCGACTCGAGCTGACGCTCGAGCGCTGCCTGGTTGGCGGCGTCCTTCTGCTGGCGATCGAGGAGCCGCAGGCGCACGAGCGCGCCGGCGAGCTGCGTGCCGAGGATCACCAGCGCCTGCAGTTCGTCATCGGTCGGCGGGAGGACCCCTTCCTCGCCGAAGGTCCCGACGCCTAACGCGCCGACGACGCTTGAGCCCGTGGAGAGCGGGACATTGACGATCGTCCGATTGCCGAGCGCCGCGACGATGGCCTTGTTGGTGCGCGGGTCCGCGGGAGCGTCGAGGACGACGACCGGGCGCCCTCCCTCGAGCACGTCGGCGAGCATCGCGTCGCCAGCGATTCGTATGCGCGGTGCGTTCTCCAGCACGATCTCGCGCATGGGTCCGTCGACTTGCACCACGCGGAGGTGCCCCGGGTCTTCGGGCTCGAGCACGGCAAGCCAAGCCGTGCGGTAGCGCGTCACGCTACGGACTGCGTCGAGCGTGAGGTCGATCAACTCGCGCAGCGTGGTGGCTCGCTGCAGCACGCTGGCGTGCCGCAGCACGGCATCGAGATCCATCGACAATCGGTTCTCTCCGCTGGCTTCGAGGGAGACGACCTATCAATGGAGCAGGCACGCCAGCATTGGTCAAGGTGGCGTCGCGGATGTTGCGCTCCGCCAGTCGCTGCATGAGATATTCGGGATACCTGTCGCAGTGCCGTCCACATCGAGGAGGTTTTTCGTGCGTGCTCCGCTCAACGATCGCTTCGTCCCCGTCGCCCAGACCCTGCTGCGCATCTTCGCCGGTCTCGCCTTCACGTCGCATGGCGCGCAGAAGCTCCTCGGGTGGTTCGGCGGCATGGGACCGAATGGCACCGTGGAGCTGATGAGTCGCTTCGGAGCGGCAGGGGTGATCGAGCTGGTGGCGGGGACGTGCATCGTCCTCGGGCTCGGGACGCGGTGGGTGGCATTCATAGCGTCCGGGGAGATGGCGGTTGCCTACTTCTGGATCCACGCCGGCAACAGCGGGTCGATCTGGTGGTGGGCAAACCGTGGCGAGACCGTGATGCTCTACTCCTTCATCTTCCTCCTGTTTGCCGCGTGGGGCGCGGGACCGTGGAGTGTTGACGCGAAGATGGGCGGGGAGCGCGCCGCCTGACGCCGGTGCGCCGGGTCCGCGCCTAACGCGCCGGGCCCGCCAGCCGCAGCGAGTGCCTCACGCCTCGGCGAGCCGGCGCCGTACCACGTCCTGCAGGTCGGTGGCGCGGAACGGCTTCTCCACGAAGACGGCATCGGGGGGGAGCACCGTTCGTTGCGTCACCGCCTCGGCGGAGTAGCCCGACATGAAGATCACCTTCGCGGCGATCTGGCGGCGTGCCAACTCGTCGGCGAGCGCGCGCCCGCCGAGTTCGGGCATGACCATGTCGGTGATGACGAGGTCGTAGTCTGGCGATGCATCCAGCAGTTGGAGCGCCTCACGCCCGCTGCTGGCGGCGGTGACGGTGTGACCGTCGGCCTTGAGCACTTCGCGTGCGAGGAGGGCGACGGCCGGATCGTCCTCGACGAGGAGGATCCGGGCTGCGCGCACGGGGGTCCGTGCCGGGAGCGAGGCTGGTGTCTCGCTGGCGACCGAGGGGGAGGAGAACTCGCGCGGAAGGTAGATCTTGAAGGTCGTCCCGTGCCCCGGTTCGCTGTAGAGTTCGATGCTCCCCCCCGATTGCTTGACGATGCCATAGACCGTGGCGAGCCCGAGCCCGGTGCCACGCCCGGGTTCCTTCGTGGTGAACCACGGCTCGAAGGCGCGCGCGGCGGTGGCAGCGTCCATCCCGGTCCCGTTGTCGCTGACGGCGAGGAGGACGTGCGCGCCGGGATTGGTGCCGACGTGCCGGCTGGCGTAGGCGTCGTCCAACTCGACGTTGCGTGCTTCGATGACCAGCTGCCCGCCGTCGGGCATCGCGTCGCGCGCGTTGACCGCGAGGTTCATCAGGATCTGCTCGACCTGGCTGCGGTCGACGCGTACCGGCCAGAGCGACTCGGGGAGTCGCGTCACGAGCGTCACGTCCTCGCCAATGACCCGGCGGAGCATCGCGTCGACCTCGCGCACCACGCCAGAGACGAGGAGCGATTCGGGGTGCAGCACCTGCTGCCGGCCGTACGCGAGGAGCTGGCGGGTGAGGGCGCTCGCCCGCCCCGCCGCCAGCAGCACCTGCTCCAGGCTGTCGGCGGCGTGCGGGTCGACCGGCGTGCTGTTGGCGAGGCTGTCGGCCACGTCGAGCGCGGCCATCTCCCCAAACCCGACGATGACGGTGAGGATGTTGTTGAAGTCGTGGGCGATGCCGCCGGTGAGGCGCCCGATCGACTCGAGGCGTTGCGCCTGGCGGTACTGGGCTTCGCGCTGTCGCTCGTTGGTGAGGTCGGCGATCACGACCCCCGCGCCGACCGTTTCGCCGGCATCGGTGCGAAGCGGATAGACGTTCACCAGCCACGTGCTGCTCGGGGTGCCGGGTCGCGCTGAAGGCCCGCCCCCACCGGCGAGTGCCTCGGTGACGACCTCCTGGTTGATCGACGCGCGCCCTTCCTCCAGGGCGGCGGCGACGAGCGGCGCGAGTGCAGCCTCGTGCAGCGGGACGGCCTTGGCGAGCGAGGTTCCGACGACATCGCTGCTCGAGGCCAGGTCGAGGAAGGCCGGATTCACCACTTCGACCACCCCGTCGCGATCGACGATCGCGGTGGCGAGCGGAGAACTCTCGAGCAGGAACTCCAGCCGTCGCTTGGCGACGCCGAGCGCCTCGAGGCGATCCCACGAGGCCTGCAGCTGCTGGTCGAGCGCCTGCGACTTGGCCACCAGCGCCGAGGACTGGGAGGCGAAGTCGCGCTCGAAGCGGATCACGAGGATCGCGAGGAAGAGGAGGCCGGCGAGCGTGGCGGCCGTCGTCGCGATGCGCACGAGATACTCGAGGCGCGCACGCCGTCGGTAGAGTTCCTGCTCCGAGTTGACGAAGTCGCTAAAGCGCCTCTGCGCCTCGGCGAAGCGCGCCTGTCCCTCGGCGCGCACTTCGGGGGGCGCGACGGCGGTCGAGCCGGCCGCGGCGCGCTCGGCCGAATCGGACCACCAGCGCGTCACCGTGGCGATCACCTCCTCGGCCCGGCGATGCTGCACGGCGTTGTCGCGCGTGAGGAACTCGAGCGAGTCGAGCGTGCGCCGCATGGCGGTTCGCGCGGCAGCGGACGATTGCCAGACCGTGGTGTCGTTCGTGAGCACGCGTCCGCGGATCGCGGCTTCCTCGAGGAGGAGCTGCACGTGGGCATCGCGCGAGACGCGCAGGACGTCGCGCGAATGGCGCACCCAGCCGGCGGCGTTGGCCAGCCAGATGGCGAGCGCGATCGACATCGCTCCGATTGCCGCCAGGATGAGCAGCGCGGCGCGGTAGCGCGAGCGCAGCCATTCCGGGGAAATGCTTGCAGGGGCCATCGAGCTCCTTGCCGCTGCCGCGGGACTCACATGCGATCACCGTCGCGCCGCGCGCTGAACGCGGGTGCCACTCGCCGGGCGTGCGTGGCGGTCCCGTTGCATCAGCGTGCGACTTCGACATCGTAACCGCAATTACCGCGCATATGCAACGGTTGTCGAGCCCGCCGCACCGGCGTGCGGAGCCCTAACGAGCCGCCGGGGCGCCGGGAGCGTCAGACAACAACTTCAGCCGAGGAATTCAGCCGAGGACTTCAGTCAACGACGTCGGCCGAGGACTTCTGTCAACGACATCGGCCAACGACATCGGCCAATGACGTCGGCCAATGACATCGGCCAATGACGTCGGTCAACGACGTCGGGCAAGGAGATCATCCAACGACGTCGATTGACGGTATCCGCCGCCGCCGTGTATCGGCGACGTCAGCCGGCGCGTGGCGGATCGGGCGACTTCTCGTGCGTGGGATTCGCCGCGTACGCCGCCGAGCCCCCGCGAGGGATCGAGAGCGTGCGCCAGGCCGAACCCGCGCGCTCGCGCGCGAGCCAGACGATCTGCCCGGTGTGATACGCGACGTGCGCGATGGATCGGAGGTAGGCGTCCTGCACGGAGAGCCCAACACCGCGAATGTAGACAGTCCGTGACATCGCATCGGGCCCGGCGCCCTCCACATCGCGCAGTGACTGCTCCACTACGTCCCACGCTTCGCTCCAGCGCCGCATCAGCTCATCGCGTCCGCCGTCAGGCGGCTCGAACTCCTCGTCGCGCGCGCGCCAGGGCTTCTCTCCGTCGGAGGTGAGGAAGTCGGTGAAGCGAGAGCGCAGGTTTCCACTCAGGTGGCGCAGGATGATGGCGATCGAGTTGGCGTCATCCGACTCGCGAAACGACAGGTCTGCGTCGGCGACCTGTTCGAGCGCCAGCTCGGTCAGGCGACGGTAGCGATGGTATTCGGTGCGGATCGAGGTGACGAGGTCCACAGGGCACTCCTGGTGGCGGAAGAGGGGAGGTGTGGGGTGCGAGGACGCGGCGCACCACTGCGCCCGCTCGGGGCGCGCACGCGTGCGGGGCGGCACGCCTTCACGCATGCGCGTTCGAGCAGGCGCGCGTTCGGCCAAGCGCGTATTCGAACAGGCGCGCCCACGGCAAGATCGCGATCCCAGTGGCGCTCTTGCCAGCGGGAGGAGCGGGTTTGCAAGATGGGAGGTGACCGCATTGGAGGGCGCGTGACGTCGACGCGAGACATTCGACAAGACCGACGCGACACGATCTGGGTGGCCGGGCTCTCGGCCTTCTTCGGAAGCCTCGTGCTCGAGCACTTTCTCCCGCTCACGGGAGCCGGCCTGCGGCGCCTGTTCCTCCTGTTCTTCGGCGGCTGGGCGGTGGTGTACCTGATCCTTCGCCCGTGGGCGTCGCGTGTCGCCGACTGGTCCGGTGGCAGCGTCGGCGAGGACGTGCAGCCCCCCGCGCAGTAGGGTCGTGTCGAGACGCTTGACGCTCGGTCCTTTTGCTTTACAATGCAAAGCACTTTGATGACGCGTCTTCATCGCGCGTCCATCCACTGTGCCGACAGGAGCGTCGCATGACTCGCCCGTGGTTCGTCTCGTGGGGATGGATCCATCGCCCGGCCAGCTGGCCCGGCTACCTCGCCCTCCTGCTCACCGCGACGTTCTGCGGGCAGGTCTTCATCGCCATCGACCGTCACTCCCACTCGGCGAGCGACACCCTCTACGGGATCTTTCCGTTCGTCGTCCCGGCGCTGATGGTGCTCGAGTGGGTCGCCTCGAAGACGAGCCGGCGCGCCGACTTGCCGTCATCGGACCGATAATCGACGCCCCCGGGCCGGCACGGGACACCGGCACGGGACACCGGCACGGGACACCGGCACGATCGGCGAAGACGTGCGGGACGACGTTACGCGAATGCAGCGGGCGCAGTCGCGCTTGCGCGACGGCGCCCGGGCCAACCGCCGCGCGCCCAGCGCGCGACGGTCACACTCGACGCTCTCCGCGTGGGCGCCTAACGCCCCACGACGCGACGCACCTCGGCGACGAGGTGATCGGCCGTGATCCCGAACTCCGTGTAGAGCGTCTGGAACGGCGCCGACGCGCCGAAGTCATCGATCCCGACGATCGCCCCGTCGCTCCCGACGAAGCGCTGCCAGGACATGGGGTGCGCCGCCTCGATCGCCACTCGCCTGGTTCCGGCGGGGAGCACCGACGCCTGGTACTCCGCGGGCTGCGCGAGGAACAGCTCCTGGCTCGGCATGCTCACCAGCCGCGCGCGCACGCCATCGGAGGCAAGGGTGTTGTAGGCCTTGAGGGCGATGTCGACCTCGGAGCCGCTGGCGAGGATGATGACCTCCGGCGTTCCGTCGGTCGCGTCCGCGAGGACATAGCCCCCCTTGGCCGCGTCGGCAGCAGCGCCGTACTTCGTCCGATCGATGAGCGGGAGCTTCTGGCGCGTCAGCACCAGCGCGACCGGTCCCGTGGTGTGCCTGATCGCCGAGCGCCAGGCTTCGGCCGTCTCGGCGGCGTCGGCGGGGCGGATGACCGTCATGTTGGGGATGCAGCGCAGCGACGTGAGCTGCTCGACCGGCTGGTGCGTCGGCCCGTCTTCACCGAGCCCGATGGAGTCGTGCGTGAAGACGTAGATCACCCGCTGCTTCATCAGCGCCGCAAGGCGAATCGCCGGGCGCATGTAGTCGGCGAAGACGAGGAAGGTCCCGCCGTACGGGATGATTCCGCCGTGCAGCGCCATCCCGTTCATCATCGCCCCCATCGCGTGTTCGCGCACCCCAAAGTGCACGTTGCGCCCGGCGAAGTTCCCCGCCGAGAAGGTCGAATCCTTCTTGAGGAGCGTGAGGTTGGAGCCGGTGAGGTCGGCCGACCCGCCGAAGATCTCGGGGACGCGCGCGGCGATGTCGTTGAGTACCACCCCCGATGCGTTGC
The DNA here is from genome assembly GCA_964637355.1 of uncultured Gemmatimonadaceae bacterium. Classification (GTDB taxonomy): domain Bacteria; phylum Gemmatimonadota; class Gemmatimonadetes; order Gemmatimonadales; family Gemmatimonadaceae; genus SCN-70-22. Next base: position 30,229 of record CAZWVG010000038.1, read on the forward strand.
GGCTGGCGACGTTTCCGTTCTCGGTGGTGAACGTGGGGAGCGCCTGCTCCCAGCCGGCGGGGAGATCGCCGTGCATCCGTCGCCCGAACTCCTTGGCGAGATCGGGGGCGGCCTTGGAGTAGGCGATGAGCGCCTTGCGCCAGGCGTCGTTGGCCGCGGCGCCGCGTTCCTTCGCGAGGCGCCAGTGCGCCAGCGCTTCCTCGGGCACGTGGAACGGGTCGCTCCACGGCCAGCCTAACGCCTCCTTCGTCAGCTTGATCTCCGCTTCGCCTAACGCTTCGCCGTGCGCCTTGGCCGTGTCCTGCCGGTTGGGGGAGCCGTAGCCGATGTGCGTCTTCGTGATGACGAGCGTGGGGCGCGTGAGGTCGCCCTTGGCCTCGGCGACCGCAGCGTCGATCGACGCGAGGTCGTTCACGTCGGCGATGTGCAGCACCTGCCACCCGTACGCCTCGAAGCGCTTCGCCGTGTCGTCGGTGAAGGTGATGTCGGTCTTGCCGTCGATCGAGATCCCGTTGTCGTCGTAGAACCCGATCAGCTTCCCGAGCTTGAAGTGCCCGGCGAACGACGCCGCTTCGTGCGAGATCCCCTCCATCAGGCAACCGTCGCCGCAGATGAAGTAGGTGAAGTGATCGACGATCGCGTGCCCGTCGGTGTTGAACGTCGCCGCGAGGTGCGCCTCGGCGGCGGCCATGCCGACGGCGTTGGCGACCCCCTGCCCGAGCGGGCCGGTGGTCGTCTCGACGCCCGGCGTGTGCCCGTGCTCCGGGTGGCCCGGCGTCTTGCTCCCCCACTGGCGAAACGCCTTGATGTCGTCGAGCGAGAGGTCGTAGCCCGAGAGATAGAGCGACGTGTAGAGCAGGAGCGAGGCGTGCCCGTTGGAGAGGACGAAGCGATCGCGATTCGGCCAGGACGGGTTGGCCGGATCGTGGTGCATGTGCTTCGTGAACAGGGAGTAGGCGAGCGGCGCCAATCCCATCGGGGCCCCGGGGTGTCCGCTCTCTGCCTGCTGCACGGCGTCCATTGCCAGGGTGCGGACGGTGTTGATGCAGAGCGAGTCGAGCGTCGACGTTTGCGCGTCGGCTGGAGCGGCCACGGGAATCTCCTTGCGA